>JBGSPK010000193.1:0-2321 GCA_041738665.1 Sphingorhabdus sp. | reverse complement strand
TGGCCACGCAGACGGGTGCAACCGGAGGTCACCACCAAAGCCGCGACAAGGGCAGTCAAACTGGCAATTTGCGACGCGCGCATATATTTCTCCGGTATTTCTTTAAACTAGGGCTTTGCCATTGCATCCTTAGGCCGCAATATCAATATGCAAGTCCAGATTAACAGCCGATGAGCCGGTTAGAAGCGAGCTATATATGTCCCTGCTAAAACGCCTGTTCGGAAATACCGAACCAGACCCCAAGATGAAGCTCGTTCCGCTGTACAACCAGATCGTTGCAAAAGCGCGCGAACCGCATTGGTATACCGAAGGCGATGTGCCCGACAGCATTGATGGCCGTTTTGACATGGTCGCAGCGATACTGTCGCTGGTCCTGTTGCGTCTGGAGGAGGACCCCGCGCGCGGTCAGGATATGGCGCATCTCACTGAAGTCTTTGTCGATGATATGGATGGGCAACTGCGCGAAGTCGGCATTGGCGACATGATTGTCGGCAAGCATATTGGCCAGATCATGGGTGCAGTAGGCGGCCGCCTCGGGGCGTTTCGTGAGGCTTTGGCCGATACCGCCAAACTCGACGAGGCGATATTGCGTAATATCTATCGCAGCGAGACCGCCGATGCGGCGGCTGTGAAGCATGTGCATCAGGGGTTGCTCGAGGTCGAACGCGCGCTGGGGTCGCAACTGCCTGAAATGATTGTCGAGGGCAGCTCCAAATGGTGACCACCAACGAGTTCAGCCATGTCGTCAAACTGACGGAAATCGGCAATCACAGCCATGACATCCGCCTGTCCGCCGACGAAACAGCGCGTTCGGGGTTGATGGCAAGGTTTGACCTTGCCGCGCTGGGTTCGCTCGAAGCGGACATATCGCTGAAGCACGAGACATCGGACATTGTGGCAACAGGGCGGTTTACCGCCAGCCTCGCGCAATATTGCATCGCCAGCAACGACCCCGTGCCGGTTAAACTCGACGAGCCTATCCATATCCGGTTCATTCCTGAGCCAGTGGCCAGCGGCGAAGTCGAGCTTGAGGCCGATGACTGCGACGTTATGTTTCATGACGGCCAGACCATCGATCTGGGCGAAGCGGTGGCGCAATCGCTTGGTTTAGCGCTCAACCCTTATCCGCGCAGCCCCGTGGCTGAAAAAGCGCTCAAAGCTGCGGGCGTTAAATCGGAGGAAGAAGTCGCCCCTTTGGGTGCACTTTCCTCGTTGAAGGATTTGCTGGCGAAGAAATGACCAACGCGCTTTATGTTTGACAGCAAGCTGCGCCGCTTGATCGATCCGCCGCTTGATCGCGGTGCAGCTTGGCTGGCAAGATCTGGCGTGTCGGCGAACGCACTCACTCTTTTTGGTGCGTTTTTGGGGTTGGCAGCAGCAGTGGCAATCAGTCAGCAACAATTTGCGCTCGGCCTGTTGCTGATTTTGATCAACCGGATATTCGACGGTTTTGACGGCGCGGTTGCCCGTATCAACGGCACGACCGAATGGGGCGGCTATCTCGATACGCTCGCTGACTTCCTTTTTTATGTTTCGGTGCCGGTTGCCTTCGGTCTGGCCAGCGACGCAAACTTGCTTCCGGCCCTGTTACTGGGTGCAAGCTTCACGCTCACCGCCGTCAGTTTCCTGGGCTTTGCCGCCGTCGCCGCGAGACGCGGTGACGCAGATGGCGCGCATGGCGCAAAGGCATTTATCTACTCTACCGGATTAATGGAGGGCGGCGAAACCATCGCCTTTTTCATCCTCTTCTGCTTGCTTCCGGGGTATTTCCCAATGCTCGCGGTGGTTTTCGCAGCGCTCTGCATATTGACGGTGGCTCAACGAATAATACTCGCCTTAAAAACCTTCCGCTAATTGCGCTGCCAGCGGAACCAGCGCTCGGCCCATTTCAGCAGTCCTTCTGGCTTGCGCGCCAACCCAAATTGCCCAGCGGCATATTTGTTAGCCTCGGCCCAGGTCGGATAAGGATGGATGGTCTGCAGTATCTTCCGTAAGCCCATATTGTGCTTCATCGCAAAGGTGACCTCGGCCAAAATCTCGCCCGCATGGCTCCCAACAATTGTCGCGCCCAGTATCTTGTCGCTGCCTTTTGCGGTTAGGATTTTGACGAAGCCTATCGCCTCGCTCTCGGCAATCGCGCGGTCGAGGTCGTCAAGATCATAGCGCGTCACGTCGAACGATAACCCCTGCTTTATGGCTTCGGCTTCAGTCAATCCGACCGCTGCCAATTCAGGCTCGGTATAGGTCACGCGCGGCAATACGCGATAATCGGTCCGGTATTTCTTGAACGGGCGGGCGAGTGCATTGACGCTCGCATACCA
>JBGSPK010000181.1:0-12041 GCA_041738665.1 Sphingorhabdus sp. | reverse complement strand
CCCAAGTTCATGGTTAACGGGAAATTAGGGAATTGGCTGATAACAGCAACGCATCACCAGAAACATCATGACGCGTATCGGGGAAATTATGGGTTATATTTCAGGTTTTGGGACAAAATGTGCGGCACCGATCTTGGGCTTGGCAGCTTTCGCGGCGGTCGGAGCAGGAGCAACGCTGAACGCATCCCCGACCACGTCAACGCTTGATGTCAGCGTTTACGGTCTGCGCAGCATGAAGGGCAATGTCCTTGTCTGTGCAACCGCAAATCCTAAATTTTTCCCTGACTGCAGCAAGGATCCGAAAAGCTACCGTGCAAAGGTCGCGGCCCGCGATGCCGCTTCTGTCAGCTTTGCAGGTATAAGCCGTGGCACATATGCTATCGCATTGCTGCACGATGAAAATTCCAACAGCAAAATGGACATGGCGGTATTCCTGCCAAAGGAAGGCTTCGGTTTTTCGCGCAACCCGGCAGTGGTGACGGGGCCACCCAAGTTCAAAAGCGCGGCTTTCACGGTCGATGCCGACGAGGTCAGCCAGCGCGTAAAAATGAAGTATATGCTCTAATCGCGTTTTCACGGCTGCCGCGTGGAACCATTTGATTAACCCGCTTGTTTGTAGGCTCGATACAAATGGGAGCATTTCATGAAAATTGCCAAGACTTTTGCCGCTGCGTACACGTTGGCTGCCGCATGCGCCGCCCAACCACTTTACGCACAGGCGCAGGAAGCCGAGAGCGCGAAGGCGGATGCGCCCGACCGCGGTGTGTTTGCCGGTGACTGGCTTACGCTTGGTGTAGGTGCAGGATATGCACCAAGCTACGACGGTTCGGATGACTATGTGCTATTTCCGGCGCCAATCGCCCAGGGCAGCGTTGGCGGGTTCGATTTCGGCGCGCGCGGTCCGGGTCTGTATGTTGACCTCATCGCCGACGGCAACAGTGCCAGCGACGTCAAATTCCTTTTAGGACCGCTTGTCCGCGTGCGGATGGACCGCAATAGCAAGATCAAGGATCCCGTCGTTCGCCTGCTCGGCAAGGAAGATATAGCGATTGAAGTCGGCGCTACCGCTGGCGTCTCCTTCTCGAAAGTCTTGCATGCTTATGACACGCTGACGCTCTCAACCGATATCCAATGGGACGTGGCAAAGGCGCATCGCGGTCGCCTCATCAGCCCGAGCATCAGCTATTCCACGCCGCTGTCGACTGCGATTTTTACAAATATCAGCCTGTCGGCCACGCATGTCGATGGCAATTACGCCGACACCTATTTCAGCATTGACGCCGCGGGCAGCGCAGCGAGCGGCCTGCCGGTGTTCCAAGCCGATGGTGGATGGAAAAGCTATGGCGCATCATTGCTTGGTGGATATGATTTGTCGGGTGATGCCCGCGATGGCGGCTGGGGCATGTTCGGCTTGGTGAGCTATTCGCGGCTTACCGGTGATGCAAAGCGTTCGCCGGTGACCTCAATCCGCGGCGATGCCGACCAATGGTTTCTGGCAGCGGGTGTCAGTTATACGTTCTGACGCTTAACGCTTTGGCAACTGTAATCGCGGCATAAGCTGGGCGTCAAAACGAGGGCGCACGCATGATCCAGTCACCGCAAGAGCAGTTTCACCCTGAAACAACGGGCTATAGCCGCGAAAGCAGGGTCAGTTGGATTGGGTCCAAGCTGGCCCAATCGACCGGGATACCGACCGAGCGGCTGGATGGCCTCCACCACCGCATCTGGATGCGGATTTTGCAGGGTGAACTTGCCAGTAATCCGCCCAAAGATGAAATGGACCAACTGGCCGCGCATATTGTCGCGGTCGCAACGCTCGCCGAATTCTCATCTGCTCAGGGCGGACCGAAGGCGGCGATAGCGGCTGTGATGCAGGCCAGCGCCGCAGATATCGACCCGTTGTTGGCACAGAATTTCCTACGCCTTGCCAGCTCGCCGATATTCTGGATGGCGATGAATTCGAATGGAGCAAGCCACACCAGCTAAACCACCGCGCTGGACAGCTTTGTCTTCGCCGCCTAGTATCGCTCCATCCCCGGGGAGTCGTGTGACTGAGAGGGATGGGTAACGCCATCCGACCCGCTGAACCTGATCCCGTTGACGCGGGCGTAGGGAGGGAGCGGCACATGAAATCCGCGCTCTCCTTCACGATATTTTGGAGAGACAACATGGCAGACATCCCCGCACGCACAGAGATCGGCGTCACCACCGGCCCCATCCGCGGCAGCAAAAAAATCTATGTCGGCCCGCGCCGCGTTGCCATGCGCGAGATTTATCTTGATCCGAGCTGCGACGATGCCCCCGTCCGCGTTTATGACCCCAGCGGCCCTTACACCGACGCCGACGCGCATATCGACATCTCGACCGGCCTACCCGAAATCCGCTCCGGCTGGATCCGCGAGCGCGGCGATGTCGAGCAGGTCTTCCAGCGCGAAGTCCGCCCCGAAGATAATGGCCAACTCGGCCCCGACCGCAGCGGCGGCGTCGCGCCATTCCCCAATGTCCGCAAGCAGGTGCTGCGCGCCAAACCCGGCATGAACGTCAGCCAGATGCATTATGCCCGCAAAGGCATCATCACACCTGAAATGGAATATGTGGCGGAACGCGAAAATCTGGGCCGCGCGCGCCTCGCCGAGTATAAGCGCGACGGCGAAAGCTTCGGCGCAAGCATCCCCGATTATGTCACGCCCGAATTCGTCCGCGACGAAATCGCCCGTGGCCGCGCGATCATCCCCAACAATATCAACCACCCCGAGAGCGAACCGATGGCCATCGGCCGCAATTTCCTCGTCAAGATCAACGCCAATATCGGCAACAGCGCGGTCGCCAGCGACGTCGCCACCGAAGTCGACAAGATGGTCTGGTCAATCCGCTGGGGCGCGGACACTGTCATGGACCTGAGCACAGGCCGCAACATCCACGACACGCGCGAATGGATCATCCGCAACTCGCCCGTCCCCATCGGTACCGTGCCGATCTATCAGGCGCTGGAAAAGGTCGGCGGCGTCGCCGAAGACCTGACCTGGGAAATCTTCCGCGATACTCTCATCGAGCAAGCCGAACAGGGCGTCGATTATTTCACCATCCACGCCGGCGTCCGCCTGCCATATGTCCCGCTCGCCGCCAAGCGCGTCACCGGCATCGTGTCGCGCGGCGGCAGCATCATGGCGAAATGGTGCCTCGCGCATCACAAGGAAAGCTTCCTCTACGAACATTTCGACGACATCACCGAGATCATGAAGGCCTATGACATCGCCTACAGCCTTGGTGACGGTTTACGCCCCGGCTCAATCGCCGACGCCAATGACGAAGCGCTATTTGCCGAGCTTTACACGCTGGGCGAGCTAACCCACCGCGCGTGGAAATCCGATGTTCAGGTGATGATCGAAGGCCCCGGCCATGTGCCGATGCACAAGATCAAGGAGAATATGACCAAGCAGCTTGAGGTGTGCGGCGAAGCGCCATTCTACACGCTCGGGCCGCTCACCACCGACATTGCGCCGGGATATGACCATATCACCAGCGGCATCGGCGCGGCGATGATCGGCTGGTATGGCACGGCGATGCTCTGCTATGTCACGCCCAAGGAGCATCTGGGCCTGCCCGACCGCGACGATGTGAAGGTCGGCGTGGTGACATATAAGCTGGCCGCCCACGCAGCCGATCTGGCCAAGGGCCACCCGGCGGCACAAGTCCGCGACGACGCGCTGAGCAAGGCGCGCTTCGAATTCCGCTGGCGCGACCAGTTCAACCTCAGCCTCGACCCCGACACCGCGGAGCAATATCACGACCAGACGCTGCCAGCCGAAGGCGCGAAGACCGCCCATTTCTGCAGCATGTGCGGGCCGAAATTCTGCTCGATGAAGATCAGCCAGGAGGTGAGGGAGTTTGCGCGGTTGCAGAACCAGCCAGCCGAAGGTTTCATCGCGGCAGCAGAGGCCGACCTGTCAGCCGAAGCCTTGGCGAAGGCTGAAGAAGGCATGGCAGAGATGAGCAAGGTCTATGACGAAACTGGGCGCGAGCTATATATGGGCGCTGGTGATCGGGAGCATGATTGAGAGAAATTTAGCGCGATTAAGCGGTTTGGTAGAAAGTTTTCCAACAAGTTGTTTGATAGTATTTTCAAACGCGGTCCGAAAAGGTCAGCTACCTGCGCTATAATTTGACGCTAGACTTCAATAATGGGTCCGAGCATACAAATGGGTAATATCTAGGAGGATACGCGCAATGAATCCGGTCAATCGAGCTCAAATGAAAGAATTTGCTGATGCGTTTAGCTTGACTGAAAAATCGGAAAGTGACCAATTTGAATTGTATTCGATCTACTGCATTATCAATGGTGGATCTGGAGAGAACGTAGAGCCTTTTGACGCGCACTTAGTCGGCACGGAGTTTGGCCTCGATGGCGTAGCCATTATTATTCAGGGTGAATTGGTACGTGATGCCGATGAAGCTGCCAATGCTTTAGAGGATGTAAAAAACCCACAAATCGATTTTTATTTTTTCCAGGCGAAGACGACTGCCGGATTTGACTATGGCGAGGCTTCAAAATTCTTTGATGGGGTAAAGGGCTTTTTTGAAGGTCACATGAGTAAGGAAAGCCCTCAGCTTTCAGACCTAATTTCCGCTATGGAAAAAATCTACGAAACTGGCGTAAAAAAGCAAAATCCCGGTATTCATTGTTTTTACGCTTCGACAGGAAACTATGAAAGTCAGCCTAAGTTAGAGCGTTTAATCGAAAATACTAAAAATCACCTTGGTGAACTCAATATCTTCGATGAAGGCAGAATTGAGATAAGCATGGTGGGCGCTGGTCAACTGCAACGCTTGTACCGAGCCGCCTCTACCGCGTCCGATGTTACCATTGAATTTGATAAAGCCGTAGTGTTGCCGGAGCATCCGAGCGTAGAGGAAGCCTACATCGGTTACCTTCCAGCTACCGAGCTACTAAAGATCATTTCAATTCATGATTAGGACGGAAATATTTCTCATATCAATCGCGCAATATTTTACGATAATATTAGAGATTTTAACCCTACATCTAAGATTAATGCCGAAATCTCATCTAACCTTGAAGGTGGAGAGGGTGAAAATTTTGTATATCGCAACAATGGTATAACTGTTGTTGCTAAGTCAATAGACAGGACTGGCAATAAATTCACAATTGAAGACTATCAAATAGTCAATGGATGTCAGACAAGTAACATTTTATTTATTAACAGAGAAAATATTGAACAAACAAACGTGCCGTTTCGCTTAATAGGTACCAAAAATGAGGATTTCATATTTTCAATTATCTCTGGCACGAATAAACAAAATCAGGTTCGCGATGAACAATTTTGGTCACTCCTTCCATTTATGAAAAACTTGGAAGAGTTTTCAAGAAACACTGATGCAGATCAACGAATTTACTTAGAGCGTCGTGAAAATCAGTATCGTTCCGAATTGGTCGAGCGCGCTCGGATTGTACAAATGCAACCGCTATTTAAAGCTGTGACCGCAGGTTTACTGGGTGCGCCCCATCGTGCCGCACGAAATTATCGCAACGAAATCACAGACAAGGCAAAAGTGGTTTTTGGGGAAACAACCGATGTCCGTCCGTCTTACGCTGTGGCATATCTTCACTACCGTTTGGAATTTTTATGGAGAAATCAGAAAATACCTGCCGCGACTAAAATATATAGATATTTTATCATCGATGCGGTTTGTCGATCAGCAAACAACTCCAACAACATCTTGGGTCTGTCTGCAAAAGAAGCTATAAAATTCAGTGATGAAGTAGTGAAATTGGCGTCAGATGAAGGTGTGCTAATTTCCAGAGTAACGCAGGTTTGTGATATAATCGACCAGCACTTAATTGGATTAGGTATTTCAGACTCGCGTGAGCGGCTGCGCGATACAATTCGCTCTGACTCTTTCTCAAAGGAAGTTAGATCCAAATACATGCCATCGCTGAAGACTTAGCGGCTTCAACCGGGCTTCCCGCTCTTTTAAATCCAGAATAATACCGCAGTCACAACCCCGGCACCAACTTCTCCACCAGCCGCGGCAGCTCTCCCGCTGTCATGTGTCCCGCGACCACCTCATAGCGCCGATGCCCGCCCCCACGCAGCGTGTGCCTTTCACCGCGTCCCTTAAATTCCGGGGACAGTATGTTAATCAGACGCTCACCCCAACCGCACCAACGCTTCATCAAGCGCCTGCAAAAACCTTGACCGGTCGGCTTTGGCAAAGGGTGCGGGGCCTCCGGTGATGCCGTCCATCCCGGCGCGCAGATCGGCCATGATGGCTCGGGTGGCGATGGCGCCGCCGATGGAGGCGCTGGTGAACGGCTTGCCATTATTGCCGATGACGACTGCCCCGGCTTTCAGGCATCGGTCCGCAAGCAATATGTCGGCGGTGATCACCACGCTGCGCTTGTCCGCCTGCTCCGCGATCCAGTCATCGGCGGCGTCGAAACTGTCCGATACGATGTGCCGCGTAATCAGCGGATGGTCTGGCATACGAAAGCGCGCATTGCTGACGAGCACCACGGGCACATTGTGGCGCCAGGCGACCTTGTAAATCTCCTCCTTCACCGGACACGCATCGGCATCGACCAATATGCGCAGCGATAAGGGTGGGGCGTTATGGGGCAGGGAATCGGGGCTGTCAGACGTCATTTTCAGTTCGGGGCCTTATACCGATTTAGCCCCCCGGCACCAACTTCTCTTGCCTCCGCCGTTTCTTGGTGGCTGCCCTTAGTCTGTCACTTCCACCGCGATGTGCGGCCAGCGTTCGCGCATTGCCTCGCCCCAGCGTTCCGGGTCCCAGCCAATGACTTCCTCATCGAAATAAAACTGCCGCTCGCCCGCGCGATTGTTGAGATGCACCTCGTCTTTGCCCTCGCTTCGCCGATCGATGCGGATCAGGCTGATCTCTTCGGGCACGATCCGTCCTTCGTCTCCCCCGCTTTTGCCAACGCGGTTCTGCCACCAGACGAGTTCGCCGGTGTCGGGGTCAAACCGACTGCCGCGATTGGGGTTGGCCATCAACATGCCCAGACCGGATAGGCCCACCACGGCACCCATGACGAAGGCAACAGGTATCAGCCACGGCGCGCATTCACCGTTTGAGCCACAGTTTTTCTGCGGATCCACAGTAAAGGCAGCAAACACGAACACCGCGCCAACGACGAACATGCCCCATACCCGAAGATCGCGCCGTGCGCTGCTGCTAAACGCCAGTTCGTCCTTATGTTGTTTGCCTAGTGTCATGTCCAAGACGCCATAGCAAAAAGGCTTCAACGAGTTCCTAATGCTGTGCAATACAGTCCGGGAAAATATTCCGGACCCAGAGTATTAATCAGACCCCGGCACCAACTTCTCCACCAGCCGCCGCAGCTCTCCCGCTGTCGTGTGTCCTGCGACCACCTCATGATAGCCGATGCCCGCCTTGCGCAGCGCTTCCTTCTTCACCGCGTCCCTTGCCGCCGCCGTGCCTTGGTGGTGGCCGCTACCCTGATATTCGATGGCGTGCACCACCCGCGCGTCCGGGTCCATCAGCGCGAAGTCGACTCGCTTTGAATTGATTGCCCAATAGGCATCCTTGTCGGGGCTGGCCAGAAACTCGCCCAACGACACCTGCGCCATCACCTGCCAGCCGGGGTTGCGCGCGATGACGGCGGCGTCGAGCGCCTTGAAAAGATTGGCCTCGGGCCGGTTGAGCAAGGCGCGCGCGCTGAAATCGGCGGCCATCACGCAGGCGAGTTGATCGGTGGCGCCACCATTGGCCTTCGCCGCCTCGGACAGCCCGTCTTTCTTTAGCGGCACAACTTTGCCGCCCTTCTTGCCCGAATTACGCCCCTGCCAATAAGCCCGCCGCTCGGCCCGCTTCTGCCCCTCGACCAGCCGCTCCACCCCAATACCCAAAACCGCACCCACCGCCAGCACGGCGATGAGCACCAAGGGCCTGTCAATTAGCGCAAGAATTTCCGGCGGCATAATGCCGATATGCTATGGGATGCTCAACAAATCGTCAACGCACCGTTGCTGCGCATCACGCCCCAACTTCCCCTTCCTTCGCTCGGCCCGCGCTGGTAAACATCGCGTCCATGGAAACCAACTTAAGCTGGCTCGGGATTGCCCTGCTCGTCGTCGCTCTGACGGCGATGCTGTGGAATGACCGGTTGCGGCTCTTGCGGCCAGCGGTGCGGGTGCAGGGGGAGGTGATCGGACATCGCACGGGTATGTCCGATGGCGATACCGACTATGCCGCCGTCTATCGCTTTACCGCCGATGGCACATTGCATGAGGTTGCCGACGGCATCTACACCGCGATGCGGCGCCCCGATGTCGGCACGATCCGCGTGCTGCATTATCCCGAAGGCCGCCCCGATCTTGCTCGCCCGCCGCGTCTGGCCTTCTGGATCATGGTCTATGTGCTGCTTGCCGGGATGGCCGGGCTGCTCTTTGCGAAGTTGCAGGGTTGGATTGTCTAGCGGCGCGACCCCAACTTCTCTTGCCTCGCCGCAGCGCTTTTCAACGCCCCACGGAACACCACACCCTCAGCCCAGTTAACCTTCCTCTGCAACCGTCCGCACGCTGACGCTGTCTTTTTGCCTTGGCTTTTCGGACACTCCGAAGGAAGCCGACATGAATAAGACAATCCTGACCACTTTAATCGCCGCGACTGCTCTGACCGGTGGTTGTGCCACTTATGGTGGCGGCAATGCCTATGACGATGGCGGCTATGGCTATTATGACCGCAGCTCGTACGACCGTTATGGCAATTATGATTATAACCGTCCCGACCCCAGCTATAATGGCTATTATGCCGACAAATATTACCGCAATGACCGCCGTTACCGCGAGCGTCGCCTGAGCGAGAATGATCGGGTCTATCGTGGCCAGAACGGCCAATATTATTGCCGTCGTTCGGATGGCACGACTGGCTTGATCGTCGGTGCAGTTGCCGGCGGCGTGCTGGGCAATATTATCGCGCCGGGTAATTCCGATACGCTCGGCACCATATTGGGCGCTATCGCCGGTGGCGCCGCCGGGCGTGCCATTGACCGCAATGACGTGCGCTGTCGCTAAGATACTTCAGGGACGGGCGGTTGCACTTGCGTGCTGATCGCCCGCTCCCCGGAGCATTGCGAAATCTGCTTTCCTACGTGACATTTGCGTGAGGGCAGGTAGGAATGGCGATATGACCCGCAAAACGAAAAATCCAAACTGGTTCGGCATCGGCATGGACGCTTGGGCGCTTGCCGCCGAATCCAACATGGTGATTGCCCAACGTCTGGGCGCGATGGCCTTTGGTGGCCCGACCGCTGCGAAAGAAGCGGAGCGGATGGTGTCCGAAAAAGTCGCGGCCAATATGGCGCTCGGGTTCGACCTGATGACCGGCAAATTGGGCTCCAGCCCCGAACAGATTATGAGCGGCAGCATCGAACATTATTCGCGCCGGGTGCGCTCGAACCGGCGACGGCTGGAGAAGTAGACGGCTTAGCCTTGCCCGCCGTCCACTGCGCGCCGGTATAGATGCCATGTCGCGTGGCCAAGTACGGGGAGCGCGACGAACAGCCCGGCAAACATCGGCAGCATCGCCAGCGTCAGCGTGGCCGCAATCAAAGCGGCCCAGCCTAGCATCACGCCCTTGTTCGACCGCACAACGCCAAGGCTGACGATGATTGCAGTGATGAAGTCAACCTCGCGGTCGACCAGCATCGGCAGGCTGATAACGGTGATAGCGAACAGCCCAAGGGCAAACAGCCCGCCAACCGCGCTGCCGACCAATAGCATGACCAGCGCATCGGTGGACAGCAGCAAGGCCCCGGTTTCCGCGCCTATCCCGGATTCGCCGAGGAAGATCGCAAAAATGCCGTGCGCCAATATCATCCAGAAACTGAAGGCAACGAACACGATGCAGCCCATCAGGATCAGCTGCTCGTCACCACGCCCGCCCAACGCGCCGAGCACGCCGCGCCAGCTGAGTGGCAGCCCGGCCTCGCGCCTGCGGCTCACTTCATACAAGCCAACTGCGGTGAATGGCGCGAGCAGGGGAAATCCTGCCATGATCGGGATCAGCCACCAGCCCTGACCGATGCTCGACAGGCCGTAAACCAGACCGAGCCCGCCCACTACATAGAAGGCCGCGAAGAACAGGCCATATACCGGATATGCGACAAAATCCCGCCACCCCGCCGCAAGCGCATGGCGCAGATCGCGACCGGAAATATCCCGCGCCACTGTAACGGGGGCAAGCGCACTTTGTGCCATCATCGTCGGTCTCCCTCTCCTGAGTCGACATGCTAGGTCGATGCTGCCGCAAATCGACCCAATCGGCAAGTTCGGCTTGGTCCTTACCGGATGGCTGCCCGAAAAAATGAACCGGTACCTCGCCCTTATATTCATCGGTCCGGAATTGCAGATATAGGCGGCGGCCCTGGGCGATGGTCGCGGACTTCCTCGCAACGCCTCAGCAAAATAACAATCCACTTTAGGAGCTCACGTGTCCGTTTCCATCAAAGATCTTATTGAAGAATCGTTGAACCATCGCGCGGTCAATCACCCCTATCTGCGCGCATTGGGTAATGGCGATCTGCCTGACACTGATTGGGCATTGCGCGATTTTGCTGACCATTATTACGGATACTCGCTGCATTTTCCGCGTTATCTGACAACCGTGATTTCAAAGCTGGAAATCGCGGCCCATCGCAATAGCCTGCTGCAGAACCTGACCGAGGAATCGGGTATTTACGAAGATGAGGAATATGCGGAACTCGCCGCTGTTGGAGTCGAGCGGGAGTGGATTGAAGGCGTTCCTCATCCACAACTGTTTCGCCGATTTCGGGAGGCCACGGGCGTTACCGCGCCATATTCGCCTGAAAGAGAGGCTATCGAACTCGTTTGTTGGCGTGAATCCTTTCTGACAACCTTGACCTATGGATCTGCAGCAGAAGCGCTCGGGGCACTGGGTCTTGGCACCGAAAACATAGTCAGCACGATTTATATTCCCTTTGTAAAGGCACTGTCCCGCACTGACCTGAAACCGCACGATACGGTCTTTTTTCCACTGCACACGGCGGTTGATGACCATCACCAAGAAGCGCTTGAAGAAATTTCGCTCTATTTCGCCGCTGCTCCCACCGGCAAAGGTGACCTGCGCAGGGGGATGATTAAGGCATTGTCGCTTCGTTCGTCGTTTTGGGACTGGATGTATGAGCGTGCTTTGACCTGCGCCGACACTCCCGAAATGGCGCTGGCTTCCTGATCTACATGTGATTGGATGCCTCACCCGTTGGCGCCAGACGCATTTCCATTCGAGGAAAACGAAATGAACCTAGAGCTGTTGAACCTCATCCGGAACATCGAAGATCGCAAGCCTCTGGCAACCGTCCATGATGTGAGCGAATTCCAAGCCGATCCCGTCAACAATCACCGCGAAATTTATCGCAATCGCAATGAGAAATTGGGTATCGATTTTTCGGTCGATGTGCTGGATTTTCCTGGGACGCAGGCATTCGACGCCCGCGTGGTTCGGATTGCGGCCGGGTGCAACAATGAACTACACAAACATGCGCATGAATCGCTGTTCTATGTCATCAGCGGCGAGGCGGAGGTCCGCATTGGCGATGCAACAATTACGTTGAAACCCGGAGGGCTCGCCTTCGTGCCGCGTTGGGTTTTTCATCAGTCAAAAAACACGTCCGCAAATGATGAGCTTGTAATTTTGGCGATTACCGACTTCGGCCTTACAAAGGCAGTTCTTGGCGATTATGACAAGCGAACAAGACTTGCGGCGAATGGCGCAGATGTCATTGAATTTGCGGAATAAGCTATTTTAAGCAGGGACTGCCCCATGATTGCTTATGCCCGCGACGCTTGTTTCCGAATTTTTGGCGAGTCATAAGCGGTCGATGTCTTATCTTGCGCACATCGCCCTTGTCGTTCGGGATTATGACGAAGCACTGGATTTCTATGTCGGCAAGCTCGGCTTCGTGCTTATTGCTGACCAATATCAACCGGAGCAGGATAAGCGCTGGGTTCTTGTTCGCC
>JBGSPK010000162.1:0-5514 GCA_041738665.1 Sphingorhabdus sp. | reverse complement strand
GCCGACAAGCGGATGGCAGCGCGGCAATAATCCGAGAAAATCAGGAATGTCCCACCGTAAGGAATGATTCCGCCGTGTAGCGCCATCCCGTTCATCGCAGCCGCCATGCCAAATTCGCGAATGCCGTAATTGACATATCGTCCGCCATAATTCTGGGCGTCAAGAACAGGCGTCGAAGTTGTTTTGGTAAAATTGGAGCCGGTAAGATCCGCGGAACCACCCAATAATTCCGACAGCGATGCTGTGGCGGCCGTTAGCGCGATTTCGGATGCCTTGCGTGTCGCGATCTTCTGCGGCGCGGCGATAAGGCCATCAAGGTGTGGCTTCAGCCAACTATTGTCGGCTTTTCCAGCCATAGCGGCTTCGAATTCTGAGCTTTTAGGCGATGCTTTAAGCCGTCCCTCCCAAGCAGAGCGCGCTTCCGCACCCACCTGACCAGTTGCGCGCCATGCGTCGAGGATGTCAGCAGGAATCTCAAACGCCGGATATGGCCAGTTAATGGCCTCACGGGTCGCAAGTATTTCATCTTCGCCGAGCGGGCTGCCATGCGGTGCCTTGGTACCCTGTTTATTGGGAGAACCTTTGCCGATGAGCGTGCGGCAGGCGATCAGAGAAGGTCGACTGTCCTCCAAAGAACTCTTAATTGCACGCTCTATATCCTTGAAATCATGACCATCACACGCTTCCACATGCCATCCGCTTGCGGTATACCGCGCAGGAATATCTTCGCTCGTCGACAAAGTCGTGGCGCCGTCGATGGTGATCTTGTTATCGTCCCAGAAAACAATCAACCGGCCAAGACCTAGATGTCCCGCAAGGCCGACAGCCTCATGGTTGATGCCTTCCATCAGGCATCCATCGCCAGCTACCACCCAGGTACGGTGATCAACCAGATCGTCGCCAAAACGCGCGTTCAGATGCCGCTCGGCAATCGCCATGCCTACTGCCATCGCCAGCCCCTGCCCCAACGGGCCAGTCGTGCATTCGACGCCATCGAGCAGGAAATTTTCAGGATGCCCTGCACAGGGACTTCCGAGCTGACGGAAATTTCGGATGTCCTCGATTGTCGGCGCTTCGTAGCCTGTCAGATATAATGTGGCATAAGCAAGCATTGAGCCGTGCCCTGCAGATAGCACAAAACGATCACGGTCCGCCCATTTCGGTGCTTTCGGATCAAATTTGAGGAATTTCGAGTAAAGGACCGTCGCCACGTCTGCCATGCCCATTGGCATGCCCGGATGGCCGCTATTGGCCGCCTGCACCGCAACCATGGCCAGTGCCCGGATTGCATTGGCCATCTGCTGTTCACTGACAGTCATCGTCATTCCCCAAAGATTTGCCCATAAATCGGGAAGTCAGCGACGGTCGCCGCAGACAAAGCCGTCGACCCTGCCGAGTCGCCGGTCCGCACCCTTTGCGGACCGGAGCGTCCAGCGTCAAGGGACAGGCCGTGCTTTTCATGCACAGAAGCAGCTTTGGCTCACTTCTCCCTGATTACCATCATAGGACGACGATAACGGCGTTTGCGATCGCGGATATGCGAAAACCAAACAGTTAGTTGCTATATAATGGTGGTGCTTGAACCGAATTTGGCAATGTTGTGCTTTGCAGAACCGCACCTGAAGAGCTGCGTATTTCGATCGTTCCGCCCTGTCCGGATATATTGAAGCGCACTGTCGCAGTTCGCCCGTCTGCAAGCGTTACCCGTGCGCCTGTCTGTCCTGATATGTCTGATCGAACAGCTTGCGATACGGAACCGTCAAGACCGATGACGTGCAGAAATTCGGTTTTGCCGTCGCCCCCCACGTCTGTCCAATCGACACGAGCGGCCGCTGAAGCGGGAGCATTGCCCCTTGCACCATATTGATCAGGATTTGCATCTCGCCACAAAGTGATGACTGGATTTGCATTCGCTGGGGCAAGTCTCGTCATGTCAAATCGATTACTTCCGGCAACCAGCGCGGTTGTATTACCCTGAATTGATGGTGCCTTGGGGAAGTTCATCGTCCAAATCCGCCGGACATTAGCGGAGTTTGCGTGCGCGCGATCATAAACGATAAATGTCGAGGGCTTGATGAAAACAAATTCGCGCTCGGACCTGGTTACCGAAGAACCGGACGCGAACATCGGTGTTGCTTCGGCCAGCGCATAGGTCCAGTCTGCATTATGTGCCAGCGCCTTCATATTGCAGGCTTTATTGTTGGATTGTGGAACCTGCGCGCCGCCGGATTCAAATCGCACCAGATTGTGATATTTCTGATCCTGCTCGATACCGGAACGCCCATCGATATTGGCGTCGTAGGCCAGCCAGCTTCCTTTGAAGAGCACGAAGCTGCCCTGATCCTGATGTGCGTGGCTTTCGGTATATGGCCCGCACATGAAATTGGCATAAGCGGATGACGTCAACCAGCTGTCTCGTATCGAAAAGCTTCCGGTACCCGAAGCCCAATAGGCGGTCGAAAGATCAGAAAGCGGTCGTTCGGCAATCGACACCAGATCGTAAAGATAATCCGAATAGCGCATGAAGTGCTGGCTCATCTGCTTCACAGAAGATTGACCCAGCAGCGTCTTCGCAACCCCGGAAATGCGCTCGTTCGGATACAGAGCCGCCAAATTCTGGAGATAGGCGCGATGATAATCGAACAGCAGCCCTTGCGAATCTCGTGAATGGTCTCCGCTTGTTTGGATACGATCAAGCGTGGGAACGATTGAATGAATCATCCACGGCATTGATGCCAGCGTGTGCGGCGTGCGGTCTGCGATACGTTCGCCGGTAGAGCGCTCCCACCAGTCGTAGATGCGCCAAAGGTTGAACATCGCCGTGCCGTACCCCGTGCCCTCGCGAGAGCCGCCTCCAACAAGGTCTGCGTTAAATAATGGAACAAGCTGATTTTCGATCTTGGTAGTTCGGAAACGAGTTAGCCAATCACCGGCCATGTCATTCTCACCCTGCGTCGCCAGCCCGAGTAACATCGTTGCTTGTAGAAACGAGTAATAATAGTTGTTTGAGGGGTTATCGACAGACCAGCCGGTCCATGGAACGACCCGCGTTCCCCATTTGGCGGAGGCATGGTTCCAGACGTTCCAGACCGCCTGGTTACCGAAATTCTTCCACCGCTCACGCTGCGAGGCAGTCATGCTGCTTCGGCACCAATCGTAAACCATCGACAGATTGCCAATGTACCCTCCCACTTCAAGGTAACTGTCACCTGCAACAATCGGCGTGGTGTTTGCCGCTATGCGCGCCTCTTCGCTTTTGACATAATTGTCAGTCTTATCGACCGCCCATGTGCAGTAAGATGCTGTGCCGGTTACCTGACCCATCAAGGCAACGTGCCAAGGCTCCATGCCATAGACATTGCCGGTCGCCACTTCCTGATCGACCGATTGCTTGAATCGCAAAGCCTGCGGGGAATTGCTCGTCAGAGAATTCTTAAGCGACGTGGTCGTTGCGCTATTCGACAAGATGATCCTTGGCGTGCCTAATGGCTGGATAACTGGACCGCCTGGAGGTCCCGGTTGTGGCTGCGGCTGCGGCTGTGGAGGTATCGTTATTGGCGGCGCACTGCCGCTGCCTGCCCCATCGCCGCCGCATGCTCCCAAAAGCGCACATCCTAAAGCGGCATATAGCTGCGCGCTTCGAATTTTAGTTGTCCGGTGCATCACGATTCCTTGACCTGGACGCACCCCCCGATACGCGTTCAGTAATTGGGCAAATCCAAACAACACGTTAATGGGCGGGCATAGACCGCCACTTTATCCCGACCTGCCTCAGGCACGATATTTAACAGGCCAGTCACGCGAATCCGCAGGCCACCATTTGCACCGATAGCGATTTCTGCTATTCATCCTTACATTCGGGAGGCAAGTCATGGTAGCACAACGACTTATTGTCGCAATCGGTCGCGTAGAGCGCGCCTTATCGAGACTGGAGCGACTGCCAGATAGGCTGATGCCTGCGGCTGATAACGAAGTCGCGGTCCGTCATGAAAAGCTGAAAGCCGAAACACGCGAAGCGATTAAGGCGATAGACGATATCTTGGGTGGAGGCGCATAATGGCAGATGTACGTCTATCCATCGCCGGTCGCGAATATATCGTTACGTGCAAAGATGGCGAGGAATTGCGGTTGCAGGCTCTGGGCGCGATGGTCGATGAGAAGGCGCGCGAGGCAGGTGGCCCCTCTGGTGGGCTGAATGAAAGCCGTCTGTTGCTTTTTTCTGCATTGCTATTGGCAGACAAGTTGCACGATGGAAGTACGGGCAACGGCGGCGCTCCAGTGTCGCAGTCTGACGACTCTACTGTCACACAAGCTGCTGAAACATTGGAAAGACTGGCTGATCGCCTCGAAACTCTGGCGCTAAGGCTTGAGAATTAACTCATAGACGCTATATTGCAATTGGCGGGACTGCCCGGCACGAACTGATGAGAACATCCCTGAGGCGATTATTTATCTAAGGGAGCTGTCCCTGTCTGGATCCTGGTCCAGACTAAACGGCGCCCACCTGACGTTTTGGCGTCAGAGGATATTCCGGGAAACGACCCATGGTGGTTCCGCTAACCCATTTTTCTGGGCCAGATTCCGGGATATTTGCGCTGTGGATATAGAATTTGACAAAGCATCACAGCGATTGAAATACCGCCAGCTGCGCGACGCGTTTGTTCAAAACCTCGATGATACAGCAAAATCATTGGCGTTCTCGCGCATACCAAGCCCATTGCTGGCGCTGTTGCAGCCCGGAATAACGCTGGCCGGATATATAGCTAAAGGCACAGAAGCAGATCCTGCGGCAATATTGGTGCAAGCGCATGAACAAGGATGCCAAATTGCCCTCCCCCACGTGACCAGCCGGGCTGCTCCGATGCAGTTTCTCCGTTGGGCCCCTGGCGACCCTTTGGTTCCCGGGCCTTTTGGACTCCAACAACCCAATGAAAATGCCGAATCTTGCCGACCCGACGTGGCGATTGTCCCACTAGTCGCCTTCGATGGCCGCTTGATGCGCCTCGGCCAAGGCGCTGGGCATTATGATCGCGCTTTAAGCATATTGGATGGCACCACAGCGGTCGGCCTTGCTTGGTCGATCCAGATGGCGCCCGCTTTACTTACCGACCCGTGGGACATACCGCTTGACGCTGTGCTCACGGAACAATCATGGATAACGTTATGAACATGCCTTACAAATCGCCATCATGGCGCAAACCTGCCGGAATGATCGCGATACTAGCAATCATAGGAATATGGGCTTTTCTGGTGGTCAGCGCGTCGCCCTATATTGGCCAGACACACATCCTCGTTCAGGCAGTTATATATCTTATTGCAGGCATAATCTGGATCATACCATTGCGACCGTTGCTTATCTGGATGGAAACCGGATCGTTCAGGGCACCCACCGAAGCAAAATAAATTCGGAGAAGTGGCGCGAGTGACGGGGCTCGAACCCGCGACCTCCGGCGTGACAGGCCGGCGCTCTAACCAACTGAGCTACACCCGCTAACTTGCGGTGGGGGGGCACTA
>JBGSPK010000131.1:0-17471 GCA_041738665.1 Sphingorhabdus sp. | reverse complement strand
TGTGAAGCCTTAATTTCGTGGGGATAAGTCACGCGCTGCCCTTGGCCAATACAGGCGCAATGCCTATGTCGTGCGCAACAGAATCAGAAAGCGACTTATGACCAACGAACGCCACGCCCCCGTCATCATTATCGGCTCCGGTCCGGCAGGCTACACCGCCGCCGTCTACGCCGCGCGCGCCAACCTGTCGCCGATGATTATCACCGGCGTCGAGATTGGCGGGCAGTTGATGACGACCACTGAAGTCGACAACTGGCCGGGCGATGATGCGGGCGTGATGGGTCCCGAATTGATGGAACGGATGCGCAAACATGCCGAGCGTTTCGGTACGCGGATCGAGAACGACTATATCGAGAAGGTGGACTTTTCAAAACGCCCCTTCACGCTGACCGGCGGCGCTGGCGATTACACCGCCGATGCCGTAATCATCGCCACTGGCGCGAGCGCGCAATATCTCGGGCTGCCGAGTGAGACCGCATTCATGGGCAAGGGCGTTTCGGCCTGCGCGACGTGCGACGGGTTCTTCTATCGCAACAAGCCGGTGGCAGTGATCGGCGGCGGCAATACCGCGGTCGAAGAGGCGCTATACCTCGCCAATATCGCCAGCCATGTGACCTTGGTCCACCGGCGCGACAAATTGAAGGCGGAGAAAATTTTGCAAGACCGCCTGTTCGCGCGCGAGGCCGAGGGCAAGGTCACGATCAAGTGGAACCACACACTTGACGAAGTGCTCGGCGACGCGAGCGGCGTGACGGGAATGCGCATCGCCGCGACCGACGGCAGCGGCACGCAGGATATCGAGCTGCATGGAGTCTTCATTGCCATCGGCCACAAGCCCAATACCGGCATATTCGAAGGTCATCTCGATATGGCAGGCGGCTATATCAAGGTACGCGGCGGAGCCGAGGGACAAGCGACCGAAACCAGCGTGCCGGGCGTATTTGCCTCAGGTGACGTGATGGACCATATTTACCGCCAGGCCGTGACGAGCGCAGGCACGGGCTGCATGGCGGCGCTGGATGCCGAGCGGTTCCTGGACGGGCTTCACCCGGCCTAACTGAACGCTTTCCACGCGACGTAGGCCAAAGCGGGCAGACCAATCAGGTCCGCAATCGCAATCTGCTTCAACGCAGGCGGACTGCCGTTGGCGAAATAGAGCACGAGAAAACTCAGCATGCTGATTGCGACCAACACTACCCCGAGGCGTCGGGGTGTCGGGTCGAGTGCGCACCAAATGCAAGCGACCAGGACAGCCAGAAACAAAGCTGCCCGGTGGTGCATCAGCAGAAACAGCGAGTCGCCGGAGTTCACCCCGTAAAGCTTGGTCAACAATGACGGCGCGAACAGCGCCAGCGCGGGTGTAATATGCACCAGCGCCAGTAATCCCCAAGCCAGCCGCTCGATCATGCAGACGCCTCGCCGCGCCGCGTCCGGCTGTAAATCCACCACAATATCGCGATAAACAGCGCCGCGCCGCCCCACATCGCGATGGGTTCGAAGCTTTCGCCCACCACCGCCAATGGCGCATCGCTGCCGCTGCCTGCGACTATACCGGCGAAGGCCACGCCAAACAGGCTTTCACCGACGATTAGCCCGGTTGCAGCAAGAACGCCCATGCGTTTGGCGGCTTCGGGGTCTTTTTGCGCGTCAGCCCATTTTTCATAATAATGGCCTAGAACGGTGCCGACCACGATCAGGAACGTTAGCGCCATCGGTAGATACACGCCCATGCCGACGCCGAGCGGCGGCAGGCGCCTCTTGCCTGCTTTGCCGAGCATTTCATCGGCGATGACCACTGCAACGCCGATCAGCGCGCCAAGGCCGAGCAAGCCCCAATCGAGGTCACCACCGAGAACGCCCTTGGCCAGCGCAGAAATCAGCAATGCTTGCGGGGCGGCGAGGGCATTTTCGCCTGCGCCGACGCTTCCGGCAAAACCGAAGGCGTTGTTGAGCAGGTCGAGTACGGGCGGGATCGCGAGGCTGCCGAAGATCACGCCGATCACCAAAGCGACCTGCTGCCGCCACGGTGTCGCGCCGACGATCTGGCCGGTCTTCAAATCCTGCAGATTGTCGTTCGAAATGGTGGCGATGCCGAAGACGATGGCGGTGGCGAACAAGGCATAAGCGATCATCGCTTCAGTCTGATCGGGCGTGTCTCCGCGTCCGAAAAAGCCGAGCAGCATTAGCGATGCACCGACCACGGCGAGGATGCCGACGCCAGAGATTGGCGAGTTCGATGCGCCGATGAGACCCGCCATATAGCCGCAGACCGAGGCAATGACGACGCCCGCAAGCAGGATATAGACAATGGTCAGCGCGATAATCGGCCCCGCCATTCCGGCTAGCGGGGTAGCACCCAGAAACTGCCACAGCAGGAATGCGATGGGGACAAGCGTTATTGCAATTATTGCGCCGACGATCTTAATCGGAATGTCGCGCTCGGTAAGGGCCATCTCATCGCCGGCGGCGCGTGCGGCCGAGGCCGCAAATGCCCCTTTAAGGCCTTGAACGATCGGCCCGATGATCTTGAGCAATGTCCAGATCGCGGCTACGCCAATCGTGCCTGCGCCGATGAAGCGCGCCTTTTCGCGGAAGACCGTGCCGGCGATTTCGGCGGCGTCCGCGCCTGAAACGCCTTGGCTGAAATAGGGTACGAGCCCAATCCAGCTAATTGCCATGCCGAGCAACATTGCAAGCCCAACCGATAGCCCAACCAGATGGCCAACGCCGATGAGCGCCAGACTGAGCGAGGTCGAAGCACCGGTCGCGCCCGCGCCGACCTTGAAGAAATGCGCGATTTCGCCCGCAACCAGTTTCATCGCGATGAGGAGCGATAGACCCGCCGACAGCAGCGAGTTGACGACGATAGTGGTCAGTCCACGCTTGTTTTCTTCTGACCCCGATCCTTCAGCGGACCCAACAATAAGCACTTCGGCGGCCGCCTTGCCCTCGGGATAGGGCAGGTCAGAACCGGTCACCAAGGCTCGCCGCAATGGCACGGAGAACATTACCCCCAATATCCCGCCGGTCGCGCAGACCGCCGCGGTCGTCAGGAACGGAAAACCCTGCCAGTAACCCAGAATGACTAGCCCCGGCAGCACAAAGATAATCGCCGACAAAGTCCCCGCAGCGCTGGCAATGGTCTGCACGATATTGTTTTCAAGGATCGTCCCGCCCGGCAGCATCCGCAATATCGCCATCGAAATCACCGCAGCCGGAATCGATGTAGCGAAGGTCAGCCCTGCCTTCAGCCCCAGATACACATTGGCTGCGGTAAACAGCAGCGTAATCAGCCCGCCCAAAATCACCGAACGGATAGTCAACTCGCGCATAATAATCTCCCCGATGCAGCTTCACTGCACCGGAAAGTTGAGATGTTCAAGCAGGTGCGACTTTTGCTGGCATGAAACGGCTATTGCGGAGCAAGGTTGCGGAGATGACCGGCATCAGGACTGCAATCGGCGAAATCTCCATCGCGGTCACTGCCCAGCGGCTGATCGGGTTTGCGTACAGGTCTTTAAAGCCATCCATTTCCTTGGCAAGCGCCGCGACCTCCGCTGCCGACTTTCCTGCTTTCTGCGCCTGCTCAATCACTATGCGCGTATATTCGTCCATGAAGGTGTAGTTGGTAAAATAGAGATATAGCTCCCACGCAGCGACATAGAAAATAGTCGCAATTGCCGCGATACCGAAGCCGACAGCAAGCGCCCTTCCGGAGCGGATGACGCCGCCGAGCTCGACATCGCGATAGCGTTTAACGCCGATGAACACGAATGTCAGCGCGATGATCATCGACGAAAATCCGGCGATCATCCCCGCGGTGCCGCCCTCGGGGAACAGCGTCATGGCGACCCGCATCAGCAACGCGACCGTGACGCCCGCGATGAGGCCGTAAACGACTATTATTCTGCCCATGAAACTTCTCCCTGGCGTTGTGGATGCCACGGAGAATAAGGCGGAGCAATCAGGATAAGCTATCGCCCAGATGGGTGATTTCGATGGCATCGCCAAAAACTATGGTAGGATATCAAGCTCACGTGCCTTGCCGATGGCCTGCGTCCGGCTGGCGACTTCAAGCTTTTCGTACAGCCGTGCTATATGCGTTTTTACGGTGTTAGGCGAGATATCGAGGCGGCGGGCAATGACTTTATTGGCATGACCGGCGGCGAGCATTTCAAGCACTTCACATTCACGTGCGCTGATACCGAGCGAAGCGATGGCGGCTTCGTTGCGCGCGTAGGCCAGGCGTGGCTTCGCAGTCAGCCGGTTGCCGACCCAAATGCCGAGCGCCACGAACACCACGGCAATACAGGCCACATAAAATTCGGTCGTCCATGCGTGCACTGCATGTTTGTAATCCAGCCATTCGAGCAGAAATGCCAGTGCGGCGAGCGCTGCGCCATAAACAAGGATCAACCTCCACATAATGTCGAGTAAACCATGCCGCCTGAGTGCAGGCAAGAATTAGTATTGCGCGTTTTTGCTGTGTCATCTACCTAATACGGCAATACAGGGAGAAGAATTGATGACATTTGATCCAGCGGTTGAAACCGCGCGCTATATCGACGGGCTTGGCGAAGCGGCGTTGGAGAAAGCCGCCGCTTACACTGCAGGCGGGTACTGGATGTTGCTTTGGGGACTATTGGTTTCCGCGATTGTAACGTTGATCATCGTGCGTTTGGGTATTCTCGACCGCGTGGCAGCGCGATTTGAAAAGCGCGGTTGGGCTTTGCGGACATGGCTGATCGCGACGACCTATTTCATAATCTCTGCTTTGCTCACCCTGCCGTGGACGTTGTACGAAGAATATTTCCGCGAGAAAAGCTATGGCCGGACAAGCCAGCCTTTGTCCGACTTTCTGGCACAAGGCAGCATCAGCACGGGCATTTCAGCGGTGTTGGGCGGACTATTTTTTCTTGGCGTTTACGCGCTCATCCGGCGCACTGGCAAGAAATGGTGGCTGTGGTCCGGCGGGCTGGCATCGGTAACTATCGCTGTGACCATCTTGCTGTCGCCAGTGCTCATCGAGCCCCTATTCAACGAATATAAGCCCATTCCCGAAGGCCCGGTCAGGACCGCGCTCGTAGAGATGGGTGCCGAGGCGGGGATCCCCGCGGACCGGATTTTGATGTTCGACGGTTCGCGCCAGTCGAACAATTTTACCGCCAATGTTTCGGGCGTGTTCGGCACTGGCCGCATTGCAATTTCTGATGTGGCGCTGAATCAGGCTTCGCTCGATGAGGTCAAAGCGGTGACCGCGCATGAAATCGGCCATTATGTCCTTGGCCATGTCTGGCGCTTCGTTTTCCTGTTTTCCGGGATGGCGATGGTTGGCTTCTTCATCGGCGACCTGATGTTTCGCCGCGTCGCCGCTTTGTTCGGCAGCAAAGCGCAGATCGGCGATCCCGAAGGGTTGCCGATATTGCTGTTCATCATGACGGCGCTTTTCTTTCTGGCGCAGCCATTGAACGGTGTCATCAGACTAGGCGAAAGCGAAGCAGACGCCTATTCGTTGCGCACCGTCAATTTGCCAGACGCGCTTGCAGGCGCCTTGATCAAAACCGCCGAATATCGAAACCCGCGCCCGTCGGCGCTTGAGGAAGCGATCTTCTATTCGCATCCGTCGGTCGAACGCCGTGTGCGTAGCGCGATGGATTGGAAGGCGGCGCAGATGAAGAAAGCGGAAACGCCTTAGGTGGCCGCTTTCTTTTGCTGACGGAATTTGTGCAGCAAGGGCTCTGTGTAACCATTGGGCTGCGACACGCCTTCATAGATCAGCGCGCGCGCGGCTTTGAACGCGATGCTGTCCGGCGTCAGCTTTTCGTAAAGCGGATCGCCCGCATTCTGCGCATCGACCTTCGCTGACATCTTGGCGAGCGCGGCATCTACCTGCGCTTCGGTCGCGATGCCGTGGAGTAGCCAGTTGGCGATGTGCTGCGACGAAATCCGCAATGTCGCGCGGTCTTCCATCAGGCCGACGTCATGAATGTCAGGCACTTTCGAGCAACCCACCCCCTGGTCGATCCAGCGGACGACATAGCCAAGAATGCCTTGCGCGTTGTTTTGGAGTTCCTGTGTGACATCTTCGTCAGACCAATTGTGCCCGACAGGCGCGACCGGAATGGTCAGCAGCGGGTCGAGCCCCGGCGTCGGCTCCTTGGCCAACTCCGCCTGCCGTGCAAAAACGTCAAATTGATGATAATGCATTGCGTGCAGCGTCGCTGCGGTAGGTGAGGGTACCCATGCAGTGTTCGCGCCAGCCTTGGGATGGCCGATTTTCTGCGTCATCATGTCGCGCATCATGTCGGGCGCGGCCCACATGCCCTTGCCGATTTGCGCTTTGCCCGACAGGCCGCAAGCCAAGCCAATTTGCACGTTGCGCGCTTCGTAAGCGGCAATCCAGCTGGACGTTTTCATCTCGGCTTTGCGGATCATCGGGCCAGCGTACATCGCGGTGTGCATTTCGTCGCCGGTACGATCAAGGAAGCCAGTATTTATGAAGACGATCCGGTCCTTCACTGCGTGGATGCAGGCGGCAAGATTGGCGCTGGTTCGACGCTCTTCATCCATCACACCAACTTTGACCGTATGGCGCGGAAGGCCAAGGACGTCTTCGACCGCATCGAACAAGGTGTTGGTCAGTGCGGCTTCTTCGGGGCCATGCATTTTTGGCTTAACGATATAGATTGAACCGGCGCGGCTGTTGCGATGGGTACCGAGGCCCATCAGGTCGTGCAAGGCGCAGAGTGATGTGAAAAGCGCGTCGAGTATGCCCTCGGGTGCTTCGCTGCCATCGGCGAGCAGTACAGCCGGATTGGTCATCAGATGTCCGACGTTGCGCACGAACATCAAGCTGCGACCGGGCAGGGTAACTCTGTCATATATCCGGTCGGCGTCAAGCGAGCGGGTCATTGTCTGCCCGCCCTTCGCAAAGGATGCGACCAGATCGCCGCGCATCAGGCCGAGCCAGTTGGTATAAGCTGCAACTTTATCTTGAGCGTCCACCGCCGCCACAGAATCTTCGAGATCGATGATCGTGGTAAGGGCTGCTTCGAAAATAACGTCAGAGATACCCGATGGATCGGTCTTGCCAACCGGGTGATCGGGCTCGAACATAACTTCTATGTGCAGGCCATTGTTGCGGAATAAACGCCCATGCTCGCTCTTGCCGACATATTGAGCGGGGTCTTTGAGCGCGATGCCCCCTGATGGATTGCCCAGATCCGCCCATGACCCATGTTCGAGCGGAACGGCGCTGTCGAGGAAGGCCTTCGCATAAGCGACCACCGCTGCGCCCCGCTGCATATCATAACCACCTGGGCGGGCGGCGGGCGCGTCGAGGACGTCAGTCCCATATAGCGCATCGTACAAGCTGCCCCAGCGCGCATTCGCTGCGTTCAGCACAAAGCGGTCGTTGAGGCTGGGTACGACAAGTTGCGGCCCCGCCATTGTCGCAATCTCGGCATCGACATTTTGCGTGCCAATGGCAAAGGGAGCAGGCTCCTGGACGAGATAACCGATATCACGCAGGAACGCCTGATAGGCTGCCATATCTGCAATCGGGCCGGGATTGGCTTTGTGCCAATCGTCGAGCTTTTCCTGAATCGCATCGCGTTTTGCCAGCACCGTCCGGTTTTGCGGCACGAAGCGAGTCAAAATGTCAGCTAGCCCTTGCCACAGATGCTCAACCGATATGCCGGTATCAGGCAGCGCGCGCGTTTCGATGAATAACGCCAGTTCTTCTGCAATGTGCAGTCCGGCACGCGAAACATAATTTGTCATTATTGGCTCCAGTTTTTATGGTGCCTGGGGAGGTTTTTATCGTTGCGCTTCCCCTAGCGCCTGTTTCCAATGCGCAAAAGCAAAAAACTCCGCTGGAACTTTTTTGGGCAAGCGGTCATTACTCCCGCCATGAAACTGCAAAAGCATTTGGTCGAGAAGCCTTGGGGGCGAACCGACATTCCAGCGACATATGGTGACATGGGTGGTCGGCGTATCGGAGAAATCTGGTATAAAAGCGACGAACCTGCTGAGTTGCCGATCCTCGTGAAATGGCTTTTTACGTCGGAGAAGCTGTCGATTCAGGTCCATCCCAATGACGCTCAGGCACAAGTGCGCGGCCTGCCTTCGGGTAAAGAGGAGTGCTGGTTTATCGTCGATGCAGCACCGGGCGCGGTACTCGGGATCGGAACCACGCGTCCGTTAAGAGCTGATGAATTGCGCGAAGCGTCTTTGTCTGGCGAGATCGAAAAGTTGATGGATTGGAAGCCGGTTAAGGCGGGTGACTATTTCTACATTCCGGCGGGCACCGTTCATGCCATCGGGGCTGGCATTACGCTGGTCGAGGTGCAGCAATATGCCGACATCACGTATCGACTTTATGATTATGGCAGGCCGCGCGAACTGCACCTGGATGATGGCGTCGCGGTTTCGATTGCCGCGCCCTATGCCGATGCGCGGTCAGGCCATGCGGCGGCGGGGCAGCAGCTGGTCGACGGGCCGCATTTTAATCTCTGGCTGATTAACAGCGATTCGGACATCGCGGCATTGCCTAAAACCGGTTCGCGCTGGGTGATCCCGCTCGCCGGGTGGGCCTCTATCGGAGGAGAAGAGGCCGTTATCGGCGATTGCATGATTGTGGCCAGCCAGCATGAATTGATGATGTCAAAAGACGCGCAATTGTTGATTGCCGGCTAGGCATTGTGGCACGGATGCACCGGTGCCGAATAAATGTTATCGTAGCCTGAAATATCATTGCCACATACCCAACATCATTTTACAACCTTTGTTATACCAAATTTACCCAGCAAACTGGGTCGCGGGAGTTTTGAAAGAATGGAAACAAGGCTGATTGTTGCCTATGCGCTGTGCGCAGTAATGGCATTGATTTTGGTCGGTGTTGCGGTGCGTTATTATAATAACCGGCGCCAGTTCAAGATCCGGCAATCGGGTCGCGGCAAAAATGTCGATAATGTGCCTGCTGATTAATCAGAGCGATTTGGCCGCAATGATTTCGCCTGCACTGCGGCGTTGCAGCAGTATCACGCTCTTCAACTGACCTGTCGGCGCTGCTGGCAATTTGAAATTCTCAGCGACGCCCTTCCATTCGCCTAGCCTTTCCAAGGACCGCACGATGTTTTTGTGCGGCAAAGTACGTCCGCTATTTTCGCCTGAACGGATGGCAAATTCTGGGTGCGCGGATCGTAACGAACGAGCCAGACATTTGCTGGGCCAGCGCCTTTGCCGATGGTTATCTTATTGTTAGCGATTTTGATACTCGGACCTTTGGCTAGCGGCGAACTCGCTTCGATGCCTCTTGCCAGTTCGCCTCACTTGATGCCGGTGGTCGCGGTCTTGCCGTTGATGATGATCTGCGGCGTTGCCACATTGGCGTTGCCGAGCGCGTGGGCATAATCATATTGTCGCTGCGTATAGGCCTTGTCGGCAAAGACATCTTTCCAGCCCAGCCGATCCCAGTAGGTCACGGCAAAGCTGAGCGCGATGACGCCGGGCTGATCGGCCACCGCATTGACTGCGGCATTGGCGGGGGGACAGGAGGAGCAGCCTTGGCTCTGATAGAGCTCAACGACGATTGGATTTTCTGCCGTTGCGCGGCTTTTTGTGGCAATGATGGAGGTCGCTGCCTTGGCGTCTTCGACAACCGGCACCGATTTCTGGCATCCACCCAATGCGAGCGGTATCAAGGTCATCAAAACGGCAACGGCATTTTTCATCGAACATTCCTATCGTCGGGTACGGACAGGGAGAAAGGGAGTTAAACCCCGTCCGCAATGTGGTGTTCGCGGTAAAATGACGAAAAGTTACCCCTTCATTCCGGGTATTTCGCCGCCATATAGGTCAGCGATTCAACAATAAGCTGTTCCAAAACAGCTTCATCGACATCACTCAGGCGCTTTATGTAAAGACAGGATTTGCCCTTTTTGTGCTTGCCTAGCTTTTCCAGAAGTACAGCCTGCTCTTCAAATCCGTCGACCAGATATAGCACCATATTGCCCTGGCGTGGGCTGAACCCGATACGGCACATGTCGCCCGCGCGGCCGCTGTCATATTTGTAATGATAGCGGCCAAAGCCGATGATACTCGGACCCCACATTTTGGGCTGGTGGCCAGATAGTCGCGCCATCAGGTCAGCAATCTTGTGCGCATCCGCCCGCTGCTGCTTGTCGGCAACAGCATCAATAAAGGCACCAACGTTGATTTCAGTCGGTTTCGTCTTCGTTTCCGCCTTGGCCATCTTGCTTCTCCTTCGATAGCGGCCTAGAGAATAAAGCGTCATCTGGGCAGTAGCCAGCGATTCCATATCGGGGTCGGACATGCATCAACATATTTGGCCGAGAGGTCGTGGTGCATGTGGGGCCGTAAAACACGGCTCAAGGCGAGACCAATGGCATCGGCAACCTGCACCGGTCGGGCAGGGGTAGCCGGTGGCATTGCGTCGAATTTCTGCCTGGCCCCGGAGTTTCAGATGGAAATTTTCTTCACGTCCGCCGTGCTGGTCGCGATTGCGGAAATTGGCGACAAAACCATGCTGTTGGCGATATTGCTGGCGACGCGGTTCAAGCAGCCTTTGCCAATCATCGCCGGTATTTTAACCGCGACCATTGCAAACCATGCGTTAGCCGCTTGGGCAGGCAGCGCACTCGCCGGGTTCTTCGCCAGCGACGCGTTCCGCTATGCAATCGCCTTCGGCTTTATCGCGATGGCGGGGTGGACATTGATACCGGACAAAGTCGATGATGATATGAAAGTCGCATCGCAACGCGGCGCATATCTGGCCACCACCGTCGCCTTCTTCCTCGTCGAAATGGGCGACAAGACTCAGGTCGCGACGATTGCGCTGGGTGCGCAATATCATTCGGTGATTGCCGTGGCGGCTGGCACCACCTTCGGCATGATGCTCGCCAACGTCCCTGCGGTGTATCTCGGTGAGAAACTGGTCGAGAAGGTATCGCTAACAGTCGTACATCGCGTCGCCGCGTCGCTGTTCCTGTTGCTGGGACTTTGGCAGTTGTGGGAGTTGTGGAACCGCGCCTAAGCTGTTAGGCGCGCGCCTGAAATTCAGCTTCGGAAAACCACCCATGCCCAAAGACAATATCAAAAAAGTCGTGCTTGCCTATTCGGGTGGTCTCGACACCAGCGTTATCCTGAAATGGTTGCAGGTTGAATATGGCTGCGAGGTCGTCACCTTCACCGCCGACCTGGGGCAGGGCGAAGAGCTTGGGCCGGCGCGCGAAAAAGCAGTGCTGATGGGCGTGCCTGAACATCACATTTTCATCGACGATCTGCGCGAAGAATTTGTCCGCGATTTCGTGTTTCCGATGATGCGTGCGAATGCGCGCTATGAGGGCGATTATCTGCTCGGAACCTCGATTGCCCGGCCGCTGATTTCAAAGCGCCTAATCGAGATTGCTGCCGAAACTGGCGCTGACGCAATTGCGCATGGCGCGACCGGCAAGGGCAATGATCAAGTGCGGTTTGAGCTGTCCGCATACGCGCTGAACCCTGATATCAAGGTGATCGCACCTTGGCGCGAGTGGGATCTGACCAGCCGCACAAGGTTGATCGAATGGGCCGAGCAGCACCAGATTCCGGTGCCTAAGGACAAGCGCGGGGAATCGCCTTTTTCGACCGACGCGAATTTGCTGCACACGTCGTCTGAAGGCAAGGTTCTCGAAGACCCGTGGGATGAAACGCCGGATTATGTCTATTCGCGCACGGTCAACCCGGAAGATGCGCCTGACACGCCGGAATATATCACTGTGGATTTTGAGAAGGGGGACGGCGTTGCGCTGAACGGCGAGGCGATGTCGCCTGCGACTTTGCTGGCCGCGCTCAACGAACTTGGCCGCAAGCATGGTATTGGCCGCCTTGACCTCGTCGAAAACCGCTTCGTCGGAATGAAATCGCGCGGGATGTACGAAACCCCGGGCGGCGAAATCTACGCCCGCGCGCACCGCGGCATAGAAAGCATCACGTTGGATCGCGGGGCGGCGCATCTGAAGGACGAGCTCATGCCAAAATATGCCGAGCTTATTTACAACGGCTTCTGGTTCTCGCCCGAGCGCGAGATGTTGCAGGCGGCAATTGACCACAGCCAGGAGCATGTTTCTGGGACCGTCCGCTTGAAGCTTTACAAGGGGTTAGCCAGCGTTGTCGGACGCAAATCGCCGAACAGCCTGTATTCTGAAAAGGTCGTGACGTTCGAGGATGATGCAGGCGCTTATGACCAGAAGGATGCAGCGGGTTTCATTAAGCTGAACGCACTGCGTTTACGCTTGCTGGCGCGCCGCGAGGTTTAGCGGAGCATATAGCCATGCGGATGTTCGATTTCTCGTCATGGCAGAGCATTGGCTTCACGCTGATGGGGCTCGTACTCGTTACTCTGATTGGTGTGTCGATCCGGTTGGTGATGATGATGACGATCCAGCAGCGCCGAGAGCGGATGAACCGTCAGATCAACGAACGACTGAAAACGTTGATGGCGGCTTATAAAGTTCTGGGTGGTTCTTTCACCGGCGACCTGCTGGTAGATCCAAGGCATCTGCGCGACATCAAGGCGCAAAATCCGGAGAGGCCGACAGAGCCTGCGCTAGATTTATCGGACGCGGATGAGGATGCCGGAGAGGGCAGCACGTCGGAACGTCCAAGACGGATCCGCGATGCCGTTGAAGCGGCGCTATCGGATATCATCTTGCTCGGCACCGAGGAGCAGGTTCGGCTTGCCGCACGCGCGGCAAGGGAGCTGGCGGATGGGCGGCTGGTTCACACACATGACCTCGTCATTGCTTTGCGCGACTTCATTCGGCAGGCGCTTGACCTCGATCCCGTTCCGGCTGATGTCATCATCCCGCTGCAAGGCCCAACCCGGCCAGCATCGTCGGGTGGCCGTGGAGGCGGCGGCGGTGGCCGGGGCTCGGGTGGCGGAGGTCGGGGCGGCGGTGCCGGGATGGCAGGCGGAATGGGGATGGCTGGGGGGCTTGGCCTTGCCCAAACTAAATCTTCCGGAGAAGACGTCGAAATTACAACCCCATCGACTAGCACTACGTAAATCAACAACCGTTTTTCGGCGATCAGCTTGCCATTTCTTAACATTATTCGGCTATCTGCACCAACGTGAACAAGCGCGCCGAAACTGCCGATCCCCGGCCTGTGTCTGCCGTCAGCACTGCTGTCGGTTTGAGCGGGCTTATAGGGCTTGCACTTGCGGTCGCCATCGCGCGTAATTTCGGTAGCATTGGCGCAGCGCTTGGTTTTCCCGGATGGCCTGCACTTGCCGATGGGCCTTATTCGGCACTAGTCGCTCTGGTGTTTTGCGGCCTGCCGATGGTGTTGTGGTCGCTGATGGTGGACAAAGTCCATCGGCGGCCCTCAACCGGCATCGACTGGAGCCTTAGGCGCCCCGTTGCCGATGTCCTTGACGACGGCATTATCAAGATTGCCGGGCTGTGGGCGACATGGGCGGTCATCGCCAGTATCTATGCCCTGTGCCGCTTCTACTGGGACGGAGCGTACCTGTTTTCGATGCAGATGTTTCAGGCCGCCGCGATACCGCTCGTCATTCTCTCGGTGCCCTATGTCGTCTGGCTTGACCGCTATCTTGTAAACCCGCGCGATGGCGCGTGGCATCTGGGGGCATGGATCGCCGGACGCGCCGATTGGGACCGCGACGAGGTATTCCACCACCTGCGCGCATGGGCGGTGAAGGGCTTTTTCCTCGCCTTCATGATCTCGATTGTGCCCGGGGGTTTTCGCGATATCGTCAACATGAACTTTGCTGAAGTGGTGACCAACCCGGTGTGGCTGGCCAACGCCCTTATCACCGCGATGTTCCTCGTCGATGTGCAGTTCGCCACCGTCGGTTATATGCTGACGATGAAGCCGCTCGACGCGCATATCCGAACGGCAAACCCGTATCTTGCGGGCTGGGTCGCTGCGTTAATGTGTTATCCGCCCTTCATCCTGATGAACAATGGCGGGCCGCTCGATTATCATATCGGTACGAGCGACTGGGCATACTGGTTCGAAGGGCATAGCGCGCTTTTATGGATTTGGGGCGGCCTTCTGGTTCTCCTCACCGGCATCTATGCATGGGCGACCGTGGCATTCGGGCTGCGATTCTCGAACCTCACGCATCGCGGGATACTGACGCACGGCCCTTATGCCTTCTCGAAGCACCCGGCCTATCTCGCCAAGAACGCTTATTGGTGGCTGGCAACGCTGCCGTTCCTGGTGACCACCGGCAGCACGGTCGATATGATCCGCAACAGCGCGATCCTCGCTTTGGTCAGCGGCATATATTATTGGCGCGCGCGGACCGAGGAAAAGCATCTGATGGCCGATCCCGCTTACGCCGAATACGCCGCTTGGATGCAGCGTAACGCTATGGTGCCGCGTTTCTTTGCAGGCTTACGTGGGCTTGCCGGCAACCGGTTGCGCAGAGGCAGCGACGTTCAACCTGCCGAGTAAGCTTTAACCGCCCAATTAACTCTGCTATCCTTCGGCGAGGATAGAGGAGAGTCGATATGCATGATCTGGTCATTCGCGGCGGAACCGTGGTCGACGGCACCGGCGCACCCCGCTTTATTGCCGATGTGGCGATCGATGGCGGGGTCATTACCGCCATCGGGCATATCTCCACACATGGCCGCGAAGAAATCGACGCAACCGGCAAAATCGTGGCTCCCGGCTTCGTCGATATTCACACCCATTATGACGGGCAGGCGACATGGGACAGCGAGATGGGGCCGTCGAGTTGGCACGGCGTCACCACCGTCGTCATGGGCAATTGCGGCGTCGGTTTTGCGCCGGCGAGACAAGACAAGCATGACTGGCTGATTGGCCTTATGGAAGGCGTCGAGGACATTCCCGGCACCGCTTTGGCCGAGGGTATGAAATGGGATTGGGAAAGCTTTCCCGATTATCTCGATGCATTGGAACGCCTACCGCGCACCATCGATATCGGCACCCATGTTCCGCACGGCGCACTCCGCGCCTATGTCATGGGACAGCGCGGCGCGGATAATGAAGAGCCAACCGAAGCCGACATCGCCGAAATGGCGCGGCTAGTGGAGGAAGGCTTGCGTGCTGGCGCGTTGGGCTTTTCTACCTCGCGCACGATCTTGCACAAATCGATCGATGGCGAACTCGTCCCCGGCACCACAGCAACCGAGCCCGAACTGGTCGGTATTGGCCGCGCAATGGGCAAGGTCGGCCACGGGGTGTTCGAGCTGACCACCGATTTCATGGAGGAATGGGACGAGTTCGGCTGGATGGGGCGGTTGAGCCGTGAGACGGGGCTGCCCATTGCCTTCACCATGCTGCAATCGCCGATCAAGCAAATGCCGTGGACCGAGCAAATGGCGGCAATGCAGGCGGCCAATGACAATGGCGCGAATCTGGTCGCGGCGATTGGCCTGCGCGGTATCGGCGTAATTATGAACTGGCGCGGCACGGTGCATCCGTTCATGCGCAAGCCAAGCTGGCAAAAAATCGCAGGGCTTTCGTGGGAGGAGCAGAAAGCAAAGCTGTCCGACCCAGCGTTCAAGGCGGCGATGCTGGCCGAGGACAATCTGCCGCCGCCATCGGTCGATATGGCACCGTTCTTCATGCTGGTAACCGCGGCGTGGGCGATGCAATTCCCGCTTGGCGACGGGTTCAGTTACGAACCGACGCGTGAGGAAAGCATCTTCGGATTTGCGCAAGCTGCGGGAAAAGACAGCGCCGAATATGCCTATGACCAGTTGATGGCAGATGATGGCAACGGCATGATTTACCTGCCGATATTGAATTATATGGATGGCAATCTCGACTTCACCAAAGAGCTGCTCCAGCGCGAGGATATCGTTGCGTCTTTATCCGACGGCGGCGCGCACTGCGGGACGATTTGCGACGCGGCGTCACCGACATTCCTGCTCAGCTATTGGGCGCGTGACCGCAAGGCGGGGACGATTCCGCTTGAGCTGGCGGTGAAACGCCAATGCCATGATACGGCGCGGCTATATGGGCTGAATGATCGCGGCGTGTTGAAGCCCGGTTATTTGGCGGACATCAACGTGATCGATTTCGATGAACTGAAATTGCAAAAGCCGTGGCTGGCGTTCGACCTGCCAGCGGGGGGCAAAAGGTTGCTGCAAAAGGCGACCGGCTATGTCGCGACGGTCAAGTCAGGCGTTGTCACATTCCGCGATGGTGAGATGACCGGCGCGCTTCCGGGCATTGTTGTGCGGGGTCCGCAAAGCATCGCAATGGCGGAGGCGGCGGAGTGAAATCTCGACCAGAATGATATTCTGGTCGAAACTTTTTAAACGCGCATCGGCATCAGGACATACAACGCCGCCGACTTATCATTCTCGCGAATAAGCGTCGGCGCGCTGGCGTCAGCGAGGTGGAGTTCAACTACGTCGCCTTCGATTTCGCTCAATATGTCCATCAGATACCGCGCGTTGAAGCCGATTTCGAAGCTGTCGCTGCTATATTGGCCGGACACTTCTTCCGCCGCCGTGCCATTTTCGGGCGACGTCACCGACAGGGTAATCTTGTCGGTATCGAGCGCCATTTTGACGGCGCGGGTTTTTTCGGTGGCGATGGTGGCGACGCGGTCGACGCCTTGGCTGAAGGCTTTGGGGTCGATGCGGAGCAGCTTGTCGTTGCCGGTCGGAATGACGCGGCTGTAGTCGGGGAACGTGCCGTCGATAAGCTTTGATGTTAAAATGACGCTATCGAAGGTAAAGCGAATTTTCGACGCCGACAGGTCGACCTGAATCGAATTATCACCGCTCTCGTCGAGCAGCTTGCGAATTTCGGCGACGCATTTGCGCGGCACGATGATGTCGGGCATGTTCTCGGCGCCTGCAGGACGCGGCAGCGTCACGCGCGCGAGGCGGTGGCCGTCGGTGGCGGCAGCCTTCAGAACCGGCTCGGCATCGTCGGTGACGTGCAGGAAAATGCCGTTGAGATAATAACGTGTCTCTTCGGTCGAAATCGCAAAGCGCGTCTTGTCGATAATCTGTACCAGCGACGATGCCGGGATTTCGAACGATGTCGGCAAGTCGCCTTCGGCAATCATCGGGAAATCATCACGCGGCAGCGTCGACAGGCTGAACCGGGCGCGTCCGGCATTGACCGCCATCCGGCCATCGGCGGCGTGGAGCTGGACTTGGCTGCCTTCCGGCAATTTGCGAGCGATTTCAAACAATGTGTGCGCGGAAACGGTGGTTGCGCCGGGGGTTTCGACATCGGCAGCAAAGGTTTCGACGATTTGCAGGTCGAGGTCAGTCGCAGTCAATTTGATCTTGCCGCCGTCGCTGGCTTCGATCAGGACGTTGGACAATATGGGGATAGTGTTGCGCCGCTCGACCACCGACTGGACGTGGCTCAGGCTTTTCAGCAGGGTCGCGCGTTCTATGGTGGCTCTCATTCAAAATCCCCTAATCGGGTTGGCGGTTCGTACA
>JBGSPK010000047.1:0-5891 GCA_041738665.1 Sphingorhabdus sp. | reverse complement strand
GAAGCATGGGTCAGCGCCTCTCCGCCAAGTCGCCCCAGAGCCAGAATGACCAGCTCGCCGCCGGGCACTTTGCCATGCGTTTTTTCAAATTCGGCTACTGTTGCAGCGGTCAAGGTCTGCAAAGCCGCCTCGGCCAGATGCGCATAGGCGCGCGCTATATCGAGCGCATCGTTGCGGCCTTCTATCAGCTGCACGCCCAAAGCAAACCGTTTTTCGCCAACATGGTCGCGGACGATATCGAGCGTTGACTGATAATCCGCATCGCCGATCCGTCGCTGCATCACGGCCAGCAATTCAGCTACATTGCCCGGCAAATCCATCGCGCTGGTATCGATCAGCGCGTCGAGATAACGGCTCTGCCGTCCCAGATCGTCGGCCAAGGTCGGCGCGTAGCTCAATATATCGGCGACTAGTTGTAACAGCCCGGGCCGCGCCTCCAGCAAGCGGAACACATTGATCGCACTCGGCATTGCCTCGATCATATTTTCAAAACGGGCCATCGCCCGTTCGGGATCAGGGGACCCGGCCAGCGCCTTCATAATGGCGGGCAATACCGCCTCGAACGCATCGCGCGCCGATGCGCTGCGGATCGCGCGGATATTGCCGCTGCGCCAGCGGGCCATGCGCTGCATCACCGATGCGGGGTCGGAATAGCCCAGATCGGTGAGCTGCTCTTCAAGTGGCAGGCCTTCGTCGGCCATGCGCGGGCCTTCGCTGCCGCCGGCATCGACCATCCGGTCGTAGATCGCGGCGACGCTCGTGGTGATCGGGCGGATCGCTTCGATCATGGCATCGGCATCGGCCAGCCCGTGCAACTGCGCGACGGCGTCGGCGGTTTCGCGGTTTGTCGGGATTTCGTGCGTCTGCCGGTCGCTGTGCATTTGCAAGCGATGCTCAAACGTGCGCAGCTGCACATAGGCCGCGGACAAGGTGACGGCCTCTTGCGGCGCAATTGGACCAGCCTGCGCCAGCGCCGCCAATGCTTCACGCGTATCGGGAACACGCAATCCGGGATCACGCCCACCGTGGATCAACTGATGTGCCTGCGCAAAAAATTCGCATTCGCGGATACCGCCATGCCCGCGCTTCAGGTCAAAGCCGAGGCCGAGTTTCTGCCCCTTGGCGTAATGGTCGCGGATTTGCGCGGTCATTGCGGTGATGTTTTTCAGCTGCCCGAAATCGAGTGACTTGCGCCAGATGAATGGTTGGATGGCGTTCAGGAAATAATCACCCAGCGCCCGGTCACCCGAACTCACGCGCGAACGGATAAACGCCGCCTGCTCCCATGCCAGCGCGCTCGATTCATAGTAGCTGATCGCAGCTTCTACCGGCAGGACGATGGGACTTACCTCGGGCGATGGCCGCAACCGCATGTCGACGCGAAAGACATAGCCATGCTCGTCCATTTTGCTCAAAAGCTCTATGACCCGCCGCCCGTAACGAACAGCTGCTTCTGCGACATCGTCACGCTCACGGTGGGGGAGGGTGTCGGGGTCGAACAGGAAAATCGGGTCGATATCCGACGAATAATTCAATTCGCGCCCGCCATGTTTGCCGAGCGCGATGACGGCGAAGCCCTGATTGGGCGCGCCGGGCACGCGTTCCCCGATAGCGGCGGCGATGGCTTGGTCCAGAGCGTGGTCTGCAAAATCAGAAAGAATGCGCGTGACGCGGGTCAGGTTCCAGATACCCGCTAGGTCGGCGATAGCTGTAACGAGCGCCACGCCCTGCCGCTGCTGGCGCAGTGTGGTGCCAGTGTTGTCCGACGTTCGCGCAAGCGCGTTGGACAATGCAGTATCGAATTCCCCCGCCTCAATCAGCGTCATCAGTTCCGCATTGCGCTCGATCAAGCCGGCGAGAAACGGGCTGTTCGCCCTTGCCCGTTCGATGGCTTCGCTGATTGGAGGTTGGCTCATGCCTTCAAATAATCACGCCGGAAAGCGCCAGTAAAGTCGGCAAACCGCCCTTCGGATATCGCCGCGCGCATTCCCGCCATCAGCATCTGGTAATAATGCAGATTATGCTGGGTCATCAGCATCGCGCCCAATATCTCGCCCGAACGGATTAGATGATGGACATAAGCGCGGGTCCAAGTTGCGCAGACCGGGCAGGTGCAGCGCTCGTCAATTGGCCCCTGGTCCTCGGCGAACTTCGCATTGCGGATGTTGATCGGGCCGCTGTGCGTAAAGGCCTGCCCGTTGCGGCCAGAGCGTGTGGGCAGCACACAATCGAACATGTCGATCCCGCGCTCGACCGCACCGACCAGATCGTCGGGCTTGCCAACACCCATCAGGTAGCGCGGCTTGTCGGCCGGAAGTTGATCAGGCGAATAATCGAGGCAACCGAACATCGCCTCCTGACCCTCGCCCACCGCAAGTCCGCCAATCGCATAGCCATCAAAGCCGATATCGATCAGCGCATCGGCCGAGCGCTTGCGCAAATCCTCGTCAAGCGAGCCTTGCTGGATGCCGAACAATGCTGCTCGTTCGGCATGTTCACCGCCGCTATCGAAACCATCGCGCGACCTTTTGGCCCAACGCATCGAAAGCTCCATCGACTTGATCGCGCCGTCACGGTCAACGCCCGCCGCAGGACATTCGTCAAAGGCCATGACGATGTCGGAGCCCAGCAAACGCTGGATTTCCATCGAACGCTCGGGCGACAACATATGCCGCGACCCGTCGAGATGGCTCTGGAACGAGACGCCTTCCTCGGTAATCTTGCGAAGCGCTGACAGGCTCATCACCTGATATCCGCCGCTATCGGTCAATATTGGCCGGTCCCAGCCCGAAAACTTGTGCAAACCGCCAAGCCTTGCGACCCGCTCCGCACCTGGGCGCAGCATCAGATGATAGGTATTGCCAAGGATGATATCCGCCCCGGTTGCACGCACTTCGGCAGGACGCATCGCTTTGACGGTAGCGGCGGTCCCGACCGGCATGAAAGCAGGCGTACGTATTTCTCCGCGGTGCATTTGTATTGCCCCCGTGCGGGCCTTGCCGTCGGTGGCTGAAATCGAAAACTGGAATCGCGTGGTCATCGGCTGCGCATTAGCAGGGTTAAGCCGAGAGGAAAGGGCTTCACGTTGCGCCTTAACGTCCCCATATAGCAATCATGACTTACACAGATCCCCGCTCATACCTCTACCAACCCGGCCTGCTTGACCCTGACGCAGCGCAGCGCATCACCCGCGAGGCACTGAGCGCCTGCGACGATGGCGAGCTTTATCTCCAATATAGCGCGACCGAAAGTTTCGGTTTCGATGATGGCCGCCTTAAAATGGCAGATTATTCGACTGGCTCGGGCTTTGGCCTGCGCGGTGTGTCCGGCGAGATGACCGGATTCAGCCATGCCAATGACATGAGCGAAGCGGCGATCCGCCGTGCGGGCGAAACGCTGAAGCTGCTCGATCCTGCCAAGGACCAGCCAGCGCCGCCGCCGCGCAAGAACAATCGGCATTTATATACCGATGGCAATCCGCTTGAACTGGTGCCCTTTGCCGAGAAGGTCGCTTTGTGCCAGAAAATCGACGCCGCCGCCCGCGCGCGTGACCCGCGCGTCGCTCAGGTGAGTGTCAGCCTGTCGGGCAGCTGGACCGTGGTCGAAATCGTCCGAGCTGATGGCTTTATAGCAACCGATGTCCGGCCATTGGTGCGGTTGAATGTCTCCATCGTCGCTCAGGATGGCGACCGGCGCGAAACTGGCAGCTACGGCTTTGGGGGGCGCTATCTTTACGGCAAATTGTTTGAGGACGTGCAGTGGGAGCATGCCATCGACGAGGCGCTGGCGCAGGCGCTGACCAATCTTCGTTCGGTCGCTGCCCCTGCGGGCGAAATGACTGTATTGCTTGGCCCAGGCTGGCCCGGCGTTTTGCTGCACGAAGCGGTGGGCCATGGCCTCGAAGGCGATTTCAACCGTAAGGGCAGCTCTGCCTTCTCCGGCAAGATCGGTCAGCGCGTTGCTGCTCCCGGCGTGACTGTCGTCGATGACGGCACGATGCAGAACCGGCGCGGTTCGCTGTCCATCGATGACGAAGGCACGCCGACCCAGGAAAATGTCCTGATCGAAGATGGCATTCTACGAGCCTATATGCAGGACCGGATGAACGCGCGGCTGATGGGGGTCGAGCCAACGGGCAACGGTCGCCGCGAAAGCTATGCGCATGCGCCGATGCCTCGGATGACCAACACCTTCATGCGCAGCGGTCAGGACGACCCTGCCGAGCTACTGAGCCGCGTCAAAAATGGCATCTTCGCCAAGAGCTTTGGCGGCGGGCAGGTCGACATCGTCTCGGGCAAATTTGTCTTCAGCTGCACCGAGGCCTATCTGGTCAAGGACGGCAAATTGGGCGACCCGATAAAGGGCGCGACATTGATTGGCGACGGCCCAACTGTGCTGAACAAGGTCATCGGCCTTGGCAATGATATGTCCATTGACGAAGGAATCGGCGTCTGCGGCAAGGCAGGGCAAAGTGTTCCGGCGGGCGTCGGCCAGCCGACGACGCTGGTGAGTGCGCTGACCGTGGGCGGAACGGCAGGGTGAGTGACGACGAGGCGGATTTTGCGGAAACTGCTCCGCCCTCTGATTGGGTGCAGCAGGTTCTGGTATTTTGGTTCGACGAACATGGTGATGCCGACTGGTTTGGCGGCGGACCCGAATTTGACGCAAAGGTCACCAAGAATTTTGCCGGGTGGCGCGATGCTTTACGCAGCCAGCCAGTCGAGGTCTTCACTAAACATGCTGACAGCGCACTCGCCGCGGTCATCCTGTTCGATCAAGTACCGCGCAACGCCTTCCGCGGTACCGCTGAGGCATTTGCCACCGACCATATCGCGCTGGCCATTGCCCGCCATGCAGTCGAAATGGGATTCGACGCGGGACTGGGTAAAGATCAGCGGCTGTTCCTCTACCTCCCCTTTGAGCATAGCGAAAATCTCGATGACCAGCGCGAGTCGGTCAGGTTGATAAGCAGCCTCGAGGATCAGCGGCTGTTGCAGTTTGCACTTGATCATCAAGATATGATCGAGCGCTTCGGACGCTTTCCGCATCGCAACATGGCGTTGGGCCGTTCTGACCGTGAGGGCGAGGCGGAGGCTGTCGCGTACGGGCACAGCTGGTAAAGGCTTGATTCTTATGCGGATAGGCATATAATCGGCACCAACGGGTCGCATGTTTGTCCGGGGAGATTCCCGGATGCCTCAAGGAGTGCAAACATGCGTGTGTCTATTCGATTTGTTTCGCTGGCCGCAATTACTGCGGTTATTGCTACCGTTCCCGGTTCCGCCCAGAAAACCACTGGCCCCAAAGCGACCTATGCGATGGATGTGTCGACCATGTCGGGCATGGGAATGGGCGCAATGATGGGTGGCGGCCTGGGGAGCCTGCTCGGCGGCGGGGGCGGCGACAATTATATGCTCGATCTGCGACTGACATCGGCAACACCAGCACCGGCGCAGCCCGAAAAAGGCGACCATTTTTTCATGCCGACCGCTAAAATGGGAAAATCGGTGCCGCTGCTCGGCGACGCACCCGGCAAGCCAGCAAAGCCCGACCGCGATTATGATCCGCGCGGTATGGAAAAACCAAAGGGCCGCCTGCTGATGTTCTGGGGCTGCAACATAAAGGCACCCAAGGGGCAGCCTTTCATCATCGACTTCGCAAAAATGCCGACCGCACAAATGCCAGCAAATATGCCAGCGCAGATGCGCGGCTATCAGGCAGCGGCTGCGGCGCGCGATGCGAATGCGGCGTGGTGGCCAAATGGTTCTAACGGTAAGCAGCCCAAATCGGGCTCATCATTGCGCGGCGAGCATCGCGTCGCCAGCATGTTTACGCCCGAAATTAAATTCTCGGTCATGAACGATTACATGGCGTCGCTGAAGGTTAATCCG
>JBGSPK010000078.1:0-7451 GCA_041738665.1 Sphingorhabdus sp. | reverse complement strand
AAGTCCTGACCCTCAACCACACCTTGAGCCGGGTCATCGCCGTACATCATACCGTTGATCGCCGCAAAATGCGCATCCGGCCTTCTTACGGTATTTGCAGGATAGGATTTTGCCCGCGTCGCGGCACGAACTACTCTCTTCGCTGGGTCGGGGTGGGTACTTGCCCATTCCGGCACGCGGCTGTCGCCCATTCCGGCCACGCGCGCATCAACGCTTGTCTGCACAGCCAATGAGTTGAGCATCGACGACAAGGCGCGCGGGTCATATCCTGCTTTGCTGAGATAGCGGATGCCATAATCATCAGCCTCCTCCTCCTGCCCACGGGAATATTTGAGGGTGAGAAATTGCGCAGCAGCACCTGCATATTGCTTAAGGCCGCCACCGATGGCTCCTAGCAAACCACCATTATCGCCAATCAGACCGCCCAATATCGCGCCGCCAACACCCAAGATATTGGCGAACGTCGCATTTTTCTGACGTTTTTGGCTGTGCCGCGCGGCGGTATGGCCGACCTCATGGCCCAGTACCCCAGCCATTTCAGCCTCGCTGTTGCAAAGTGCAACCAACTGCCTTGTGATATAGATATAGCCGCCGGGAATGGCGAACGCGTTGTTCACCGACGAGTTGAGCAAAGTTACGTTAAAGTCGCTCTCGGCATTGCCCAGGCCCGACTGCACCGCAATGTTTTTGCCGACGCGAACGACATAGCCAGTCTGCGGGCTCTGCATCGCACCGCCGAATTCCTTCAAAATTTCGGTATGATATTTGGCACCTTCGGACTTTTCGGACGCCGAGAAAGGTTTGGGGACCGATGCAGCGCCGCTTTTCTGCGCTCCTACTGGCGCAGAAATCATAACGCTGGAAATGACCAGCGTTGCGGCACCAAGTACGACAAATTTTTTACTGACAGGCATATATGCTCTCCTCCGGTCACCTATAACCAGATTAGCATATTTCGGGTTCCGCAGGCGTAAAATTTTGACTCAAGCCAATGACTTAACCTTGACTAAGCGCCCATCGCCAAAAATTTTGTCCGGCGTTGCTGGATGATTTCTCTCGGCGAAAAAACTGCTAGAGCATCAAGCTCTTCGCCAATCGCCTTACCCAAAGCTGCGCTTGCCATCGCATGGTCGCGATGTGCGCCGCCCATGGGTTCGGTAATTATGCGGTCGATGACTTTCAGTGATTTGAGATCGTTGGCCGTCATTTTCATTGCTTGAGCGGCATCCGCCGCCTTGTCGCCGGTCCGCCATAATATCGAGGCGCAGCCTTCGGGGGAAATCACCGAATAAACCGCATGCTCGAACATCAACACCCGGTCTGCTGCTGCAAGCGCTACCGCACCGCCGGACCCGCCCTCACCCACGATGCAGGCAATCATTGGAACGCCCAGTTGCAAACATTTTTCAGTGGACCGCGCTATTGCTTCGGCTTGGCCGCGCTCTTCGGCCTGAATTCCCGGAAAGGCGCCGGATGTATCCACGAGAGTGACCACCGGGATGCCGAAGCGCTCAGCCAACTCCATCAATCTGATCGCTTTGCGATAGCCTTCTGGCTTACCCATTCCGAAATTGTGGTGAAGGCGACTCTGTGTATCGTCGCCTTTTTCATGACCGATGAGCATGATGCGTCGGCCATCCAGCCACGCGAGGCCCCCCAATATCGCTTGATCGTCACCAAATGCGCGATCGCCAGCCAGCGGCATGAAATCATCGAAGGCGGCAGCTACGAAATGTTTGAAATGAGGTCGTTCTGGATGGCGCGCAACCTGAGTCTTTTGCCACGCGGTCAGCTTTGCGTAAATGTCCTTCAACTGCTTGTCGGCCTTGTCGCGTAGTTTGGAAGTTTCAGCAGCAACATCAACTTCGCTTTCATCTGCTGCTTCCTGCAACTCGATGATACGCGCTTCCAACGCTGCGATAGGCTTTTCGAAATCCAGATAAACGGTCATGGACGCGGGTTAGTGCCTGTGAGGCTGCGGGTCAACGTGCGCTTTGCCAAAGGGTGCCGCTCGTTCACCAGCGCGACCAGTCGGCTGGTGTCGACATGCGTATATATCTGCGTGGTCGCAATGTCGGCGTGGCCAAGCATCGCCTGCAACGCGCGAAGATTCGCTCCTCCTGCAAGTAGGTGTGTGGCAAATGCGTGGCGAAGCACATGCGGACTGACTTTTTCTGGATCAAGTCCGGCCGCCGCGGCCAGCGCCTTGATAATCTGGAACAGTCGGATGCGGCTGATATGCTTGCTGCGAGACGGAAAAAGATAACGCGATTCCGTCGATACCAAATCTTGCCAAACCCCCACCGCGTGCCGGGCCCGGTCGGATATCGGGACAAGTCGCTCTTTTGAGCCCTTCCCAATCAATATAATGTAAGGCCGATCTTGAACGATGGACGTTCGCGGCAACGAAACCAGTTCGGATGCGCGCAGGCCAGACCCGTACAGCAGCTCGACCAAAGCTGACAATCGAAAGTCACTCGCTAACGGGCTCGGCCTGGTCAGTCTTGAATCGATGAATTGGAAAAGCAAATCGACCTCGGCTTTATCCAGTATTTTCGGCAGACTGCGAGCTTGCACCGGCTTGGGCAGTGCCGCTGAAGGATTGTCAGCACGTAATCCTTCCTCATGCAGAAATGCGTAAAAACGGCGCAGGCAGGATGCCTTGCGCGCAACAGAGCTGTTCGAAAGATTGCTCCACTGACTGGCCAGGTGAGCAATCAGTTCGGCATCCGCGTCTGCCAATTTCCCGCCAAGCAAATTGGATGCGGCCATCAAATCGCTGCGATAGGCCGACAGCGTATTGCGGGAGACACCGCGCTCTGCGGCCATCATTTCCAGAAAGCGGTCGATCAAACCAGAGTCAGCCGATGCCATGGCAGCAACACACAGCGGAGAGACCGTTAATCAGGCGAAGGTGACCGCTTCTGCCGCAAGCATACGCGCTTCAGCCTCGAGGCCTACCTGACGAAGCGAGCGCACAATGTGATACAAGTGACTTGCAGGAACGAGCGACCATGATGGCGCCTGCAGCCCCGATATCGCCATTAGGGCAACTGTTCCCTGCTCACCGCGATCTGCCGCGGCAGTAATCGCCCGTGACCACTGCGTCTGTCGCGTGATATTGATCTCCAGATCGCCTGCAAAATCTGCCTGCGCTTCGGCATCAATGCGCCCGAGCCCGGCAAGACCAGCCAGCAGAAGCGCCGATTTTTGCCCTTTTTCGCTTGCATCAGCGCCATAAAAATCATCGAGCGGCCCATATTCCACAGGCGCAACGCGGCCCGGTGTGCCAAGCGCGACCAGCGCCCAACCCAATGTCCCGCTACCCACAATATTGGTCCAACGTGCGGCACTATTGTCCAGACCCGCCGTCATCATCGACGCAATCAGGCGGTCCGCTTGACCCGAATGTGCGTCATCGGGACGGATGAGAGCAGCAGCCTTGGCCGTCATCACCAGAGACCCGCGATAATCACTGCCTGCCGCTGTACCGTCCCAGATTGCCGCCATGGCGCTTACCTTGGCCTCATCGCCGGATGCAGTATAGGCCGACTGAAGGCTTTCGGCGCGCGCGCGTAGGTCGTCGGGCGCTTCGGCATCTTCCAGAGCCTGCGCATAAAGATCGACGATATCGCGATTGGAATAGATACCCAACGCTGCAGCGGCAGGCGCATATTTTGCGCGAACCGTGGCAGGAAACATCGGCAGCTGGACCCGCCACCCGGCCATTTGCCGACCGCTAGCCGCGAAAAGGCGCTCAGGTGGCTCAAGCCCGGTGGCCGAAGCTAGGCCGAACCGCCAAGGGTTCATCCCCTCAACGCCTTCCCATTCGATTTTAACCGATCGCCTGCCGTTAATGCCTGCACCAACCGCCTTTTCTGTCAGACGATAATCGACACCTTTTACCCAGCCCTGATACCGCCCCTGATTTACAAAGGCAGTCGCGCTGCCCTGTTCACCAGCAAGGGAAGCACAGATTGCACGAGACATTTTCCAGCGGCCATCATTGACTAGCCGTACGCCGCTCTCGGTGAGCGGGCATAAGCCCGAAAGATCGCCATTGGCGAGAAAGGCCTGCATCGCCACCTGATGCAAACGCTTGGTATAATTGCCTGCATCGACTTCCTGCACCAGATTTCGCGCAACTACGGAATCACCCATACGCAGGAGCAGCCATGCGCGCTCTGCGGTCCAGTCTGCGCCATTCACACCTTCGGGCGTATCGGTCCGGCTGGCGAGCAGGCGGCGGGCCATGATAGTGCCCCAGCGCGAGGCAATCGGCCCGGTTGTGCGGCTCAGCACCTGTTTCAGAAAGGCACCATCCGTGGTACCAAAGGCATCGGCCGGGAAGCCACCCGAAGCAGGCGAAATGATCCCCACAGCTTTAAGCGAGCGGCGGGCCGCTGGCGGCACATCATATCGGATAACCAGCTCCTCCTGCTCATCATCGTCTTCTTCGTCCTCCTCATCCGCCTTGGCATCTTCGTCGCCAGGCGTCGAGGAGTCGCCGGTTACAGCTGGTCGCGGTAAAGCTGGATTACCCGGAAGCAGCGTTCCATTTGTCGGTGGCCGGCTGGTTGGGGGCGCTGGCGGAGGCGGAGGGTCGCCAAATCCTTCGGGCAAAAGCGACTCAGGACCTTGCTGGCCCAAGGCCGGCAGCGCAAAGACCATAGCCAAAGCGCCCGCTGCCAATAATCCTGTTCTGGTCTTTGAATCGGTCAATTACGCGAACCCGCTCTTGTTGTCGGTGCCTGCACCGGGATTTCTGTCACTTGCATCGGCTGCTCGCTCCCCAGCCATTCCAGCCACATTAGCAGCGCCACTGCCAATCCGGCAACAAGCAGAAGCCAGGCTAGCCTGCTTTTCCATTCAATTTGCCGCGCCATACCGGAACACTCTGCTTTCTCTACCAAACCGTGCTTGCGATAACGCATGGCGGCAAATCACTTTCCGGTTACGCCTAGCCGATATATAGCCGTCATCGCAATGGGAACACAAAACGATCTAACCGACCAAGCCGGAGGTGCACCGGTGATCGACCGGTCCGTTGTGTTGGTTGGCATGATGGGCGTTGGCAAAACCAGTATCGGAAGACGGCTGGCAGCGCGTATCAATTTTGAATTCGTCGATGCCGACGAGGAAATCGAGCGCGCAGCTGGCATGACTATTGCCGAGATTTTCGAGAAATTTGGCGAAGGTTATTTCCGTGACGGCGAACGGCGCGTGATCGCGCGGTTGATGGATGGCCCCCCCAAGGTGATTGCCACCGGCGGCGGCGCATTTATCAATGAAGAGACCCGCACTTTAATCCTTGAACGCGCGCTCTCCATCTGGCTGGATGCGGATATCAAGGTTCTCGCTGACCGCGTCTCGCGGCGTGACCACCGTCCCTTGTTAAAAAACCGCGATCCGGTCGAAGTACTCACCGAACTTGGCAAGGTGCGCAACCCGTTATATGCGGCAGCCAATATCCATGTCCGAAGCGATGCATCACCGCATGCGCGCACCGTCGAGAATATCCTGAAGGCAATTGCTCCATGACCGTAGTTTCCGTCGATCTGGCCGAACAGCCTTATGAAATTCATGTCGCGGCGGGTCTTTTGAGCGACATTGCCGGCATACTGGCACCATATGCGCGCAATGGCCGGCTGCTGGTGGTGACCGATGAGAATGTGGCGAAGCAAGTTTGGCCGGATGTGCAGACAGCGCTTGCAAGTGCAGCTGTCAGGACCGAGGTATTTGCGTTGCCGGCGGGAGAAGCAGGAAAAAGCTGGGCAGAGCTTGAGAAACTGACCGACTGGCTGCTCAATCATCATGTCGAGCGCAGCGACCATATCATCGCCTTTGGCGGTGGGGTTGTTGGCGACATCACGGGTTTTGCGGCGCATATCGTCAAGCGCGGCTGCTCTTTCGTCCAAATACCCACGACGTTGCTCGCTCAAGTCGACAGCAGCGTCGGGGGCAAGACCGCGATCAACAGTCGTTCGGGCAAAAATCTAGTGGGGGCGTTTCACCAGCCATCTTTGGTGGTTATCGATCCGGAGGTACTGACGACATTGCCGCAACGCCAGTTGGCAGCCGGGTTCGCCGAGGTTGTGAAATATGGCCTGATCGATGATGCGGGGTTCTTTGCCTGGTGCGAAACCAACCTCGACGCGTTTTTCAACGGAGATGCCGCAGCACGCGAATATGCGATTGTCCATTCGGTACGCTCCAAAGCGCGGATCGTTGCGGCGGACGAGAAAGAGCTGACTGGCACGCGAGCACTGCTCAATCTCGGGCATACTTTCGCCCACGCGCTGGAGGCCGATACCGGTTTTTCAGACAGGCTGTTTCATGGAGAGGCTGTTGCCGCAGGGATGGCGCTGGCGTTTCGCTATTCGGTCAGGCTGGGGTTATGCCCGGCGGACGACGCCGCGCGCGTCGCCGCGTTGCTCAAGCGTGCCGGGTTGCCGACGACGCTGGCCAACGCAAATGTCACGGCGAATGGCGCGAAGCTGGTTGAATATATGCTGCACGATAAGAAAATGAGCGGAGGCACTCTACCCTTCCTGCTTGCGCGTGCAATCGGTCAGACCTTCTTGAGCAAAGATGTCGTGCTAAACGATGTAGCGGCATTTCTCGACGCCGAAGCTTAATCCTGATCGAGCAGGAAGTCGTCTGAGTCGTCAGTGCCAAAACTATGATGTTGCCCGGCATGCATATCGCCGCTTTGGAACTGGGCCTTAAGCCTTGCCTTGTCCCGATGCCGGAACTCGCGGATGATTTTGGCGACATTTTCTTTGCTTGTACCCATGAATTTTAGTGCATCGACCGACATGCGGATCGAGGATTCGAATACTTCGCGCACAATTGTAATTTCGCTGTCCTGCATCAGCTGCATCGCCTGTTGCCGGTCAAAGGCGCGGACAAACAGCTTGGTTGCAGGGAAGGTCTGGCGCACGGGCATCAGCGTTTCGGCATCGAGATCACGATCATCGATGCAGAAGAATATCGCGCACGCCTTGTCAGCCCCCGCCCGCTTCAGCAAATCGATCCGCGTTCCGTCACCATAAAAAACCTTGCGCCCAAATTCTCCACTCAGGTCGATGGTGCGTGGATTAATGTCGATCAGCGTCACGGAACGACCAGCCGCCTCCATGATTTGCGCCACTTGCTGGCCAAAACGGCCATGACCTACCACGATGACATTGGCCTGCGCGGCAAGCTCGGGGTCATCGAGCTGGACATCGCTCGCCGATTTCCGCGCTGCAAGTCTGCCCGCAAAAATCATCAGGAACGGCGTCGAAGCCATCGACAATGTCACGACTGCGCCAAACAGGCTGGACGCTTCCGGCTCGATAAGCAAAGCCTGCTGAGCCGCAGCGAATAGCACGAAGCCGAATTCGCCGCCTTGGCTCAACAGCATGGCCATGATGATCGACGCCTTGCTGTTGAGGCCAAAAATGCGG
>JBGSPK010000420.1:0-4162 GCA_041738665.1 Sphingorhabdus sp. | reverse complement strand
CAACGACCGCAAAGTAACCCAGCCAGATGGGCATTGCTGCCTGAAACGTGAAGGCGACAGCGATCCACTGATTGCCAATCGAAAAATGACCGACGCCAAACAGCCAGCCAATGATCGCCGCCCGCCGCCCGCTATCCGCCTGCGCAACCAGATGAATAAACAACGCAAAACAGATCAGCGTTACCAGCCACAGCCCCCAAGGCTCGAATCCCGAAGCCGAAATCGCTCCCGCGATCAACGCGGCCCAGCGGGAATAGTTCTGAAACAAAGCGGAGATTTTCTGCACGTCGGGTCTTTGCCTATGCAATATTACAAATGCAATCGACCATTGCGCGTCGTTGCTTGCGGTTCAGCCAACCTCTGCTAATTCGTCCATATGCTCTTTTTTGCTTTAGCTCTTGCTGCGCCTTCCGCCCTTTCCGAAACACATCAGCGCGACATATCATGTGTGGTCGAAATTGCGGTGCTGGCGCAGGCGCAAAAGCGTGGGGCTGTGGGAGGCACTGATGTGCAGGCAAACGGTAGACGCTGGGCCGGGATTGTCGGCGACCGAATCATGTTCGAAACCGGGCAGCCCCGTGAGCTGGTGGCGGTTGCGATGAACGAAGCAGCCAAATCGCGTGCGACACGGCCCATCGATGATGAGGCAGTTGCCGCCTGCAGCCGACAGATGAAAGCCGAGCTGGCAATAGCGGACACTGCCAATGCGCCCTTGCCAAAGCCAGTCAAAGCGCAATGACGAAACCATCGAACTTGCGGCCCTTCCATCTGGCGTTTCCGGTACATGATCTGGCCGAGGCGAGAACCTTTTACGGCGACTTGATGGGATGCGAAGAGGGGCGGTCGTCAGATTACTGGATCGATTTCAATTTCTATGGCCATCAAATCGTCGCGCATCTCGACGCTTCGTCGAGAGCCGTCACAACGCATAATCCGGTGGATGGCCATGACGTCCCGGTTCCGCATTTCGGCGTGGTTCTGACGATGGCGCAATGGCAAGATCTGGCCGCGCGGTTGAAAGCGCATAATGTCCACTTCGGCATCGAACCGCACATCCGTTTTAGGGGTGAGGTGGGTGAGCAGGCAACCATGTTCTTTTACGACCCAAGCGGCAATGCGCTAGAATTCAAGGCTTTTGCTGACGATAGCCAAATATTCGCGCGCTAGTCACTGTTTTCGATAGATGAGGCTTCCGGCTGGGTTGGTTCGTTCGATTCAATGTCGACGCTTGGCTCGCCGGTGATGGCGGGAATCTGCTCTTCAGCAATTGCCGGCTGACCATTCTGCACCGGTGTTTGCGGAGGTTGCTCGGCCTGAGGCGTTGCATCGATTCTCACCGGTTGGGCAACTGGTTCGGCGGGAGCCGAAGGCATCCGTTCCTTTTGGGATTCGGCATAAAAACGGGCCGCCATAATCAGCAATGCCGCCACTGTGATGGTGGCGATGAACTTAACGACATTCTGCGAATTTTTGTCCAACCACTAAAATCCTTAGTTTCTTGCGACGATATCAGTCTCAATGAGCGATACCCCAGTTCAGCTACACCGTATCCCGCATCTTCTCCATAGACATAGCCTGCGAACATTTGTCGCTTTTCTCGGCACCGCCGCCTGCAAGCATCGAAAATGCGATAAAGCCGCCGACTACAGCCACCAAAAATGCTGCTGTCACCCAACCAAGATATTTGTCGATAAAGGCCTTTATCGGGCGGCCGAATTTCCAGAACAGGAAACCGACCAGCATGAACTGAAACGCGCGGCTGAGGATGCTCGCCCAGATGAAGGTGAACAAATCCATGTGAATGAATCCAGCCGTCAGCGTGAGCAGTTTGAACGGGATCGGCGTTGCGCCTTTGATCAATATGATTTCTGCGCCAAATTCACGCAAATAGCAGGCTGCTGCAGGAAAGCTTTCCCACAGCCCAAGTGCCTTTAAAAGGCTGATGCCAATGGTGTCGTAAGCCAGATACCCTATCGAATAGCCGAACAATCCGCCCAGTACCGAAGCCAATGTGCAGACCGCGCCATAACGCAGCGCCTTGTCCGGACGCGCAAGGCACATAAGTCCGAGCAGCGGGTGTGGCGGAATTGGAAAGAAACTGGATTCAACGAAGGAAAAGAGGAACAACCAGCGCTCGGCATGCGCATGTCCCGCCTTTTCCATCATCCAGTCATAAAGGCGTTTGAGCATGGGCGGCGGCGGTAAAGCGCAGCGGCGGCTTTGTCCAAGCTTTTTGAGGTCAGCCCTGTGCGTTTTGTGAAGCCGCAGCACGGATATCGCGTGCGGCGTCGCGCGCCGGCGCAAACAGGAAATAGCCAGTGATTATAAGCAACATCATGACGACAATTTTGGCAAGATCGCGTAAATCCTGCGCCCGCAATCGCTGCTTCGAGCGATTGCGTGGCGGCAGCGGTTTGCCTGCAATGTCCAATATCTGCGCCATATGTTGCTCCTTGGGGAACAAAACGGGGTACGCCGCAACTTGTTCCGGCGATGCCGCAATCTATGGCGTTTTAGCGTCCTGACGCAAACCCATCACCCGGCCGTAAGCCCAGCCAATGGCGATCAACGCAATGCCAAGACCGAGGAATGACAGGATACGAAGCAACCCGGTCAGCGCGGCCGCGTCGACAAGAAACACTTTCAATGTCACCATTGTTAGCAGCGATAATCCCGCAACACGTAACAGCTTACGTTCGAGCTTCATGCCGATACTCAGCCAGCCGACCGCCAGCAGCATGAGGCCCGCTGAATAAAGGTAGTTTTCGCCGGTCTCGACGCCTGAACCCGATACCAAAGTGCCTTGCACGGCCTGTCTGATCGTCGCCAGCACGGTGACGATCATCGCACCCAGCGAAAGACCTTGCACAGCAAGCAACAGTCGCGGCGGGACCTCGCGTGCCAGCAACCACAGCCAGAGCGAGATCAGCGCCAGATGCCCGGTCAGCAGATTGGCAACCGGCACAGGCCCGACGGCCTGTGCGTCCATGACCGGGTTGTGCACCAGAAGGTCGAACCAGACCACACGGAACAACGCGGCGCCCGCCAGCACCCATCCCGCAGCACGAAGCGATGGCCAAGCAGGACGCGTTTTGGCTTGTGCCAATAGCAGCCACCCAAAGGCAAACAGCATTTGGGTAAACACCGCGCGCTCGGCGAAGCCCAAGCGGATGAAGTCGGATTGTGAAACAATTTCTGCGACCTGTTTGGCAACCAACCACAGGAACGCCGTCACACCTGCACCCCCGACGACGAAGGCAAGCTGGCGTGTCCTTGGTCCGGTAGCAAAATATGCACCCCAAGTGACCGCTGCAATCAGAAGCGCAGGGATCAGCGTCGTCCTGACAGATTCGGCCACGGGCGGAAGCCGGTCGAATATCGCGCCTGCTCCTGATAGCGATGCGCCAATCGCATCGATAAATTGATAGGACAACGCACTTGTCAGGATCATCGCGGTGCCCAGCGGTATCCAGCTTAGCCGGCGTTCCGCCCGACCGCCGGTAACCTTGGCCCAGGCGGCGACTGCAAGGGCAACGGCAGCGGTATAGCTCGCCGACCAACCCTCATCGAACAGCAGAATTGCCGCCATCCACAGCATCAGCGCAGCGGCACCCGTAGCCCATATTTGAACAGCGGACTCGCGCTTGTTCGCATGCCATTTCCATGCCGTCCATGCAGCGGGCAACGCGGCTAACAGAGACAATCCGGCCCAAATCCGGTCGGCGTCGGTTGAATGCGACAAATATGCTGTAAACCAGCACAGCACAGGCGGCGCGAGTCCGATTATCGCCCAATAGGTAGTGCTGTCCGCGGCGTGTCTTGCTCGAACATGGCCAGCAACACCGAACAACGCGACCAGACCGATTGTTGTGGCGATATTACTTGGACTGGATCCTGCGTCGGCCCACGCAAGCCCCAGCGGACCCACCGCCAGCACAAGCGCGCCAGCCACCAGCGGCAGAAGGGCTTTTTCACGCCACCCAATGATGATGGCAAGCGCCGAGAGCGCAAAATAGAACATCCATGCGATGACCGAGAATTCCATCTTTGGCAGCAGCAGCGACAGCTGTACCAGCGCCAGTGCCATCGGCGCATAACGCGCCAATTGAGTCCAGATGCCATTGGTCGATTCAAAGCGTTTCGCCGCCAGCAATGCGCCGCC
>JBGSPK010000413.1:0-2677 GCA_041738665.1 Sphingorhabdus sp. | reverse complement strand
GTCGGAGGTCGCATTTCCGTCAAGGCAATTGGTTAGCGTAAATTAACGACGATGTTGCCGCTTGCTTGAGGGAGGGCATTGGTGGCAAAGGGCGGGCATGTCAGGAACAGAAAACAGCCAGCCCCGCCTTGCCGGCGGCATCTTCATCGCCCTTGGGCTTTTGGTCGGGGCCATTGCTGGGGTCGCCATGGATCAACCGTCTGCCGGAATGGTTATCGGATTGGGTATTGGCGCGGCTATTGCCGTGGCTGTATGGCTGCTCGACCGCAAGCGTAGCTGATAAGGACCGGATTATGTGGAAGCACGTTCGCAATATCACGCTGATTTTTATCGTCTTAGCCGCCGCTGTCATTTGGTACATGGCAAGGCCCGACGTCGCGCAATTGCCGTTGGATGCGGTGACTGGTCCAAAGCCGCAGATTACCGATCCGCGTGAGCAGACGATTCCCACGATAAAGGTCGCTGACGTTGATCGCTGGAAGTCCGGAGAAACGCCGGTTGCGGCACCGGGCCTGATCGTCGAGCGCTTTGCCGATGGTCTGGACCATCCGCGCAACGTTTATGTTCTTCCGAATGGCGACGTGTTGGTCGCCGAAACCAATTCCCCGCCGCGCGACGGTGGCGGGATTGAGGGCATGGTCATGCGCTGGCTTATGAATAAGGCCGGGGCAGGAGTGCCTTCGGCTAATCGCATCACCTTGCTGCGCGACGTCGATGGCGACGGCAAGGCGGAGGTCAAAACGCCTTTCATCACTGGCCTGAATTCGCCATTTGGCATGGTGCTGGTGGGGGACAGGTTGTTTGTCGCCAATACCGACGCATTATATTCGTTTCCTTACAAGGAAGGCGATACGAAGATTGCAGGCGAAGGCAAGATGCTGACACGGCTGAACGCCAAAGCGCCTAATAATCACTGGACCCGCAACCTCGCCGCGTCGCCGGATGGCAAGAAAATCTACATCTCGGTTGGATCGAACAGCAACATTGCCGAAGGCGGAATGGACAAGGAAGTCGGGCGCGCGATGGTGTTCGAATATGACATCGCGAAAGATGTGAAAAAGCCATATGCCGTCGGCCTGCGTAACCCGGTCGGGCTCGATTGGGATAATCAGGGGCGCCTCTGGGCCGTGGTCAACGAGCGCGATATGCTGGGTTCGGACCTTGTTCCCGATTATCTCGCATTGGTTGAATTTGGGGCGGATTATGGCTGGCCGCAGCATTTCTGGGGTGGGTTTACCGATCATCGCGTTTCGCCACCCAAGCCCGAGAAACGCGAATATGAGCGTCGCCCCGATTATGCACTGGGCGCGCATACCGCACCGCTGGGTTTGGCTTTCGGCTATAAGGCAAAGCTTGGCGCCAGCCTGACCGACGGTGCCTTCATCGCGCGGCATGGTTCCTGGAACCGTAAGCCGGTTTCCGGTTATGACGTGATATTCGTGCCGTTTCCGAAGGGTGAACCTGTCGGCAAACCCGTTAACGTGCTTACCGGTTTCCTCGACAAGGAAGGCAAGGCGCAAGGTCGTCCGACGATGCTCGCCGTTGCAAAGGATGGCTCATTATTGGTGAGCGACGATGTCGGTAATGTGATCTGGCGCGTACGCGCGAAAAACTAGATCTTCCGTCCCGCACGGCCCGCGAGTTCGACCGTGTAATGCCACGCCACACGGCCTGAGCGTCCGCCACGCCCATGCGCGAAAGCCAGCGCGTCGGCTTCGTCCCAGTCCAGATCGAAATGGCCAGCATAAGCACCAACCATTTCCAAATATGCTTCCTGATCAGGATATTGGAAGCCAAGCTTGAGTCCAAATCTATCCGCGAGTGCGAGATTGTCATCGATAGCGTCGCGCATGTTAAGCGGCTCGTCCTGTTCGCTGGCTGTGCGTTCGACGATATTTCTGCGGTTTGATGTGACATATAGCCGGACATTGTTCGGACGCGCCTCCACACCGCCCTCCAGCAGCGAGCGGAGCAAGCGCGGACCATTGTCGTCGCCATCGAAAGCTATGTCATCGAGAAAAAGAATGAAGCGTCTTCCCGATACAGCGAGTTCCTCGAACAGCTGGGGCAGGCTGTTGACATGACCGCCCGCCGCTTCGACCAGCGCGATAAAGAAACCGTCCTCCTGCATCGCTGCTACCACCGATTTGACCAACGCCGACTTGCCCATGCCGCGGGCACCCCACAACAATACATCGTGCGCCGCTGCGCCTGAGGCATGGCGGCGGGTGTTCTCGATGAGGTCCGACTTTTGCCGGTCGACGCCGACGATGAGGCTCGCGGGCAGAGGCCGGAAATGATGTGCCGCCGCCAGATTCTTGCCATCCCAATGATAGGCCGGATGCGCCGACATATCCATTGGCGGCGCGGGCGGCGGTGACAGCCGCTCGAGCGCTTCGGCAATGCGTTTGAGGGTGTGATCGTTCAAGCGGCCAATTCCCCGGCATCAAGCGCGTACAGTAATTCGGAGCCCGCCATTGCGCTGCCGCTGAGCGCTATTGCCTCTGGCACCATCACATCCAGATAATAACGGCAAGTGACGATTTTGGCTTTCAGGAATGCGTTACCGGCTTCTGCCGCCAACTCGGCCTCGGCCGCGCGCAATTGCTTGAGCATCAGCCAACCCGACGTCGCCACCGCCATCATCGTCGTATAGGCATAGCTGCCCGCCAGCCGG
>JBGSPK010000065.1:0-8659 GCA_041738665.1 Sphingorhabdus sp. | reverse complement strand
TCGCCCCCCCCGAACATCAACGCGGCAACGCCAGGCGATTGCGCAATACTGTCTGCGGCGCGAAGTCCGCGAACAGATTCAACCAGCGGTATGATTCCCGTTTCATCCCCGATGACCTCACGTATGATTTCGATTTCGGTCGAACATTCAACCATCGGAACAAACAGAAAGGCGGGCTTTGCGGAACGTGCGACTGCAAGCACGTCCGAAAGCCCCGCTGCGGTCCGCATACCGTTGATCCGCAATGCTAAGCGACCTTCTTTATGCGCGGCGATGGCCTGCAGGGCGGTAACACGCGCCTGCTGCTTTTCATCGTCCGGCACCGAATCTTCAAGATCGATGCACACCAAATCAGCGCGGCTTGCCAATGCCTTGGCGTAGCGTTCCGGCCGGTTGCCGGGCACGAAAAGGAAATTGGTAAAAGCGTGCATGGCCGCCTCATATGCTCCCGCAGAATGTTTGGCTACACAATTTGTCCGGACAACTTTTTAGTCAAGCAAAAAATGTTAGCTGGGCTTCACCACACCCAGCCAGGCTGTCACCAGAAGCAACAGATACACGCACCACACCCAAACACGCGTACGGTTCATGACCCGTAGTAATGGCAATTCAGTTTCGTCGGTTGAACCTTCGGCAAGGAGCTTCCCGAGCAAGCCGCCTACCGGCTTGAAACTGACGTCGATCATGATTGCTGCAACGAAGATCAGACCGAACAAAAGCGCTTTCCATGCCAGCCAGCCCACCGCGATTGGATGGCCAGTCAGCACCGACTCCAGCCCGAGCCACAAATAACCTGCTGCCAGCGCGTACCTCAAATATCCCTCCCACCTGCGCCGCTGCGCCGCGCGGGGTGTCATGTCATGGGCATGGGCATCGAACACGAGCCAAAGCCAGAATGCCGCAATCGTCCAACCAGCGATGACAATTGCCAGCGGCAAATCCCACCAAGCGCCCATATAGGATATAGTCAGCGACAAAGGCACCATGAGGGCCCAAGCCGCGCGTGGGGTCAGGTCGACGATCACCAGCAGCTTCAACAGCGCTATCCGTTGGTCGAGGGTATAGACGCTCCGCTTACGGAAATGCTGGCCCAAAAGGAATACACCGACATCCGCGCCAAGCCACAGCACGAACAGCAGCAGATGCACATAGACGAGAGTGGGATAAATCAGGTCTGCAAGCTGCATTGCATTATGTCTCCATCAAAGCCGCTTGACAGCGCTGCAATAAAAATGAAAGTTGTCCGGACAAATCATAAAAGTGGGATGAGAGCAAGAACTATCGCTGAAGCGCAAAATGGGCCGCCGCGATGAAGATTTGGGAGAATTCTGATGATTCGGAAATTGCTTTTAGCGACCAGCTTCATGTCGAGTTTTGTCATCATGCCTGCGGCCGCGGCGCAGGATGGTGAGGCGACTGCCGAGCAAGGCGGCATTGCGGAAATTGTCGTCACCGCGCAGCGGCGGGATGAAAATGTACAGGATGTTCCCATTGCGATATCGGCCTTTTCCGCCGAACAAATGGAAGCGCAGGGTATAACGAACACTTTGCAAATCGGGCAATATGTTCCCAACCTGGTGGCGCAAAACAATACTGGCATTGGTTCTGCAAATGCCTATTTCCTTCGCGGGCTGGGCTCGACCGAAACCATAGCGACCTTCGACCCGCCCGTCGGCACCTATGTCGACGATATTTATCTTTCGCGGCAAAATGCGAATAATCTCTCGCTTTTTGATGTTGAGAGAGTCGAGGTTCTCAGAGGACCGCAAGGGACGCTATTTGGGCGCAACACCACCGGTGGCGCAATCAACGTGATCATGGCCAAGCCCGGCAATACAATCAGCGGGTTTGGCGAGATCGGCTATGGTCGTTTCCACAAAACCATCGCGCGCGGTTCGATCGACTTGCCGCTTGCCGACAGCTTTGCGATCAAGCTCAGCGGTTACTGGCAGAATGATCGCGGTTATGCGAAAAACGTTACTACCGGTGAGCGGCTGAATGACGACGACGGTTGGGGTGTCCGCTTGGGTGTGCGGGGTGAGCTTGCGCCTTGGGCGCGCTGGACCGCTGGCTATATGCACATCGTTTCCAAAGGCGACAACATCCTTAACTTCGAATGCAACCCCGCCAATCCTGCGGATTGCAAAGGCCGGTTTATCAGCACTGGGCTCAGCGAAATTGGCGGGCCGCCCTCGCCTTATGCGCCTGTCGTGGTGGCCGGCAGGAAAGCGAATTACGGACTGGGCCAAGAAGCCGTCAGCAACATCATCACCTCCAACCTGCAATTCGACATCGGCGAGAATACAACGCTCAGCCTGATTACCGGATATGTTAGCCTGACACAGCAGTTCGCTTATGACTTTTTTGACGGACGCGGCGGTCCGAGCATATCCGCGCCATTTCCTGCTGTGCGCGGTTATGCGCGTGGCGGCTTTACCATCGTCAACGACGGCAGCCACAGCCAGTTCACACAGGAAATCAAGCTGAACGGCACGCTCGGCAATGGCCTCATCGATTATGTCGGCGGTCTCTATTACATCGACGAGCGCAACAAGACGGATCTGGCTGACCTGTTTACGCTGTCACCCACAACGACATTGTTGCTCGGCGATCGCATTTTGCGCAACACGACCAGCGCTTATGCAGGATATCTGCAGGCCGACCTGAACCTGTCGGAACATTTCAAGCTGACCGCGGGGATCCGCTACACCGACGAAAAGAAAGTGCTGCGCTTTAACGACAATCGTGCCTCGTGCAACGATGGCACGCTTGAGGTGACATGCATGGATAATGCAAACCTGTTCGTTCCCGCCAACGGCACGACAGTTTTGACCGCCCGGCCGATTCCGACACAGCAGCGGGTGAAAGTCTGGACGCCGCGCTTTGCCGCGAACTTCAAGCCCAACGACGATCTGCTGTTCTTCGCCAGCGCAACGCGTGGTTTCAAATCGGGGGGCTGGAACGCCCGCGCAACAGCCCCGTCGCAGGCCTTACCGTTCGATCCTGAAAAAGTGTGGAGCTATGAAGCAGGCATTAAGTCCGACCTGTTTGACCGCCGGGTCCGCGCGAATATCACCTTGTTCCAGCTTGATGTATCCGACCTGCAAATCCTTGCCGGATTGCTCAACCCGGCGACCGGCGCGCTTACATTCATCACTCGCAATTTTGCCGATTATCGGAATCGCGGAGTCGAAGCCGAGCTTCAGTTCATGCCTCTTGACGGCCTCAATATTTACACCAACTTCGGCTATCAGAATGATAAATATCTGGTGCCGGGCAACGCTCCTGCGACGGATGTTTACGGCATCCAGTCAGTCGCTGCCCAGCTTGCCTCGTGCCGCGGCGCCTTGGCCGCGGGCAAGGTTCCCGGCGGTCCGAACACGCCTGCAACGCAACCCTCGATTACCGCTTGCGCAGCAGGCATCGTGACGGCGGAGGGAACAGTCGCAACGCCGGTGCGGACACCCAAATGGTCGATCTCGATGGGCGCGAGCTATGAAGCCCAAATGGGCGGCGGATATACGCTTGTTCCCTCGGTCAATGGTTCGTTTCATTCCCGGCAGGAAGTCGCGATTGCCAATCTCAGCATCTACAACGCCCCGGTTTCAGGTGTGAACCAGCCGGTTACCGGCCCATTCCCTGCAAACCCGTTCGGTAATGGCGCTTTTGTTGCCGGATCACAAAGCGAGCCGGTCTGGTTGTTCAACGCCGGGCTGGCGCTGAATGGGCCCGACAAGGCCTGGACTTTGTCGGTTGATTGCACAAATTGCCTCAACGAAAGCTATGTGCAGTCGGCCTTGTCCAATTATTCCTATCTGAACCGGCCTATGGAATGGACGGTTCGTGCGAAATATCGTTTTTAAGCGAATTAACAGGAGGGCCATTGCTGCCATGAAGAAGACCATGCTTTTCACCGCCATGTTGGCAATGGCAGCAACTGCGGCGTCCGCCCAATCAAAGGGCGGACGGATGCTTAATCCCGACAAGCCCGAAGACGCGCTGGAAATTGCGAAACGCGTCCAATGCGGGGAGGCAGACGGCAAGCCTGCGGTCTATCACTGGGCGGGTAAGGTTTATTCGCGCGTTCAGGGCGAGCCTGACCGGCATTTGTTCAACGGCGAAGGCATGAATATCCGCCAGTGCGTCAGCGTCGACGACCCGAAGCGCGGCAAAGGCTGGCGCCTGGTTAGCCGTGAAATCATGCTTTACCTCGACCCCAAGACCAACGAAGTCGTCCGCCAGTGGGAAAATCCATGGACGAAGGAGGTGGTCGACGTGTTCCACATTGCCAACGACCCCGTGAATCAGCGTCCCCAATTCCCGATCGGCACCGACGGCACACCCTATAAGGCAAGCTTCCGGCGCGAAGGGCGCTGGATTTTCCAGCCGTTCGAAGCGCCGTTATTTTACCACAATGTTTTGCAGGGCGACTATCAGGATTATGTCGGCGGCAAATATCACGCTATGGAGATTTTTGACTTCGCTTATGAAGCCGATGAAATGCTCAACACCAAGAACGCAACGGCCTATCCCATCGTGTCGTGGGTCCGCATTTCCGACTGGATGCCGTGGATGAAGATGCGCGGACGCCAAGGGCAGATGGTTTTCAACGCGATGGGTAACAAGCTGAAAGGCTATGACGAACTGCCAACGGTGCTGAAAGACGAAATCGCGCTGAACTATCCCGCTTACACTGCGGCACCGCCGGGTGATGATACGCGTCCCAATGCAACCACCTGGACTGAATTCAAGAAGCATGTCGATAGTCAGCGCGCCGCAGAGCCGAAGAAATAGTGCGCTTGCGTGATCCGGCTGGCGAAGGCAGACTATTCCTATGACTGACGTTGCAAGCCCGCAGCCTGCCTCCGCCACGCCAGCGCGCTCTGGCGAATTCACCCTTGGCTGGAAAGTACTTCTGGCCGGGTTTCTTGGCACGATGTGTGGTGCATCGCCCTTACCGTTCAATGTGCTCGGGTTCCTGTTCAAACCGCTCGAGGCCGAATTTGGCTGGAATGTGCAGCAGGTCAGCATCGGCATCACGATATTCGGCATTACCGCATCGCTGCTTGCGCCTGTGTTCGGTTGGTTGGCGGATCGCCATGGCGTTCGCAGGGTCGCAATCTGGTCCTTGGTCGGCTTCGTTATCACTTTTTCGTCGCTATATTTCACGCCGCCGACGCTGGCGGGATTCTATTTTCTGTGGCTACTAGTGGGGATGATTGGCATCGGCTCGACGCCCGTGACCTGGAGCCGGGGGCTGAGCCTGTGGTTTGTCAAACAGCGCGGGCTCGCCTTGGGTATCATGCTCGTCGGCACCAGCGCCGCTGCTTTCATTGTGCCGCAGCTTGCGGTGTGGAGCAGCGACAATTTCGGGTGGCGGGCAATTTTCCCGATAGTCGCACTCTTACCCTTGCTGATCGCACTGCCTGCAACATTGGCATTTTTTCGCGAACCCCGTGCTGATGAAAGACCCGCTGCGCTTTCTACCGCAACGGGCGAGCTGGCCGGGATGACCTTCAAACAGGCCGTTCGAACCCGTCAGTTCTGGATATTGTGGTTTTCCATTTTTCTCATCGCAACTGCATATGGTGGCGCGCACATTCACATGCCGGCGATCGTTGGCGATCACGGTATTGACCGGTCTGCCGCAGCGGGTATCATGGGGATCGTAGGCATCGGCCTTCTTTGCGGTCGTATCGGCGTCGGCTTCCTCCTCGACCGGATTTGGGGTCCGGCTGTTGCGTTCCCCGTGCTGTGTCTGCCCGCCATCGCCTGCTATTTGCTGCTTGGCACAAGCAGCGAAATGATGATGATTTCGTTCGCGGCCTTTTTCCTGGGCTTTGCTGCAGGTGCGGAGAGCGACCTCATCGCTTTTCTCGCTGCACGCTATTTCGGGATGGCGCATTTCGGCCGGATTTACGGCATGTTGTATATGCCGTTTGGTCTGATGTCCGCGATCTCCCCTGTTATCTATGGCACGGTTCGGGTGAAGACCGGAAGCTATGATGGAATGTTAATGGCGGCAGCTGCGATGTTCGTGATTGGCGGTGCGTTATTGTTGCTACTCGGGCGTTATCCCGATCAGCAAAAGGCCGAGTAAAATGGCGAGCCAGCCGCATCTTTCCAATGATCCCACGTTGGCGATTGCTGCGGCGGTATCTGCCGAAGCGATCATTATCGACCCAAGGGAATGCGCTCTTTACGCACAAGACGTTTTTACCAAAGGGCCAGCGCCGATTGCGGTATTCCGCCCCGGAAGCTCCGCTGAACTGGCCGCTGGCGTGGCGGCAGCAACTGCGCAGGGTATCGCCATCATCCCAAGAGGTGGCGGGATGAGCTATACCAGCGGCTATATTGCGCCCGAGGCTGGAGCGCTGATCGTCGATATGGGGCGAATGCAGCGCATAATCGAGATCAACCAGCTCGATATGACCGTGACCGTCGAGGCCGGCTGCACATGGCATGCGTTGTACGACGCGCTGCATCCCATCGGTTTGCGCACGCCGCTTTGGGGAACGCTTTCGGGGCTTTATGCCAGCGTCGGCGGCGGAATGAGTCAGAACGGGCTGTTCTGGGGCGCTCGCGACGGCACGATAGCGTCAAATATTATCTGCGCAGAAATCGTCCTCGCCGATGGCAGCATGATTCGGACCGGTAGCGACTTCATCCGGCCCTTTGGTCCTGATCTTACCGGCCTGTTTGGCGGGGACGCAGGGGCGTTCGGAATCAAGGCAACCATCACTCTGCCGCTCACCTACGACGGCCCGGCTTTCGCTTATGGCTCCTTTGCCTTTGACGAACCTGGCCAATATTGCGCTGTGATGAGCGAAATCGGTCGCCGTCGATTGGCGAGCGAAGCCTTTGGCTTCGATCCATTTTTGCAGGCCCAGCGGATGAAGCGGGACAGTCTGGCCAGCGACGCCAAATCGCTAATCAATATGGCGAAGTCACAGGGCGGATTCTGGAAAGGACTGACGGAAGGTGCCAAAGTCGTCGCCGCTGGCCGCTCATTCCTTAATGATGCCAATTTTTCCATCCATCTGATCTGCGAGGGGCGTCATCAGTATGCGGTCGATGCCGACATGGCAGAGGTTGAAGCAATCGTTACCGCAAATGGTGGGCGCATCGTCGAGAATACCATCCCCAAAATCCTGCGCGCCAACCCCTTCCCGCCGCCAAATTCGATGGCGGGTCCGGATGGCGAGCGATGGGCACCGATCCATGGGATCGTGCGGCACTCCAAAGCGCTTGAAACGATTGACGCCCTGACCGCATTGTTCGAAGCGAACAGCACGGAAATGGACCGGCTCGGCGTTGGCTGCGGCTATATGTTTCTGCTGGTTGGTGCGACCGGCTTTCTCATCGAGCCGTGCTTCTATTGGCCCGACGAGCAATGGGAAATTCACGAACACTTCATCGAACCCGCACATTTCGCCAAGCTGAAAGGATTTCCCGCCAATCCTGAGGCGCGGGCGCTGGTTGAAAAACTCCGCGGCGAAGTCATTGATGTTTTTGGCCGGATGAACGGCATCCATTTCCAGATTGGTCGCACCTACCCGCTCAAGGCACGAAGCGAACCGCGCGCGTGGCGGATATTGGAGGCGGTGAAGGCCGAAATCGATCCAAAAGGCTTGATGAATCCCGGTGCGTTGGGACTATAGGAGCATGACCGATGCTGCTCGACCGAAGACAGGCCCTTGCGGCGGCAATAGCGACGGCACTGCCGTTCGAGCTGGAGGCAAAAAGCGTGGCTGACGTAACAAACTATGCTGCCGTCGCCATGCAACTGGCTGCACGCTCGCTCGAACGCGCCAAATCGACCGAAGAAGCACGCGCGCAGATAATCGCGCATATCGGCGAACTGGAATCGCAGATAAGGTCGGCAAGCGTCTTCATTACCCAATATGGCGGCGCGCCAGTCAAGTTGGCCGTGCTGCCTGAATATCTGTTTACCAGCTACCCGGGCCGGATTTCGATTCCCGATTTTGCAAGGCTCGCCGCCTTCGCCCCCGACGGACCAGAGTATCAGGCGCTGGGGGAATTGGCGCAAAAGCTGGGAATGTTCATCGCAGGCAATGCCTATGAAACGGACACGAACTTTCCCGACCTTTATTTTCAGGCCAGCTTTATCATTGCGCCCAATGGCAATGTGGTTCTGCGCTATCGCCGCCTGAATTCGATGTTTGCGCCGACACCGCATGATGTCTGGTCGAAATATCTTGATATCTACGGTCTTGAAGGCGTTTTTCCGGTCGCAAGAACCGAGATCGGCAATCTTTCGGCCATAGCTTCGGAGGAAATTCTCTACCCTGAAATCGCCCGTGCACATGCGTTGCGCGGTGCAGAGATATTTGTGCATTCATCGTCCGAAATCGGATCGCCAAATGCAACGCCGAAAATGATCGCGAAACGCGCCAGAGCGTTCGAGAATTTGACCTATGTCATATCGGCGAACACGGCAGGCATATTAAACACAGCCCTGCCGGTCGCGTCGGCCGACGGCAATTCGATGATTGTCGACTGGAAGGGTAATGTGATTGCGGAATCGAACAGTGGGGAGACCTTTACTGCGTTCGCAGACATCGATCTGGCGGCGCTGCGGGCGGCGCGGCGCAAACCGGGCATGACCAACATGCTGTCGCGCCAGCGCAACGCGCTA
>JBGSPK010000061.1:0-7186 GCA_041738665.1 Sphingorhabdus sp. | reverse complement strand
CAGGCGATTGCCTCGCTCCAGCAACGCCCGCTTGAAGTTCGGCCACTTCAGGACTATTATTAGGCCAGCAGTTATTTCCCCCTACAATTGAACTGCAAGCCGGATGAAGGGTTATCCTCCGCCGGTAGGGACATTTTTGTGACGTTAGGACCCTGTGCTCATGGCGAGCTTTGAAAAATATCCGATGTTGGCCGAAGGCTATGAAAAGCTGACAACCGACCTGAAGCGCTATCGTGACGAACGCCCAATGATTGTGGAAGCAATCGAAGAGGCACGTGCACATGGCGACCTTTCGGAAAATGCCGAATATCATGCCGCCAAGGAGCGCCAGGGTCAGGTAGAAGCGGCAATTTCGGAAATTGAAGACAAAATTGGCCGTGCCCAGATTATCGATCCGACCACGCTCTCGGGCGAAAAAATCGTGTTCGGTGCAACGGTTACCTTGATGGACGAAGACGACAAGCCTGTGCGTTATCAGCTGGTCGGCGAGACCGAAGCGGATGCCAAGGCCGGTCGGATTTCGTACAATTCGCCGCTTGGGCGCGCGCTAATCGGGCGTGTGGTCGAGGATGAGGTCGAGGTTACAGTCCCGTCTGGTGATAAATTCTACCTCGTATCCAAAATCGAATTTATCTAAATCATGCGTTTCCCGCGCGGCCCGGTAACCAACGCGCTGGTCATCATAAATCTGGTGATTGCGGCCGTTCTTCTCGTGCCCATGTGGTGGCAATATGCGGTAGTTGCGGGCGGACTGTTTCCGGCACGGTTGAGCGGTGACAGTTCTGCCTTTGCCGATGTCGGATTTCTGGTTCCGGCGTTCCTGACGCCTTTGACGGCGGCATTCCTGCACGGCGGGATCGCGCATGTCGTTCTTAATATGGTTATGCTGTTGCTGATCGGCAAAATGGTCGAACGCGTGCTGGGCGGTGCGCTGTATCTCGGGCTATATGTTGTTGGCGCTTATGCAGCCGCAGGGACAGAGTGGCTGGCGGCGGTTATGAAATGGCCAATGTCGCTCGATATTATGGCCCCCGCCATTGGCGCGAGCGGCGCAATCTCAGCAATTATCGGTGCCTATGTGCTGCTGTTTCCCAATCAGCAGCCGAAGCCGTGGGGCCCCATACCAGCCAATATTGCGCGGCCGCTGCATCTCACGCTGGCATGGGTCGGGTTGAATCTGGCCATCGGTTTTGTGGGGCCGGGCCTTGGCATCGGGATTGCGATTTGGTCACACATCGGCGGATTTGTGGCAGGGCTTTTGTTAGCGCGACCGTTACTTTTGTGGAGATACCGGAAGGCTTAGTTTTCCGGCTGCAGCAATTTGTGCAGATGCACGACGACATACTTCATTTCGGCATCATCCACAGTGCGCTGCGCTGCACCACGCCAAGCCTCTTCGGCACTGGCATAATCAGGAAACATTCCGACGATGTCGAGTTTTTCCAGATCCGTAAATTCCAGTGTCTGGGGGTTTTTTACTCGGCCCCCGAACACCAAATGCAATTTTGCGTTGCTCAAACTTCTGCCCCTTAATCTTTCTTTGCTGCCTCGGCTTTGGCCGCTTCTCCGGCGGCCTTTACAGCGAGAGCGGCCTTGCTGACAAGGTCCCGAAATTGTTCGCGCATTGCATCGCCATTGAGGCCCAGGCTATCGACCTGTTCCTTACCCGCAGCTTTCGCAGCCTTTGCCATTTGCTTGGCCTTTTTGTTCAGTTTTTTGCCTGCCTTGCCCATTATTTTCGTCTCGCGCTCGGTGCGCGGCAGTAAAGCGCCAACAATCGCACCAAGAGCAATGCCCCCCAGAACGATGGCAAGCGGGTTTTTGTCGATCCCGTCTCCGGTCTTGATAGCCACATCATGCGCCATCTCGCGCGATTGCTGAACACCACGAGCAGCGGCTTCGCGGCCTTTTTCATAGGCCTCAGCTGCCTTTTCGCGCGCAACTGCACCGGTTTCGGCAGTCTTTGCCTTGGCGCTGGCCAAGCTGTCTTTCGCGCTGTCAGCTGCGGTTTTAATGCTGTCGCCAATCTTGCTCATTTTTCGTTCCTATATCAGTCGCCATCCGGCGTGTTAGTTTTACTCTTTCGCAGACGCGAAATCCAATCCGAAATTGGGCGGCGCGCCGCAAAAATCATTGCACCCAGGCCTACGACGCCAATCAATGGCGCGTTTTTTTTTGCGAGATACACAGCCTTACCAGCGACCCGTGTCGCATCGTCGGTCTTGCGCGTGAAAAAGCGACGCAATTGGTTCCGCGGAGCAAGCACTTCGCGTGCAACTTCGACAGTTCCGCGGAACTTCCGACGCAGATGCCGCCGTTCGGCATTGGACAGGATTACGCTCTCGCGATCGGTAATGACCGGCTCTTTAGGTAAGATCGTCGACATTTTCCTGCATCTCCGGAAAGTAAACTTTCCTCATCCACTTTCGTGCCTGCAATCCAAAAATAGCTCCGATGATCGCAAAACATATCGTGACGACAAGCGTAGCGCCCAAGGGGCCGATTAATGGCGACAATGTCAGTACGAGCCCAATCACCAGTGCAATCGACGCCCCACTCAGCGCAAATGCTGCGACTACACCATAACGAAAAGACCACCGAAACACGTGGCGGGTATAGTCGAGGCGCGCCCGATGATAGCGCATCTCTGCCTGAACCATAGCGCGCAGATCCTCGATTACCAGTGACACCTGTTCGCTGGCCGTAGGCTCGGGCTTCGCTGGCGCTTCAACCGGCACTTCGTCCTGATGTTCGTCTATCTTCATCGGACCCGCTTATCGGCCAATGGCGGCATTTTGCAATGCCGCCGGTTTAGTTAAATCAGGCGTCTTTGCCGCCGGAGCGGACGAGCCGAGCAAGCACAAAGCCGATTGCCGCTGCGGCGCCTATTGCGACGGCAGGGCTTTTGCGAACGAACTGGCGGGCATCTTCAGCAAGCGCATCGACATCCTTCGCATCCATCTTGCCAGCGAAGCCTTCGACCATGTCGGCGGCGCTTCGGGCGTAATCACCATATTGCTTGCCAACATTGTCATCGATCGTGGCAGCGCTGTCACGGATCAGCTTGCCGATGCTGCCGACCGCTTCGGTAGCGCGATCCTTGCCTTTTTCCGCGGCGGCTTTGGCGCTATCGGTAGCTTTCGCCTTGAAATTGTTCATGTCTGCTTTGACCTTTGCTTTGACGTCTTCGGTCTTGCCTTTGGCTGGTGCAGCCTTGGCTACCGCCTTGGGCGATGCGGCGGGCTTTTTCGCTGCCGCAGGCTTGCGCGGCGTTGTTTTCGGTTTTGCAGCAGCTTTTGCGGCTGTCTTCGGCTTTTCGGTTTCGGCCATTTGGAACTCCTTGGGGTTAGAGGACATAACTGACTTGCAATATTGGTATCAACGGTGCCTTAGTCAACTATAGCACCGCAAGTTGCGTCTTGGAATGTATATGTATGCACGTCGTTGCCAAATCATTCACTCAACGATAGAGGCGCGCTTACGTTCCCGAAAGTACCAATTGGAGCCATCCCATGACAGCCATCATCGACATCCACGCCCGCGAAATCCTCGATAGCCGGGGCAATCCAACGGTGGAAGTCGATGTGTTGCTTGAAGACGGCAGCTTTGGTCGCGCTGCAGTACCCTCTGGCGCTTCAACCGGCGCTTATGAAGCGGTCGAGAAGCGCGATGGCGATAAGGCGCGCTATATGGGCAAAGGCGTGTTGCAGGCGGTAGACGCGGTCAACGGTGACATCCGTGAAGCGTTGATCGATCTTGATGCCGAAGACCAAGAAGATGTCGATCAGGTGATGATCGACCTTGACAGCACCGACAACAAATCGAATTTAGGCGCAAATGCGATATTGGGCGTCAGCCTCGCGGTTGCCAAGGCTGCCGCTGATGCGCGCGGATTACCGCTCTATCGCTATGTTGGCGGGGTCAATGCACATGTTCTGCCGGTGCCGATGATGAATATCATCAATGGCGGCGAACATGCCGATAACCCGATCGATTTTCAGGAATTCATGGTGATGCCCGTAGGGGCAGGTTCGTTAGCCGAGGCGGTGCGCTGGGGTTCGGAGATTTTCCACACCTTGAAAAAGGGCTTGCATGAAAAGGGTCTGGCGACGGCTGTAGGCGACGAAGGCGGCTTCGCGCCGAACCTCGCTTCGACCCGGGACGCGCTCGATTTCATCATGGCGTCGATTGAAAAGGCCGGGTTTAAGGTCGGCGACGAGGTTGTGCTCGCTCTCGATTGCGCCGCGACAGAGTTTTTCAAGAATGGAAAGTACGAGATTTCAGGCGAGGGGCTCTCGCTCAGCCCGCATGAAATGGCCGATTACCTCGCTGCGCTCTGCAAGGATTATCCAATCCGTTCGATTGAGGACGGCATGAGCGAAGATGATTTCGAAGGCTGGAAGGCAATTACCGACAAGATCGGCCATGAAGTCCAATTGGTTGGCGACGATTTGTTTGTGACCAATCCTGAGCGCTTGTCGATGGGGATCGGAATGGGGCTGGCGAACTCATTGCTGGTCAAGGTCAATCAGATTGGCACGCTTACCGAAACCCTGGCGGCGGTATCGATGGCGCATCGTGCGTCTTACACAGCGGTGATGTCACACCGTTCGGGCGAAACCGAGGACGCAACTATTGCCGATCTCGCGGTTGCAACGAATTGCGGGCAGATCAAGACCGGCAGCTTGGCTCGCTCGGATCGGCTTGCCAAGTATAACCAGCTGATTCGTATCGAGGAAGAATTGGGCGGCGCGGCCATCTATGCTGGGCGTTCGATTTTCCGCTGATGGGCGGCTTTGCTTGAATCGCAAACCGCGCTATGAGGCCACAGAGTTATGGCGCGCGGCAAGAAAAATCCTGAATATATGAAATCGGTCGTTGGGCCGGGGCTCGCGCTTGTCGCGTTGCTGGGGATTGCGTCTTACGCCTTGCTTGGTCCGACTGGGATCATTGCCTGGACCGATTATCGTGCGGCGCTTTCGGAACGTAAAATCGAACTAGCTACACTACAAAAAGAGCGCAATGCGCTTCGCAACCGTCAGCTTTTGCTCGACCGCGATAACGTCGATCCCGACCTAGCGGGAGAATTGATGCGAAAAGAACTTAACGTCGTTGCGCCGGACGAGGTCGTAGTTCCGCTAAAGTGATGGCAATGGCAAAGAGTGAATAGCTATGCAGGCCTTTTCGTTACGGAAAAGCGCTTTTCACATCGTCTGAATTTGACTAGGCGAAAATCATAAGCGCTAGAAAATATCAGCAGAGGATCCCGCTTTGGCAAAGACTCCCGCAAAAAAAACAGCACCGAAGAAAGCCAGCGTTAGCGAAGACGCGGCGCGTGCCAACCGGGAACGGCCGATGGAGCCGGTGCCGTATAAGGCGACCAAGGAAGAATTGCTCGAATTTTACCGGCAAATGCTGCTCATCCGCCGCTTTGAAGAGAAGGCAGGGCAATTATATGGTCTTGGCCTTATCGGTGGGTTCTGTCATCTTTACATTGGCCAAGAGGCAGTTGCGATTGGCCTCCAGTCCGCACTGACGCCAGGCAAAGACAGCGTTATCACAGGCTATCGCGACCATGGCCATATGCTGGCATATGGCATCGACCCCAATGTTATCATGGCCGAACTGACGGGGCGGGCCGCCGGGATTTCCAAAGGTAAGGGCGGGTCGATGCACATGTTTTCGACAAGTCATAAATTCTACGGCGGCCATGGGATTGTTGGTGCTCAGGTATCGCTCGGTGCTGGGCTTGCATTCGGACATAAATATTCGAATGATGGCGGCGTGTGTCTTGCCTATTTCGGTGATGGTGCGTCGAACCAGGGGCAGGTCTACGAAAGCTTCAACATGGCCGAACTATGGAAGCTGCCCATCATTTTCGTGATCGAGAACAACCAATATGCGATGGGCACGAGCGTCAACCGCGCGTCGTCGGAAGACCAGCTCTACCGGCGCGGTGAGAGCTTCCGTATTCCGGGTATTCAGGTCGACGGTATGGATGTGCTGGCGGTGCGCGGCGCGGCTGAAGTTGCGCTCGACTGGGTACGCAGCGGTAAGGGGCCGGTGCTGCTCGAAATGAAGACATACCGCTATCGCGGCCATTCAATGTCCGACCCGGCCAAGTATCGCAGCCGCGACGAGGTACAGTCGGTGCGCGACAACAGCGACCCGATCGAGGGCTGCAAAGCCTATTTGGCCGAAATGGGCGTTGGCGAGGACGAGCTGAAGGTGCTCGAAAAGGAAATTCGGACAATCGTGAACGAGTCTGCCGATTTCGCCGAGACCTCACCCGAGCCGGAGTTGGGCGAATTATATACCGACGTGCTGGTGGAGCAATATTGATGGCTATCGAACTTAAAATGCCAGCGCTTTCGCCGACGATGGAAGAAGGTACATTGGCCAAATGGCTGGTGAAGGAAGGCGACGCGGTGAAATCGGGCGATATCCTTGCAGAAATCGAGACCGACAAGGCCACGATGGAATTCGAAGCGGTCGACGAGGGGATTATATCGTCGATTACGGTGCCTGAAGGTACTGACGGGGTGAAGGTCGGCACTGTGATTGCCTTAATCGCCGGCGATGATGAAGCCGCAAATCCGCCGCCGTCCGCTGCTCCAGCGCCGTCTGTGCCGTCCGAAGCGCCTGCGGTAGCTCCGAAACCAACCCAGACCGTCGCCAAATCCGACCCAGCCATTCCCGACGGTACTGCAATGACGTCGCTCACGCTGCGCGAAGCTTTGCGCGACGCGATGGCCGAAGAAATGCGTCGCGATGACCGGGTGTTCGTCATGGGCGAGGAAGTCGCTGAATATCAGGGTGCCTATAAGGTCACGCAAGGTTTACTGGCCGAATTTGGCGCGCGCCGTGTAATCGATACGCCGATTACGGAATATGGCTTTGCCGGCATTGGCACTGGCGCGGCAATGGGCGGATTGCGCCCAGTGATCGAGTTCATGACCTTCAACTTTGCCATGCAGGCGATCGACCACATCATCAATTCGGCGGCAAAGACAAATTATATGTCGGGCGGGCAAATGCGTTGTCCCATTGTCTTCCGCGGTCCTAACGGCGCTGCGGCGCGTGTCGGTGCCCAACACAGCCAGAATTATGCGCCGTGGTACGCCAGTGTTCCCGGCTTAATTGTCATTTGCCCCTATGATGCGGCCGACGCAAAAGGTCTGCTAAA
>JBGSPK010000060.1:0-10110 GCA_041738665.1 Sphingorhabdus sp. | reverse complement strand
GATGTGGCGACCCGCACTATCGAGCGCAGCAGCGCAGCCATCGAACGCCTCGCCCGCCTGACACCGGTGACCATTGGCGAGGCACCCGCTGGCCCCGCCATGCAGGTGACCGCGGGGAGCGATGTGTTCATCATTCCCCTCGAAGGGATCATCGACATCGCGGCCGAAAAGACGCGGCTCGAGAAGGCACTGGCGGCCAGCACGAAGGAAGCCAAGAGCCTCGAAGGCCGCCTCTCCAACCCCGCCTTCGCCGAGAAGGCCAAGCCCGAAGCGGTCGAAAAGGCCCGTGCCGATCTTGCCCACCACACGGGCGAGGTCGAGCGGCTGACCGCGGCGCTGGCGCGGCTGGGGTGAGCGGCCTACCCCTCCACCACCCGCTTCGCGGGCGGTCCCCCTCCCCATCTCTTCGAGACGGGGAGGCAGGTGAAATCCCTCCCCGTTGCGCAGCAATGGGGAGGTGGCAGACGCCGCAGGCGGCTGACGGAGGGGTGCAGTGAACCTCACCCTCGCCACCGACGATACTGACCGGCCGGAGATCTTCGCATCGTTACAGGGCGAAGGACCGAGCCAAGGGATGCCGGTTGCCTTCGTGCGGCTATCGCGCTGCAACCTTGCCTGCACGTGGTGCGACACGGCCTATACTTGGCGGTTCGAGGGCGATAACCGGCCGCATCGCGACGGGATCGCGTTTGAACGCAAGGCCAATCAAGTGACGCTTTCGCCTGCGGACACGGCAGAGCGGATCGCCGCGCTGGGCCAGAAGCGCCTCGTCATCACCGGGGGCGAACCACTGCTTCAGGCGGGCACGCTGGCGGAAATGCTGGCGCTGCTGCCCGACATCAGCGTGGAGGTCGAAACCAACGGCACCGTCGCCCCGCCCGCGCGGTTGGATGTGCGGGTCGATCAGTACAATGTCAGCCCCAAGCTGGCGCATAGCGGCAACCCGGCCGACCTCGCCCTCGTCCCCGAACGGCTGGACGCCTGGGCAGCGGACCCGCGTGCTTTCCTGAAATTCGTGATCGCCGCGCCGGAGGATGTGGCCGAGGTGCTGGAATTGCAGCAGCGCTACCGCTTCAAGCCCGAACGGGTGTTCCTGATGGCCGAAGGCACCGACAGTGCCACGCAACGCGCGCGGCAGGCGTGGCTTTCAGGCCTGTGCCTCGAACACGGGTTCCGGATGAGCGACCGACTGCATATTCATCTCTATGGGGATACGCGGGGGACGTAACGGGCCCACCCCCAACCCCTCCCGCAAGCGGGAGGGGGGAAGATGGCACCAAACGGTCGCGCAGCGACCGCAAGGGCGACCGCCCGCCCGCAGGCGCCCGTAGCGAAGCGGAGGAACAGCGTCGAGGATGCAGGCGCGGAGGCGCCTGCTAACCTTGAGATCTCCAACGCATCACCACGCGTTCAACCAGTTCTTCCTCGCCGCCGTCCTTGTTCCACAGCTCGACGAAGCTCGGGTCTTCCGATGCCGGGCGCTTGTGTTCTTCGAGGTTGTCGAAAGCGACGCGGATCGGGATCGCGACGCCTTCGCCGCAGATGATGCACTCGCGGTTGCGCAGCGCCGGGATCGCATCGAGGAACCCGCGCGCGCCTTCGGGCATCGCGGCTTTCACGAACGCCTGATCACGATCATTGTTGAGGCGCATCGCGATGATCGTGCCGCACTGCGACAGCACGCCTTCGGCCAGGGCGGAAGGACGCTGCGTAATCAAGCCAAGGCTCACGCCATATTTACGACCTTCTTTGGCGATCCGCTCGAGAATTGAGCGTACCGCGCTGTCCTTCGACACGCGGTCGGACGGGATGTAACGGTGCGCTTCTTCGCAGACGAGTAGGATGGGCCGCTGCGCCTCGTTGCGTGACCAGATGGCATAATCGAAGACGAGCCGCGACAAAACCGCGACCACGGTTGAGGTGATGTCGGATGGAACGCCCGACACGTCGATGATCGAAATTGGCTTGCCGCCGCTTGGAAGCCGAAAGATCTTGCCGACAAATTCGGCCATCGTGTCGCCGACGAGCATTCCTGAAAACATGAAATTATAGCGCGGATCGGCCTTCAATTCGTCGATTTTGCCTTTGAGGCGCATGAACGGCGCGCTGTTGGTCGCCTTGTCGAGCTTGCCCATTTCGGTCTGGATGATGTTGGTCAGGTCGGACAATAGATAAGGTATCGGGGCATCGACCGTAAGCTTGCCAATGCTTTCGGCAATGCGGTTCTTGCTGCGCGCCTGAAGCAGGCAGCGCGCCAGAATGTCGCTGTCGATCTGCTTGTCGTCGCCATTGGAGGTAACGAACACTTCAACATGCTCGGCGAAGTTCATCATCCAATATGGCATGTTGAGGTTGTTGACATCGAACAGCGCGCCATTGTGCTTGAACGCAGCGCTATATTCGCCGTGCGGATCGATCATCACGATATGGCCTTCAGGCGCGATGTCGCAAATTTTGTGCAGGATGAGCGCAGCGCTCGTCGATTTACCCGTACCAGTCGACCCCAGCAAAGCGAAATGCTTGCCGAGCATCGCATCAACGTAAAGCGCGCCTCTAATGTCTTTGGTCGGAAATACCGTGCCTATTTCGACATGCGCGCGGGCATCGGCAGCATAGACCTGCTTCATGTCAGGGCTGGAGACGGCATAGACTTCGCTGCCGGGAACCGGATAGCGGGTGACACCGCGGCGGAAATTGTAGATTTTGCCGGTCAGTTTTTCCTCATCGCCTTCGCCGAGAAAATCGACTGCGGCCATGATGACGCCCTGATCGCGCTCGTGCAGCTTTTGCGTTCGGATGCTGGCGAGCAACCAGGTGTTGCCGACACGAATCTTGATTTGGCTGCCGACCTGTCCGGCCATCGCGATGCTGGGGTCGCTATGCGGCATCAACTCGTTCAATATTGCGGCGTCGAGCGTTACTTGCGAACCGGATCCTGCAATCTCCATAACAAAGCCGATATGGTGCAGCGCCGGGCCACTGACAGGCGATCGTACGACGGGAGGTTCCGGGTCGCGCGATGGCGGCATGATGGGTACTTGAGTCAGCGAAGCCGCTGCCGATCCGGCGTTTTCGACCGGCTGGCCAGAGGAAAACTGATGATTTCCCGTGATATCCATGTTGCGAACTGTCCCTGTTGCCGTAAATCGAAAGGCATAGGGCCGACAAGTAAAGAATTATTTACTATGCGCTGACGCCGGTCATCTCAAAGTCGCTGGAAAACATAGCCTGCGAACCAGCCCAGCAAGAGCGAAACCAGTACCGCCATTGCGCCGTAAAATAGCGAATAATCCCGCGCCAATATCGTCACCAGCTGTTCGAACCCGGTTTTGCGGATGCGAACCTCTACATTGTCGTCGGCAACGATCACCCGTCCATCGCGGATAAGCAAAGTTTCGGCTGTGTAGATACCAACCGGCACGCTCGAAGGAATGTTGAGCCGGGCCCGATACAGAACCTGGTCGGTAATTTCGACAGTCCCTGCTTCTTGTCTGAATAGCCCGTTGCGACTGTTCAAGTCGACAAGGCCGCTGACGAAGCGGCGCTGCTCCTTGGCATCGACTTCGCCGCTGGGCGACAATTGCAGTTTGTCGAGGCCGAGCTCGTAGATGGCGGCAGTCTTGTCATTGACGATAGTGTCCAACGGGCGCGACGATGCAATCGCATAATAAGCCGGGACCGACCGGAAATCGGTACTGTCGGCATTGATCCATATGCCGGCAATCTTCTGTTTTTCACGCAACGTAATCGGGCGGGTCGGGCCGCGCAGGACGACGGCGACGTCAATCTGGCCTTCGGGCGCAACTCCGCGCGGATAAATGATGGCACCGAACAGCAGCATTTCGGCGCCCGTAAAGCCCGACTGAATATCGATTTGCCGTTGCGAAACGTCGGGTACCAGCTTGGGCACATTTTGTGCCGATGCCATGCCAGGCAGCAGCATGAGCAGGAAAGCGAGCAGCAGCCTCATAAAGCCTGCACCGTATAAATCTCGTCCGGACGCCAGCCGAGCCCCAACGCCATCCGAATGGCAACGAGCAGCACGATCGCGGCGAGAAGCAGCCGCAGATATTCGGGGCGCATCCGCTGCGCCAAGCGTGCGCCGATCTGCGCGCCGGTGACGCTGCCGATCAACAGGAACACCGCAAGCACGATATCGACCGCCTTGGTGGTCAGACTGTGCATCATCGTTGAGGCCATCGTAACGAACAATATCTGGAACAGCGAGGTGCCGACCACCACTTGCGCGCCCATGCCGAGCAGATAAAGCATCGCAGGAACCATGATGAAACCGCCGCCGACGCCCAGCAGCATCGTCATGATCCCGGTGACAAAGCCCAGAACCAGCGGCGCAAGCGGCGAGATGTACAGCCCCGAACGGTAAAAACGCCACCGCATCGGCAGATTTGCCACCAGCGGGTGGTGGCGGCGTTTGCGGGCTGGCAAAGGCTTACCAGAACGGGTTGCACGCACGCTCATCAGGCTTTCCTTGGCCATCAGTCCGCCTATGCTGCCGAGCATGATAACATACAGCATGTTGATGACGGTATCGATCTGGCCGAGTTGTTCGAGTATCTCGAATATCACCGCGCCCGCTGCCGTCCCGAACATGCCGCCGACGACCAGCACTGCGCCCATCTGGAAATCGACCCCGCCACGTTTCATGTGCGCGAACACGCCCGACACGCTCGCCCCGGTTACCTGGGTAGAAGCCGAGGCTGCTGCAACTGCGGGCGGAATGCCATAGAAAATCAACAATGGCGTGGTCAGGAACCCTCCGCCAACGCCGAACATCCCGGACAGCACGCCCACACCGCCACCCAGAAGGATGATGACGAGCGCGTTGACCGACAAATTGGCTATGGGAAGATAGATATCCATTTTCGACTGAATGGACCCTAACGGCATTTCAAGGCGTGATAAAGGCTGTGCCTCAGAAACTGGTGGACAAGGTCAGCGCGGGGCCGTTGCCCGGCGCAGCATTACCCGCCACGCGGAATCTCCAGTCTGCCGAGAGACGGACCTGCGCTTGCCCCACCGCCATGTCGGCGCGAACGGTTGGGCTGACGTCGACGCGCATCACATCGCGCTGCCCTCCGCCCCAGTCACCGATTCCGCCTGACATGACGGTATTTTCGATCTGCACCAATTTGCGTTCGGCGCGCGCGTTGAAATCCGCAAACAGGCCGCCCCCATCGCCAGAAACATAGCCTGCCTGTGCGTAGCCGTCGAGTTTGAAGCCCATTGGCAAACCGATGTCCGATGTCCCGCCTGCCGCATAGGCCGCAAATGCATCGGCCCGTCCATGCCGGAACCGCCGTTCTGCGGTGAACTGGACAGGTAAGCGCTGCGTTGGCCGCCACCGTACACCCGCAGCGAATTCACGCTCTTTGCTGTTGTCATGCGCGATTGCGGCACGCGCCATGATATCGAAGCTGTCTCTGCCTAATCGCGGCAAAGCATATGCCGCGATTACGGCGCTTTGGCCGCCGCCATATTGGCCATTGCCGAGAGAACCCGGCGTTGGCGCGCCGGCCCGCCAGAAGCTGTAGGCGTAAATGCTCAGGCGACTCGCCGGCTTGGAGCTTTTGCCAGAATCGTGGAGTGCTGGCGGCGGCACCAAAAATATCGGGCCAGCGGGCAAGGGGGGGCCGAATGGCTCGGCTTGAAGCATCCCGCCAAAGACCGAAACAGATTGTCCCATATGCCGCAGTTTGTCATTGGCAAAAGCGGCAAGGGCCACCGGGGTTTCCAAACAGCAGCCGGTTGGCGCTCGCTGTGTCGCGGCGACTGGCCTGCTTAATTCCTGAACGGCAACTTCCGCCGGTCGTTTGGCGACTTTTAACGGCACGACATACGCCCCTGTTCCGTGCGTTACCAAGCTCATCACACCAACGCGGGTGGCGATCCATACAGAACAAAGCAGTCCGATAAATCCGAACGGGCGACCGCGCATCAGTCATACCCTTTCAAACCGCCGGGGACGGTATGATGAATAGTCTTATCCCACCGCAGCGGGGCACCGAGGCAATGCCTGATATAGGCTGTGCACGCGCGACGGGCTGCCATGATGGCAATGATATTGGCAATCAGGCTGCGCGGAACCGAAAGCAAAGCCTCTCCAGGGCCATATAGCGAACCGACAAACGCCGCACGCATTCCCAGTCGCCAGATAAGGAACAGCGCGTTTATCATGAGCAGCTTAATAAGCAGCGGCGACAACGCGGTTGACTGGTGCAAACCGTTTGCCTCAGCCACTTTCAGTATCGCCGTAAGCACAATACAGGCATAAGCGGCCACCAGAACGATGGCGGCAAATATCGACCGCCGGTCGTGTACCAGCATCCATTTCTGCGCCAGATTGCCTTGCCATCCCAGCCTGTCCCAGCCAGCCAAAGCGATTCCAGTCAGCCAGCGGGTTTTCTGGCGGACCGATGCACCAAGAGTATCGGGGAAACATGCACGCGTACCCGCCAGTTCCCCATTGTGGTCGATAAGCCGCGCCATGATTGTCCGTCCACCCACCGATCCGATGCGAAGGCCAAGTTCATAATCTTCGGTCAAGCTGCCTTCATCGAACGGCTTCGCGCCATTTGCGAGCGCCATCCGGCCGAGCAGGGTCCTGCTGACTGCGCAGGCCACACCAGCGAGCGGCAGCGCAGCGCCCAAAGCCTCGCGCACCACCATTGTCTTGCCATGGGCTTCCGCAAATTCATCGCAATAATGGCCGCTAATCCAGCGCGAACCCGCTGATCTCACTGGTATCACGGGAAGTTGGACAGCACCGCCTTTGGCCAGCAACCGATCAAAAATCTGAAGTTCGTCGGGATGGACTGCATCCTCTGCATCATGCAGGATAACGGCCTTGGCCTTGTATCCGCCGGCAATCTCATCGGAGAGCAACGCGTGCCACAGCCGGTTTAGACAATCCGCTTTCGTGGTCGGCCCGGAATGCTCGACAAGTACGATCCGGATGCGACCGTTTCCTGCCGCCGATGCAATTACGGAAGCGACCGAGAGCGGGTCATTCGGATAACAGCCAACGTAGATCCGGTAATCGCAACCGCTTTCCCGCCAGTTGCGGTTGCAGTGGGCAAGCATCGTGCCGATCACCGCTGACTCGCGCCACGCCGGAATGAACACCGCAAGAAGCCCCGGATCGAAACTTTCGGCCAACTCATGCGCCATCAATGGTCGTTGCGAGCGGTAATAGGCAAATTGCCGATAGACGCGCCGACAAATCCAGATGAGATCGACGCACAGGTCGTCAATAGCGCCAAGCAAAAGCCATATGGCGCTGAACAGCAGCAGCTCACGCTGCGCTATTTCCATGGTCGCAAATATCTGGTCCATTGACACGCGATCCCCCACCGGCGGTCGCCGGGCTGGCGCGCCGTACATCATCCTGTTGTTGAAAATCGAAGCTCAGCCGGTGCTGGGCCGGCCCCTCTCATATTTGCGGTCCCTGTGCGTCCCGGCCACCATTACCCACAGGATCGGGATGCTCCAGAAAGACAGCATGGCGTGATACGCCCTGGGCACGATATCGGGCATCCACAACGTCGCAATATGCGTCGCTACTGCCACGGTTTGAAACCCAACCGCCCAGATCGGCCAGAACCGATTGCTCTTTACCGCCAGAACAGACAGTGCAAGCAGGCACAGGCTATCGACCGCGAACACGGCGTAAGATGTACCTGCCCATTTGGGATTAAACATCGCCCCTGCGGCAGTTAACAACGTGGCAAGGGCAAAAATTGCCGATCCCACACGGCCCGTCCGTCCACCGAATGCCGCGCCATATGCAATGCATAACAGCAAGGCCACGGCAAAGCTGGCTTGCATCAATATCATGCCCCGCTCGCCCTCAGGCCAGTAAACAGGAACGAGCAGGGATGCCCAGCATCAGCCGTTTACGACCCGAAGACCGGCTGGCTGGACAAGGGGGATTGGGCCAAGGCATCCGAACCCAATTTCTTTCAGATTGCTGTCGCGTTGTGCCAAGGCGATTTCGCGGTGCGCCATGATGAATCCCTTGCGGGCATCAACCATCTTGTTGAGGCCTGCCGCTACGCCTTCGATAACCGCCTGAGTCTGCGCTGGTGCGGCGTCTGACGTGCGGCACGTTTCGATGACCGACGATGCCAAAGTCGCCACATTCGCCAAAGCGTTATCGATAGATACATGCGCCGAACGGATATCGGTCGCCAGCTGCTGCGCTGAACGAAAATCATAATTGACCACAAATCGTCTCCCTGTTGGGCCGGACAATGCCACCAGCGGAAGGAGACCTATTCGAACAGTCGCATGGTTCCAGTTAGAACAACTACGACAAACGCGATCACCAATGTGCTGAAAAAAGCAATGTTCAGCGATTGAACCAATATTTCCCTTTTTGATAATTCATGTCGTTCCCCGCCAATGGGTGGAACAGAAATCAACGACGAGACCGACGCAAAGACCTGTTCCACCGGGTTGGGGGGTAAGCTTGAAATATCGGCAAATCCGGCGGCCTCAAGCCGTTGCGGTTCGTATACGAAAGGCTCGGATACATTTTCCCGTTCAAAAGCGGCAAAGAGTTTTGCCGCATCCTTGCGACTTGCCGCATTTAGCTTGCGGCGCGCAGCATCGAGCCGTTGATCGACTGTAAACGGCGATATTCCCAATATCCGGGCGATTTCCTTCGATGTATGGTGATCATCGACAAGCCGCAGGCAAGCCTTTTGCCCCTCGGTCAGCTCCATGAAAGGCGACGGCATCATTTGCCGTGCCTTGCACGCGTAAAAGTCTGTACTTTCATCTGGTTGGCCATCATCCACGCCCCACGTTACATTTGTTAGCCGATGCAAATCGGGCAAGGCAAGGAAATTGGTTCCACTGATTCCGGCCCCGCTTGCCAAGCGTTATAGCGGTGGGCATAGACCTGCATGATGAAGGAACGCAGTAAACAGGGTAGAGGCGGTTCGGCGCTTCGCGAGTTTCTTGCCAGCGAAGCGGCTGGAGGAATATTGTTAATGGCTGCGGCGGCGCTGGCAATGCTTGTTGCCAATTCCTTCCTGGCAGAAGATTATTTTCACTTCGTCCATGCCGTTACTGGACCCGAACTGACGCCTAAACTTGGGCCGATGACGGTGCATCTGTGGATCAACGATGGGTTGATGGCGATTTTTTTCCTGCTGGTCGGGCTGGAGATTAAACGCGAATTTGTCGACGGCCATCTATCGACATGGGCCGACCGGCGGCTTCCAGTGATTGCAGCAGCGGCAGGGATGATTGTGCCAGCGGCAATTTATCTGATGGTCGCCGGAGGAGATCCGGCACTTGTTCGCGGATGGGCGATTCCGGCTGCGACCGACATTGCTTTCGCCATTGGTGTATTGGCTATATTGGGCAGCCGCGCGCCTGCCTCTCTCAAACTGTTTCTCACCACTGTTGCGATTGTTGATGACATGGGTGCGGTCGCAATCATTGCATTATTCTATACAGCCGAACTGAAGATTACGGCACTGGTCGCAGCGGCACTGATCTGGCTTGCGATGATGGCGTTGAACCGCATCAAGGTGAACGCGCTCTGGCCCTATCTGATTCTCGCTGCTCTGCTCTGGTACGCGACCTTGTTATCGGGTGTGCATGCCACCATTGCAGGGGTGATGGCCGCGTTCGCTATTCCGTTTCGCCGGACGGCGGGTGCGCCGGACGCCGAAGATTCGGCGCTCCACCGGTTGGAGCATGCGCTCGCCAAGCCGGTTGCGTTTTTCGTTGTGCCGCTGTTCGGTTTTGCCAATGCCGGGGTTTCACTGGAGGGCGTCGGCCTGTCGTCACTTGCTGCGCCACTGCCACTTGGCATTGCGCTCGGTCTGTTTGTTGGGAAGCAACTCGGAATTTTCGGCAGCGTATGGGCGGCGGTAAAGCTTGGCGTTGCCGTCCGTCCAAAGGACGCAAGCTGGACTCAGGTCTATGGCGTGGCATTGTTGTGTGGCATCGGTTTTACAATGAGCCTTTTTATCGGCGGACTTGCCTTTACCGATGCGGCACAAGGCGATGCAGTGAAGATCGGCGTGCTGATGGGGTCGCTGCTTTCGGCGGTTGCGGGATATCTGATATTGCGGT
>JBGSPK010000055.1:0-8181 GCA_041738665.1 Sphingorhabdus sp. | reverse complement strand
CTGATAAGCGAAGACCGGGACATCGAAACGGTCCTTAACCCGGCGGATGATGTCGAGATAGGGCAGGCCGGGTTTCACCATGACGCTGTCCGCACCTTCGGCGATGTCCATTGCGACCTCGCGCAACGCTTCGTCGCTGTTCGCAGGGTCCATCTGGTACCCTTTCTTATCGCCTTTCAGCAAACCGCGGGAGCCGACAGCATCGCGGAACGGGCCGTAGAAGGCGCTGGCATATTTGGCAGCGTAGGACATGATTTGCACATTGCTGTGCCCTTTCATTTCCAGCGCCTTGCGGATGGCGCCAATTCGGCCATCCATCATGTCGCTTGGAGCAATGATGTCGGCGCCTGCCTCGGCCTGATTGATCGCCTGGTCGACCAGCACGGCCACCGTTTCGTCATTGAGGACATATCCTGCGCCATCGACCAGACCGTCCTGCCCATGCGCGGTATACGGGTCGAGTGCGACATCGGTCAGCACGCCGATGGCGTCACCATGCGCTTCCTTGATCGCGCGGATGGCGCGGCACATCAGGTTATCGGGGTTGAACGCTTCCTCGCCGGCATCGCTGCGGCGGTCGGCCTGCGTGTTGGGGAAAAGCGCGATGCACGGGATGCCCAAGCGGATTGCGTCGCCAGCACGAGCCACAATCTGATCCACCGGCCATCGTGACACGCCTGGAAGGGTCGCGATTGGCTGTTCGACATTGTCGCCCTCAGTGACAAATAACGGCCAGATCAGGTCGGCCGGGGATAACAGATTTTCGCGCACCATAGCGCGGCTCCACGGGGTTACGCGGCTGCGGCGGAGGCGGGTATTCGGAAAACTGGATGAAGTGCTCATTTCAGCTGCTTAGCGGAGCAATGGCGCATCCTCAACGGGTTATCCGCGAGGGGTGCGCGTGTCCATGCGCTGGGTCAGGCGGTCGATTTCGCGCTTGGGTTCTTGCTGTACGCGGCTGGACGGTTTCAGCGGGGCAAGAGCAGCACCGGCTTTGACGGATTTCAGACGGTTGAGCTTGCTTTTGAATTGCGCGAGATCGCTGCCCTCCAATTGAGCCCGCTGCGTGAACTTGACCGACATCGGATTAACGGCGCGTCCACCGCGATAAAGTTCGTAATGGAGATGCGGGCCGGTCGAAAGGCCAGTTGAGCCGACATAGCCGATAATCTGCCCGCGGCGCACGCGCTGGCCGCTGCTGGTGGCAAAACGGCTCATATGGCCATAGCCCGAAGCCAGTCCGCCGCCATGGTTGATCTGGACGAAATTGCCATAGCCGCCCTTGCGACCGGCATAGGCAATAACGCCATCGGTTACCGCGTAAATCGGTGTGCCATAGCTTGCCTTGAAATCAAGCCCGCTGTGCATCCGGACATAGCCCAAAATCGGGTGGCGCCGTCCGCCAAAGCCCGATGTGACCGGGCCATTGACCGGGCGGCTAAGCGCGCCTTTGGATTCGCCGACCCCTGATGCCTCAAACCACTGGCTATTGTCGCCCATCGTCCATTTGAGCATCTGTACCGCCGATTTGCCGTCGCGGTCGATCCCGGCATACAGCAGGCCGCCCACCTTAAGTTCGCCGGTTTCAGCACGCTTATAGTCAATGATGATGTCGAATTCGTCACTGGAGCGGATTGATGAGATAGACGTGCGCCCGGCGATGACTTTGAGATAATCCTGAATGGCGCTCGCCGGGGCGCCGGCCGCGCGGGCAGAGCGGTAAAGGCTATCGCCAACGGTTCCTCGAATTCGCAGCGGCGTGTCATCGACGGCAATGGGTTTGCGCGCCAGTCGTAGCGCATTGCCTTCGCGATTAACCGCAAGATTAAGGTCAAAGCGCGCACGGAAGGCGATGGATTCAAGCGGCCGCGCCTGATTTTTCGACGTGCGCTGGCCAAGGACAATCTCGATTGGTGTACCCGGTTCAATATCGCTGAGCGACGTCACACCAGATACCATTGAAGTAACATTGGCAGCATCGCCACCCCCGACGCCCGCACGCTGAAGCACACGGGCAAAGCTGTCGCCGCGCCCCAAAGTGGCTGTGAGTTCGATACGGGGACGTTCGGGGCTTCCTGCCAAACCGATGACAGCATCAGTCGCTGCCATGCGTTTGCCACTGTCGCTGCCATAGGCAATCGGCATGATCATCTGCGCACGGGCTTCTTCAAATTCGGCTTCTGTAGGAACGGGAGGCTGAGCGCCATAGACCGGGCCAAAATCCGGGAACAGCGCCAGTGCGAACACACTCAGCGCCGTCAGGGTGCCAAGGCCGCGGAACCAGCGGATTGAACCGATATCGTCGCCGAGGTCGGGTACCAGGTCGAGTTCGGATAATCGATCACGCCAATTGCGCTCGGGTGTCTGGCGCATGGGTGCGACCATCGCGTTTGCAAGCGCAACGCGCTGACCAAAGCCGGTATTGGCCCCAAACCCTGCACTGGCAAAGCCCATATCTTTGCCCTCAAACATTCACGACCCCTGTCCCCATCCACCGGACATTGCTTATCTGCCCATCTCACTGTGACGCCATATGGTTAAAGTCAATTTAAGACGTGGATCGGGCGGCGTTACATGCGGCCAAATGTGTAAATTCGCCGACAAGCGATGGAACCCTATAACCAAAGGCAGAATCGGCAAATTTAACCGCTTCATTAAACTTTACGTGATGCTATGGTTTTGGGGGTAACGGAGAGCGATATGGCAGCCGAGCGTGTTGAGTTTTTTTATGATCTTTCGAGCCCTTGGACCTATCTGGCATTTACAAATTTAAGCGGAGTTTTGGCGCGAACTGGCGCGACCGCCCGATTGCGGCCAATCCTGGTTGGCGGGGTGTTCAATGCTGTCAACCCGTCGGTATACGCGGCGCGCGCAGCCACCGATAACCGCAGGTTGAAACATAGCTGGCGCGTATTAAAGGATTGGGCGGCATTGGCCGGGGTCGAGATGAATTTCCCGTCGCAATGGCACCCTGCAAAAAGCGTGAATGCGATGCGCATGGCTTGCACGCTGGCCGACGATCAGCTTTCGCTCTTCAAGTTTACCAAGGCGGCTTTTGAAAGCTATTTTGGCGCGCAGGAAAATCTGGATGATCCGGATGCTTTGGTCGCTCGAGCGACCAGCGCCGGTTTGGATGGTGAATCCATGCGCGCGGCATCGCAAACCGACGCGGTCAAGGCGCTGTTACGTGCCAATACCGAAGAATTAATCGAACGCGGCGGCTATGGCTCGCCGACGATCTTTGTCGACGGCAAATGGATGTATTTTGGCAATGACCAATTGCCGCTGGTGGACTTTAAGCTGAAGGAAAATCTCGCATGAACGACCGCGTTAGTATCACCGTCGAAAACCACGTTGCCGATGTCAGGCTGACGAGGGCGGACAAAATGAATGCGCTCGATCCTGCCATGTTTCAGGGGATTATTGCTGCGGGCGAAGAGCTTGCTGGTATGAAGGATGTACGTGCGGTTGTGCTGTCGGGCGAGGGGCGCAGCTTTTGTGCCGGGCTAGATATGCAAAGCATGGCGGGCGGTGGTGCCAGCGCAAGCGCAGGGGTAGGGAGTCTCACGGACAGGACTCATGGCAATGCCAACACCTTTCAGCAGGTTGCAATGCTGTGGCGCAAATTACCAATGCCCGTGATTGCGGCTGTCCACGGTGTATGCTTTGGCGGCGGCCTACAGATTGCCAGCGGCGCCGACATCCGCGTGATTGCACCGGATGCGCGGCTGGCGGTAATGGAAATGAAATGGGGCCTGATCCCCGACATGGGTGGCTATGCGCTGTGGCGCGGGCTGGTGCGCGACGATGTGTTGCGTGAGTTGACCTACACCAACCGCGAATTTTCTGGAGCTGAGGCGCTTGGCTTGGGTTTTGCCACCTATGTCGACGAAAACCCGCAAGCTCGTGCAATGGTGATTGCGCATGAAATCGCCAACCGCAATCCAGGCGCAATGCGGGAGGCGAAGGCGTTGTTCAACGAATTCGCCGATTTGGACGAAGACGCCATCTTAATGACCGAAAGCGTTCGGCAAGCGCGGGTGATCCGGACGCCCAACCAGATTGAGGCGGTGATGGCCGGAATGCAGAAGCGCGCTGCTACGTTCGTTGATTAAGCTGCCTTAACCCGCAAACGCTCGAATTCCTCGCGCAAATCCTGCGGTAATGCGGTGGGTCCGTTCGCATCGGTTAACACGATGGTAGTTATGCACACCGCTTTGCACTCCCCGCCCTGAAACGCGGCGGAGGCAATGTCCCAGCTGCTATTGCCGATCCGCAATATCCCGCTGGTGATGGTGACATGCTCGGGAAAATGCGCCTCGGCGATATATTCGAGCGCGACGCTGACGATCAGCCAGCGTTGCCCCGGCGCGCGGCGTTCGACTTCGATGGCGTGGTTGAACATGCCGCGTCCATGCTCGAACAGTCCGGCCATCGACACATTATTGATATGGCCGAGTAAATCCAGGTCTGCAAAGCGCGTTTCTGTCTTGTGTTTGAACGGGTAGTTGGCGGGATCGAGTTGCCAGCTTTGCGGTTTTGGCACTTACAGACCTCGCCCGATCAGTTCCTTCATAATCTCGTTGGTCCCACCGAAAATCCGCGTCACGCGCGCCGCACGCCACATGCGGGCGATGGGATATTCGTTCATGTAACCGGCGCCGCCGTGGAGTTGCAGGCAGGCATCGACGACTTCCCACTGAAGATCGGTGTGCCACAGCTTAGCGGCCGCACCCTCCTCGGCGGTCAGCTCTTTCTTGTAATGGCGGTTAAGTGCCCAATCGAGATGCGCCCAGCCGACCTGCAATTTGGACTTGATATCAGCCAACACAAAACGTGTGTTCTGGAAATCAAGCAGCGGCTTGCCGAACACGATCCGCTCGCGGCAAAATGCTACGGTTTCATCGAACGCCTTCTGCGTGCTGGCCATTGCAGATACGGCAATCGACAGGCGCTCCTGCGGTAATTCGCTCATCAGATAGATGAAGCCCTTGCCCTCTTCGCCAAGGCAATTGGTCATCGGCACGCGGACATCTTCGAAGAACAATTCCGACGTATCGGCTTCGTCCATGCCGATCTTGTCAAGGTTGCGGCCGCGTTTGAAACCCTCGCGGTCAGCCTCGACCAGCACAATCGACATGCCCTTATAGGCTGGCTGGATTTCGGTGTCGGTCTTCACGCAGACCAGGATCAGGTCGGCATTTTGCCCGTTGGTGATATAGGTCTTGCTGCCGTTGATGACATAATGATTGCCGTCTTTGCGGGCCGTGGTCTTCATCCCCTGAAGATCGCTGCCAGTGCCTGGCTCGGTCATCGCAATCGCGGTGATAACCTCGCCCGAGATCATCTTGGGCAACCAGTGCTTCTTCTGCTCTTCGCTGCCATAGCTGGTGATGTAATTGACCACGATGTCGGATTGCAGCGAGAAGCCGGTCGCCGCGCCGCCATAATAAGCGCTCTCTTCGTCGACGATCGCGTTGTAGCCAAAGTCGAGGCCAAGGCCGCCATATTCGACCGGCGCAGTGGGGCAGAGCATCCCGACTTCGCCTGCTTTGGGCCATATGGATTTGGGCACGATACCGTCTTCCTGCCACTGCTTCGCGTTCGGGGCGACTTCCTTCAACAGGAACTGGCGGACCGACTGGCGGAAGGCTTCATGGTCTTCATTGTACGCAGTGCGCGGAATATTATCGAGCGACATGGAATCTCTCCTGAAAAATCTGACCCTGCAATGACATCAAGTTGACGCTAGCGTCAAGGAGAATTTAATCGCTTGATTAAACTGGCTCGCCAGCGTCGCGAGCGCGTTCGACGATGGTTCGTTCAGCATCGGGCACCGTTCGATAGGCAATCAACAACAGCGCCAGCGCAACCGGGGCAACGACGATGAGTGACAAAATGCCGACGCGTAAATCTCCGACAAGCTTGCCGTCGACGATCGTCCCGGCAAGGTCCGATATCTGTCCGACCATATAGGGTCCAAAGGACAAACCAATGAGTGTAGTGCCCAGGAAGAAGGCGGCTGTAGCGGTCCCCCGCATGCGCGGTAACACCAGGTCCTGCGTCGTCGCTGCAGCCGCGCCAAGCGCCGTTGCGCCGAGCATTCCAGCAAGGAAATTCATAACATAGAACAAAGTCGTGTTATCGGTAGTGTAGCCAACGCCGATGGGAATGATTGGCCCCAATACGCCCAAAATGATCACAAATATGCGGCCAGCCGGATTTTTGGTCCGCAAGGCATCAGCAACCCGGCCGCCGATGATTACGCCAAGAAATCCGCTAAGCGCGCCGTTGGCACCAAGGATGAGAGCAAGCTCCTTCTTTGGCAGGCCAAGCACGATTTCGGCATAAGGCGCTGACCAGAAAGCGAGCGCGTAAGCCGCCAAGGCCACGAGACCATAACCAATGGTTGTGCAGATAAACGCCGGAGTTCCCCAAATGAGCCGGAATGTTGCGGGATCCTTGGCGCGCAAAGTCGACGCCCAAGAGAATACGGCGTAATATCCGAAGCCAACGGCCGACCATTGCGGGAAATTCCCGGTGAGTTGAATCATCGTATAGGCAAAGGCTGCAATCGCTGCGCCCGTTGCAAGGTTAATGGCGAGCGCTGCGGGACCGCGCTGATATGCGCCCCACAAGGTGAAAGGCGGAACGATCATCGACAGATCGCTGGCAAACGACCGGAATGGGGCTAGATGGGCGGGCGTTACAAGGCCGTCCATTGCGCCACGAACTGGCTCGCGCAATGTTGCGACCCATAGCGCTACAAGCACGCCGGGAATCCCGACTGCAACAAAAGCCGCGTGCCAGCCTGCTAATCCGAGCGGCCCGCCCTGAGGATAAGCTGCGTCCCAGCTTTGGACAATCAGCGCACCCAGAAACAACGAAACACCACCGCCAATATACAGGCCGGACGAGTAAATTGCGAGTGCAGTGGCGCGCTGCGCTTTCGGAAAATAATCGGAAATCAGTGAGTAAGCGGTCGGACTTGCGGTGGCTTCGCCAACGCCGACACCCATTCGCGCCAGCGTAAGTTCCAACTGGTTCCGCGAAAAACCCGAAAGCGCAGTCATCAGCGACCAAAGCGCCAATCCGATCGAGAGCAGCTTCACCCGACCCCAATTGTCCGCCAATCGCCCGAGGGGAATGCCAAATAACGCGTAGAAAACCGCAAAGGCCGCACCGCCGAGAAATCCCATATCGGCGTCTGTCAGGCCAAGATCGGCTTTGATATCGACGGCAAGAATACTGAGAATCTGCCGATCGATGAAATTCAGAATATAGACAACAACCAGCACGCTCAACACATACCAGCTATAGCCGCTGGCTTTTGGAAGCTCGGCAGAGGTTTGCCCGGTATCGGCGGTTGTTTCGATGCCGTCGATCCGATTACTCACACCCGTCTCCCATTTTTGGCTGTTGTCGCCTTGCGGCGCTATGGCTAGCAGAACAAGCCTATGACGCAACTTGGATTGTCATTCAACTTGGTGGAGCAATAATGAACGCAGGCGAAACGAAGCGACCAATTTCGGTGCTCATGGTGTGCCTTGGTAATATCTGCCGTTCCCCTCTGGCCGAAGCTGCGTTGCGCCAGGTGGCGGAGCGCGAAAGGATAAATTTACGCGTCGATTCTGCGGGAACCGGCGACTGGCATGTTGGAAATCCACCCGACCGGCGCGCGTGCGAGGTCGCAAAACGGCTCGGCTGTATGGATATCAGCGAATTGCGCGCGCGCCAGGTGTCGGCCGATGATTTTTACGTCTTTGACCATATATTGGCCATGGACAGCGATAATTTGGCCAGCCTGAAAGCTTTAAGACCAATAGATGCGACCGCAAATCTCTCGCTGTTGCTCGATTATGTGCCCGGGCAGAAGGGCGAGGCGTTGGCCGATCCTTATTATGGCGACGCGACGGAATTTGAAATAACTTGGGTGCAAGTCAGTGCAGCAGCGGCGGCTTTTGTAAAATGCTTGCGTTAAAATCGACAGTCCGATGTCGTGTTTCGCTTGAATCTGGAGCGAATTCCTCCAATATATATCGCATGCGGCTATGTTGCCGTTTATTGAGGAGAATTAAGTCATGGCACAGTGGTCCGATCCACGGGTAACCGGGACCCAGTCAAGTCTTGCAGGTGTAGGCACGCGCGCCGGTGACGTCGCTATCGACGCCGGTCTTCGCG
>JBGSPK010000305.1:0-4063 GCA_041738665.1 Sphingorhabdus sp. | reverse complement strand
CCGGCTTCCGCCTTGGCTTCGCGGCAAGGGTGAAGGCTGGGTGACGGCAGAATATTCAATGCTTCCTCGCGCCACACATACGCGCGGCCAGCGTGAAGCGGCGAAAGGCAAGCAGTCGGGACGAACACAAGAAATTCAGCGTCTTATTGGCCGTTCTTTACGCGCGGTAGTCGATATGAAGAAACTCGGCGAGTATCAAATCACGCTCGATTGTGATGTGTTGCAGGCCGACGGCGGGACACGGACCGCGGCAATTTCCGGCGCGTGGGTCGCCTTGCGGCTCGCGGTCGATGGCCTGATGGCTTCGGGTGCGGTTAAGGAAGACCCGATCAGCGGGCGCGTTGCGGCGGTTTCTTGTGGAATCTACAACGGAACTCCGGTTCTTGATCTCGATTATATCGAGGATTCGAGCGCGGATGCAGACGCCAACTTCGTTTTGCTCGAAGGCGGCAAAATCGCCGAAGTTCAGGCAACAGCTGAAGGCGCAACATATGACGAGGAGGCGCTTCTTCGTTTGCTGCGGCTCGCGCGCATGGGTACTGACCGGATTTTCGCCGTACAGGCAGATGCAGTGAAATAGGAAAATGACGCACCGCAAACTGCTTCCCGGCAAAATCGTAATTGCCAGCCACAATGCTGGGAAGGTGAAGGAGATCAGGGCATTGCTGGCTCGGTACGGGATCGAGCCGGTTTCCGCAGGCGAACTGGGCCTGCCCGAACCAGCGGAAACCGGCACCACCTTTGCCGAAAATGCGCTCTTGAAAGCGCATGCATCGGCGCAGGGCTCAGGTCTGCCGGCATTGGCCGACGACAGTGGCCTGTGCGTTACTGCGCTCGACAACGCGCCCGGCGTATATACCGCCGACTGGGCCGAAAAGCAGGCATTCGAAGGTGGTCCGGGCCGCGACTGGTATATGGCAATGGGCAAGGTCGAGGGCAAGCTTGCCGAGCTTGGCCCGGACACCGACCGCAGCGCCTATTTCATCTGCACCCTCGCACTCGCATGGCCCGATGGGCATGAAGAAGTTTTCGAGGGCCGGGTGCAAGGCAGCCTCACCTGGCCGCCACGCGGCAAACTGGGGTTTGGCTATGATCCGGTGTTTGTACCAAATGGCAAAGCGCAGACCTTTGCCGAACTCGACCCCGCCGAGAAGCACGCAATGAGCCATCGTGCAGATGCTTTCAAGAAGCTGGTAGAAGCGGTGTTTTGAGCGAACCGCTCGCCCTCTACATCCACTGGCCCTTTTGCGTTTCCAAATGCCCCTATTGCGACTTTAACAGCCATGTGCGCGACAGCGTCGATCAAGAAGCTTGGCTGGCGGCGCTGCTCGCCGACATGGCCTATGAGGCGGCACTCACCAAAGGCCGCCCGCTGACCTCCATATTCTTCGGCGGCGGGACGCCCTCGTTGATGCCGCCATCGACCGTTGCGGCACTCATCAAAGCCGCTGACCAGCATTGGGGCTTTGCCGACACTATCGAAATCACATTGGAGGCTAACCCGTCCTCGGTTGAGGCTGCGCGATTTGCCGATCTGGCAGTGGCAGGCGTGAACCGCGTATCGCTTGGCCTGCAATCGCTGGACGATGCCGCGCTTGCCTTTTTGGGCCGTGCGCATTCGGTTGCCGAGAGCCTCAACGCGCTTGCCGTCGCGCAACGCCATTTTGGGCGGGTGAATATCGACCTCATCTACGCCCGACCCAACCAGACGGCGATGCAATGGCAGGCCGAGTTGGAGCGCGCCATAGCCTTCGGCACAGACCATATGTCGCTCTATCAGCTGACAATCGAACCCGGCACACGCTTTGAGACCATGGTCCGCACAGGCGAGTTCGTACCGGCCGATAATGATGATGCAGCGACATTATATGAACTCACGCAAGAACTGACTCATGCCGCTGGCATCCCAGCTTACGAGATCAGCAACCATGCAAAGCCCGGCTCTGAAAGCCGCCACAATTTAAGCTATTGGCGCTATGATGATTATATCGGCATTGGCCCCGGCGCGCACGGACGGCGGCTCAATTGCGCTACCCAACGTCATAAAAAACCCGAAAATTTTCTCTCAGCGGTTGACCGCAATGCACATGGCATTGCGAGCGAGGAAGCGCTCGATTCAAGCACCCGTGCCACCGAGGCGTTATTGATGGGCCTTAGACTGGCCGAGGGCGTGAGCCTGCAACGCCTGTCCGCCAGAACCGGTATCGCGCCGGATGCGTTGCTGGATATCGATGCTGTCGAACGGATAGCAAAGCTCGGCCTGATCGGTCGCATTGGCGATCATTTCACTGTCACGCCCAAGGGCATGCCGCTGCTCGACGCCATCTTGCCCGAAATAGTAAACATTGAGACAGACGCTACTGCCTGATAGCATCGCCGACATGGCCGCGTTGCTCACCGAATATGCCGCATTTTTATCCGACAATCGCCGGATGTCGCCACATAGCGTGCGCGCCTATTATGCGACCGCGGAGCGGCTCAGCGGATTTCTGGAACGCCATTGGGGAGGACCGGTCGACCGCGCCGCTCTAACCAAAATCAGTACAGCAGATTTACGATCCTTCCTTGCCGACCGGCGCGGGGACGGTCTCACCAACCGGTCGACAGCGCGCGAACTGTCCGCCGTCCGCCATTTTCTGCGCTTCGCACTCGGCGATAGTGCGAACTTGCCTGTCCTCAAAGGCCCGCGCGTTCCGCGCAGCCTGCCCCGTCCGGTCAATCCGGACGACGTGATGGCGCTCGCCGATGACGTATCTCAGAGCGCCTCTGATAGCTGGATCGGAGCGCGTGACTGGGCGTTGCTGTTGCTGCTTTACGGCAGCGGGTTGCGCGTGAGCGAGGCGACTGGACTTTTGGGTGATGTCTTGCCCTTAGGTTTGACGCTACGCGTAACAGGCAAGCGCAACAAAACGAGGATTGTTCCAATTCTCGAACAGGTTAAGTCTGCAATCGAAGATTATATCTCGCTGTGCCCTTATCCGATGGTGCGCGAAACCCCGCTCTTTCGCGGTGCGCGCGGTGGGCCGCTGTCGCCCGCGCTTGTCCGCCGTGCGGTACAGGGCGCTCGTGGAAGATTGGCCCTTTCCGACCGTACCACGCCGCATGCCCTCCGCCACAGCTTTGCTACGCATTTGCTGGCGGGTGGTGCCGACTTGCGGAGCCTGCAGGAATTGCTCGGCCATGCCAGCCTGTCATCGACACAGGTCTATACCGCCGTCGATACGGCGATGGTGCTCGACGAATATCTCAACGCGCATCCGCGCGCCTAATCGGCTGCCTTCCATCTGATCAGCCGCCAGAAATAGCCCAGGACAATCAGGCCGATGATGATTGTCGACAGCGGGCCCAAAATCTTTTCGACATCTGCGAACTGCGAACCAAGCACATAGCCAGCGCCAGCCAGCGCCGCACTCCATCCAGCAGTGCCAATCGTCGAAAACACCAAAAACCGGCGATGCGACATTTTGAAAATGCCTGCGGGAATAGATATCAATGAGCGGAAGGTTGGTAGCATTCGCGCGACCAGAACGATGATGGAACCATGCTTGGCAAATAATGCTTGCCCGCGTTCGACATCAGTCCAGTGCAAAGTCAGCCAGCGACCGCGCTTTTCCAGAAAACTTTCCAGCCGCTTTGGACCGAACTTAATCGCAAGCCAAAACCACAGATAATTGCCGAGCATAGCGCCTGCGGTGCCGCTTACGACAACGCCGCCGAAGGTCATGTTTCCGCGTGAGGCCGACACACCCGCAACGGTCATAATCACCTCTGAAGGCACGGGCGGGAACACTGTTTCCAGAAACATCAGCAAGCCAACGCCCCAATAGCCGGTGTCATTGACCAGCCGGATTATCCAATCATCCATATCTCTATTTCGCTATTTCGCTATTTCGCTAGTCGCTTTTCTATGGCGTCCCAGATTTTACCAGGCGTATCGGTTCCGTTAAAACGGTCGATTGCGATAATGCCGGTGGGCGAGGTTACGTTGATTTCGGTCAGCCACTGACCGCCGATGACGTCGATGCCAACGAAGATCAGGCCGAGTTCTTTCAATCGTGGTCCC
>JBGSPK010000250.1:0-5993 GCA_041738665.1 Sphingorhabdus sp. | reverse complement strand
TTGCTACCAGAGGAGTAGGTGACCTATTTGTTGGCGACCGAACCGCAGAAACGCTTGCTTCCCGTCCGGTGAGAGGGCCTCTAAAGCGACTTCGGGATTCGGTCAACAGCCATTTGCAATTTTATTACAAAAAAAATGCAGCCCGCCGGATTTGCGCGGTTTTCCGAGGGTTGAGACGGGATAACTGGCGGTTGGGGCGTTGGTTCCGAGGGGTTTAAGTGCCTCGGAAAGCGCAGAATCAGGGGTAAATCGGAGAATCGGGAACGCTTTTTAGCTGATTCACGTGCTTGGGTTCGATACAAACCCATCGTTACGGCCGAGGTTACCTTCAAGCCGCGCACTCGGAAGATGTTCACGCAAAGGCGCAGAGAGCCCAGAGCAGGCACACGTCGCCCCCGCGAAGGAGTTCAGGGTTGGACATGCCCCGCATGTCCGAGAATTGTTTGGGAAACAATCCGACCCCAAACTGGCCCCGGTCGGCAAAGCGCTATATCTACCGAGGTTCCCGCCTTCGCGGGTACGACGAAGAAATCTCCGCGCCGTCAGCGCCTCGGCGTGAATAAATTTTGTCGATGCCATCTCCGTCGAGCGCAGCGGGCCATAAGACGCACAGCTATTAATGATGGCAGCATCTTTGACGATACAGAGCTGAACTTTCCCCCTGACCACCGGATCAATGCAGAGCTGGTCCAAGAGATTGGTCGCCGCATGGCAACCGATGGACTGACCCAAGCCAAAGGCGGCTGCACAGATGGGCATTGCCCAACCCGACCTGTCAAACATCCTGCATGGCAAGTTCCGGGGCTTTACCGTTGACCGACTTACCGGGATCCTCGCCCAGCTTCGATACGGCGTGAACATCATCCTGCGACCGCCTGCGGCGAGGAGGATCTGCGGACTGTTCATCTTAGTCCGTAATCGACAACATTGCGGACGTTAGGTTGACCCAACTATTTTTCTGAAAACTGCCGTTTGTTCACCCGCTTGATTTAAAGAAGTTGACGGCGAAGCTGTGCCGGAAGCCGTCAGTCCGCTTGGGGGAACAAAAGTCTGCTTTGGCTGATATTGCTGCGCGCGCCTTTCCAAATTTCTTCACGAATGCCATATCAGTTATGGATTCATGGCGATAAGGAATGGCAAATGATTCAATTGAAGCAGTTGCTTATTGTGGCCGTAGCAGGCTGCCTCTTTGCCGGCTCGAGCTTTGCGCAAACAGCTGAACCCAAGGTGCAGCCGACCTCTGAGCCAATTACCATTGGCTCATCTCACCAACTAAACGCCCACGGTCTCGTCGGGGTTCGCACGGTAAACGTCATCCTCCCGCCAAGTTACGCAAAAGCACCCTCGCGGCGCTACCCGGTACTCTATCTTATCGACGGCGGGGTGGAGCAAGACTTGTTGCACATCGCCGGCGTAGTTCAGCTCGGGGCGATATGGGGACGATCTGCTGAAGCCATTGTCGTCGGCATTGAAACGAAGGATCGGCGTCGGGAACTTGTGGGACCGACACAGGATCCCGAACTTCTTCGTCGCTATCCTACGGCTGGGTCCTCTGCGAAATTTCGAACGTTTCTTCGAAATCAGGTAAAGCCGTTCATTGTTGCGCATTATCGCACCAACGGCGCCGACGCCGTTCTCGGTGAATCGCTGGCCGCTCTTTTTGTCATCGAGACTTATCTCAATGAACCAGAGCTTTTTGGAGGCTACGGCGCGATTGATCCTAGTTTGTGGTGGGATAACGAAGCGCTTTCACAAACTTCGTCTCAAAAAACCTACGTGCGGCAAAAGGGGCATCCCCTATTTCTGGCTGTTGCTAAAGAGCAATCCGAGGAGCCTGCGGCATATCAACGCGTTATATCAGCTTTGCAAAGCAAGGGAATGACCTTTTGCTTGGCGATGCGGCCAGAACATACACATGCGACAATTTATCAACAGACATCACCGGAAGTCATTCAATACCTGATGCCACCTGTCGAGGCACCGAGTGGCTTTCGAATAAACTGTACAGAAAAAATACCTTGAGCCCTCGCCATATCCGAAACGACAAATTTCAGCAACATTGCGGACGTTGCGTCGCCGCAACGGAGGCACCACTTGTGGACATTGAAGGACATCAGTACGGCCAGATATGTCTAACGAGACCGCCACCTCGGTAATGGATGTTTACCAGCGTCACGGTGCAGCATGGGCTATGCTGCGCTCTGACCAATCATTTGTCGAAGCTTCGTGGCTTGATCGCTTCTGCCGGCAACTGCCTTCAAATGCAGATATACTCGACATTGGTTGCGGGTCTGGTTTCCTTATCGCGCGGGAGTTGTGTTCTCGCGGTTTTGCCGTCACTGGTGTTGATGGCTCGCCGACGATGTTGGCGATGTTTCGCTCAAATCTGCCCACACGCCCTGCGTATTTGTGTGATATGCGGCAACTTGACTTGGGGCAGCGTTTTGCAGGGCTGCTAGCTTGGGATAGCTTTTTCCACCTCTCGCCCGAAGATCAACGTACCATGTTTCCCCGCTTTGCGGCACATGCCGCGCCAGGAGCGATGCTGATGTTCACTAGCGGCGTGACGGAGGGCGATGCTATTGGTGAATTTCAGGGAATGCCGCTGTATCATGGCAGCTTGGGCTCGAGTGAGTATCGAGATCTATTAACGGCCTACAAGTTTGAGGTTGTTGATCACGTGGTCGAAGATCCAAACTGCGGACACCGCACTGTTTGGCTGGCTCAAAACCAGAATTGCTGAGAACGGAAACTTTTGGCCTTTAGGTTCTGATATCCACTTGTCCGGAATCCAAAACATTGTTGCCGTTCGGCTAAAGGATGGGCGTAATAGACTCCTTTCCTACATGTTCCATTTATGTTCCAGTGTCAAGATGACCGACTCACCCTCCCCAACCCCGCCCGTCCAACTCCTCGCCGACGAGGACCTGCTCGCCTTCACCGCCGTGCCGCTCGACCGAAGCCGCTCCAATGGCTGGACGGCGGCGCAGCAGGAGCGGTTTATCCTGGCGCTGCATGTCATGGGCTCGGTCGGGCAGGCGGCGAAAGCGGTGGGGATGAGCCGGCAGTCCGCCTATAATTTACGCGAACGCGCAGGTGCGGAGAGCTTTGCAGCAAGCTGGGACGCGGCCATCGAAATGGGGCGGGCGCGGCAGTTCGACCTTGCGATGGAGCGTGCGATCAATGGCGTCACCACCGTCCGCGTACTGCGCGGCGGATCGGTCACGGTGAACGGCGGACCCGATATGCGGATACTGCGCAGCGCGCTGCGCAGTGAGGACGAACGCCGGGATGGCGGGTCTTTGCGGTGAATCCTCTCCATCGACTTGCGATGGGGAGGTGGATCGGCCGGGCGTCAGCACGGGCGAGACGGAGGGGCCATCAACGTTTCATGCCCCTCCGTCAGTCGTTGCTAGTCGCAACGCCCACCACCTCCCCATCGCAAGTCGATGGGGAGAATTGGCGCGGGACCGTTAAATTGACAAACTGGACAGATACCACCCTGCTTTTGCGTAAATCTTGTCAATTTAGCGTGGACGTGTGGCAAGCTTTAGTAAGTTTTTCAGCCTATAAGCCGCTGCCATGGATTTGACTGACCTCAATAATGAAGTTGCCAGAGAAGAATTCCAGAGCCGCGTGAAATCTGCGGTTTTCTGGCGTTCGGGCACGCAGATCCTGTCGCAACTCATCAGCTGGGGATCGACGCTCGCAGTCATCCGAATCCTTGAACCAAGCGATTATGGCCTGTTTGCCATGACCTCCGTGGTGCTGGTATTCCTTAATTTCCTTAACGGTTATGGCTTTGTTTCGGCGCTGATCCAGTCGGAAAAGGTAGAGCCGATTCGGATTCGGCAGGCATTCGGCATGCTGATTCTCCTGAATGCGGGACTTGCAGCCATACAGTTCTTCGCGGTCGCACCGCTCGCGGCGGCTTATTATGGCGAACCGGTCATCGCGGAGATGCTCCGCTGGCAATCGCTGATATATCTGTCGACACCGTTCCTGATCCTGCCCGAGGCGATGCTGACACGAAATCTCGATTTCAAAAAGCCCGCCATCGTGAACCTGACCTCCGCTTTCATTGGAGCTGCCGTCGCGTTGGGCATGGCTTTTCAGGGCTATGGCGTCTGGACTTTGGTGTTTGCGCCGATTGCGATTTTCTGGACCCGCGCGATCGCTCTGATGATTGCCACCCGATTCTGGGTGCGCCCGAGTTTCAACTTCAAAGGCGCTGGCGGTATCTTCAGTTTCGGAACCGCGATGCTCGTCGCACATGGTTTCTGGATTATCCAAAGCCAGGGCGACATCTTCATCGCTGGCCGTGCGTTCGACAATCACCATCTCGGCCTATATGCCGAAGCTTTGTTCCTCACGCAGATATTCGCGGCAAAGTTTGTGCCTCCTTTGAATGAAGTCGCATTCCCCGCTTATGCGCGGCTACAGAATGACCGCGCCGCATTGTCGTCAGGCTTCCTGAAAGCCGTGCGACTCATCATGCTAATCTCGTGCCCGCTTTATCTGGGGATGGCAGTCACCGCGCAGCCGCTGGTCGATGTCGTGATGGGCCCGAAATGGTCTGAGGCAGCACCGCTTGTGGCGATTCTCTCGCTGGCGATGCCGGTCATGACGCTGCACATATTGTTCGCGCCTGCGCTGAATGCTTTGGGTTTGCCCAATATCGTCGTCCGCAATTCGATCTTCGGCGCCATATTGATGCCCGCCATATATCTGTTTGCAGTCCAATATGGCGCAGATGGTCTTGCCTGGGGCTGGCTGGTGGCTTTTCCGATTCTGCTGGCCTTCACCATATATCAGGCGCGGCCGCATATCGGCTTCACCTTGACCGGTCTTGCAAGCTCGGTCCTGCCGGGACTCGCAGCCGCCGTCGCAATGGCTGCAACGGTTTGGGCGACAGATAAGGCGCTATTGGCTGCATTCTGGCCTCAGGTGCCTGCACTTATCCATCTCGCTGCGCTGGCGGCGGTTGGCGGGCTCTCCTACGTCGCCATGATGTGGTTCGGCGCGCGGCAGACATTTATGGAGGTCATTAACCTCTTGGTGCGCCGCAAACCGCTTGCGCCAGTCACACCTTGAGCAAACCAATCTCGATCAACCGTTCGCGCAAATAATCGTCGGCGAGAATCGGCTGGGGATAACGATTCGGATTTTCCGCGCTAATGCATTGCGGCAAGGTTTCGATTGGATAGTCCGAATTCAGGTGCAGGAAGAAGGGCATCGAATAGCGGCTGAATTTTGATCGTTCGCCCGAAGGGTTGACCACGCGATGCGTCGTTGAGGGCAGCACATGGTTGCAAAGCCTTTGCAGCATGTCGCCGACATTGATCGCAAGCCCGCCCTCCGCAGGTGAAACGTCCATCCAGCTGCCATCGGGACGCAGTATCTGCAAGCCAGCCTCTTCGGCGCCAAGCAACAGGGTGATGAGATTGATATCCTCATGCGCGCCTGCACGAATGCAGCCTTCAGTGTCACCCGCAATCGGCGGATAATGCAGCAAACGCAGAATTGAATTGCCGACATTGATCTTGTTTTCGAACCAGTCCGCAGACAGGCCAAGGTAGATGGCGACATAAGACAATATCCGACCGCCGACGCGATCAAGATCGGCATAAAGCTGCTCGTACACTTCGCGGAAACCCGGCACCGAATCGGGCCAGATATTTGGCATCATCTGTCCTTCGAGCGGATGTCCGGTAGGCAGCGTCCGCCCGACGTGCCAGAATTCCTTCAGATCATGATGGTCGGCGCCCTTCGCGATCTCGGTCTTGAATGGCGTATAGCCACGCTGTCCGGCGATATTGGCATCATAGCTTCGGCGCTTGGCCTCTTCGGGTTGGTCGAACAATGCTTTCGACAGCCGCCACGCCTCCTTGACCAGTTGCGGGTCGAGGCCATGATCGACGACCTTTGCGAATCCATAAGTTTTGAAACTGTTGCCGAGCGCCTGTGCTGTTGCATTGGCGTCATTCCCGGCA
>JBGSPK010000245.1:0-1772 GCA_041738665.1 Sphingorhabdus sp. | reverse complement strand
GCAGACCCGTGGAGTGGCGCGCCGCGCCCCCAAAGGGCATAAACAAGCCCGACAAGCAGCGTGAGGCCGCCCACTAAACCACCTGCCATAGCTTTCACAACGCGGGTATCGCCGCGATAATACCAAACAAATTGCGGCATTTTGAGCGGGTCATAAGCCGCCACCGGAAGGCCCAGCACCACCCAGCCAATCATGGTGGCAATGGCGAGCGCGATTCCCAGCCCGAGCGGGATGGCGATTAAATATCGTGCTGCCCCACCGTCAGGCGAGATGCCTGCTTTCTGGGTCATAATAGATCTCCGTCACCCGAAATTCGCCATCGGTTTTCTTGGTCTGAACGACGACATCGACGAGCATTTTGAGCAGTGCGCGAATATCGCCGCGCGCCAGATCGGAGCCGCCTTCGCTTTCCTTGACCAGCAAGGTCAGTTGCTCGAACGCCAGTTCCGCTGAGTCTGCATGGATGGTCGTGATCGAGCCGGGATGGCCCGAGTTCACGTTGCGCAGGTAGAAAAAGGCCGTCCCGTCGCGCAGTTCCTGGAGCAAGATGCGGTCGGGCCGCATCCTGAGCGCGCTTTCGAGCAAATGCTTGGCCGTGACATTCGCAGTGCCTTGGCCGTCTTTTGCATAGAGCATGTGGACGACATTCTTGTGCGGGACGATCAGTTCGCGCGTGTCCTCGATCGTCAGCAACCGCTCCTCTGGCGGGATGAGCTGGATCAATCCCTTAGACAGCGTGGTCTTTCCCGATCCGGTTGCACCCGAGATCAGGATGTTGAGCCGTGCCTTAACTGCGCCGTCGAAGAATTCAACATGACGGCCCGCCTTGAGCAATGCGAGCAGGCCCAGTTCCCGAGCCGACACCTGCTTTTCTGCGATGCGCGTGTCCTTGAACAATCCCGATGCTTCAAAATCTGCTAGCGTCATCGTGACCGTGGACGGTTTGCGCACGGTGATCGACACAGTTTCATCGGGAACCACGGGCGGCACGATGATTTGCACACGTTCGCCGGTTGGGAAGATGGTCGAAACAATCGGGTTTTCGCGGGTAACGTCTTGGCTGGTGAATGCCGCAGCGGCTGTAGCCATCGCCATCAGATTCTTGAAATCGAGACTGGTTTCACTTTCCCATGTCCATCCGCCGCGCCGTTCAATGCCGACTTCGCCGGGGCGGTTGATGACGAGTTCGGTGACGCGCGCGTCATCGAGATATTTGCGTAAGGGCGCAGTCACGCTGTCGAGGACAGCGGTGTTTTTGCCCGGAGCCGCCATTATTTAAGCGCAAGGCCGTAAACGGTCGAGAAGTCGAAATCCTGGGCGACGGTGATGCCGACATCTTCACCCTGATTTTTGCGCAGAACCGGCTTGATCTGAGAGTTCTGTTGCAGAATCGTCGAAGCCGCATCAGACGGAACGCGGGTTGTGTTGGAGGCGCTGTTTCCAACGGCCTCTGATCCCACGGTTGCGGCGTCTTCCACGAGGCTGAACAACAAAGCGGTGCCGAAGCGTTGCCAGAAGAAGTTATCGACCCGCCCATCCATCCCGCCGCGCCCGAGCGCGTCGGTAGCGGGTGAAGCCACATCAATTGCGATGCCGCGCGGGGTGACGGCTCGCGTCCACAGCACGAATAGCCGGTATTGGCCGCGATTGAGGCCACCTTGATATTCGCCAACGATCTTCGTGCCTTTTTCCATCAGCACGACCCGGCCATTGTCGGAGTAGATATTGCGCGGGACGATGCAGCTCACATAGCCGGGCTGGCTTGAGTCCAT
>JBGSPK010000024.1:0-6576 GCA_041738665.1 Sphingorhabdus sp. | reverse complement strand
TCGGTCAGTGGGCCGCTTCGAATCCATAATTCCCCTTGGCGAAAAACTGCTGATATGGGAATACGGGGCTTATGGAAAAAGGCCCTGCACAGACTGAAATGGAAATGCTGCTCACCGCAGCCTTTGCACCAACGCACCTCGACGTGATTAATGATAGCGCGAAGCATCATGGCCACAGTGGCGATGATGGCTCAGGCGAATCGCATTTCACGGTCGAAATAGAGAGTGCAGCTTTTGTCGGCGCGAACCGCGTCATGCGGCAGCGCATGGTGAACAAAGCGCTTGGCGATATCCCGGGCGGACGCGTGCATGCGCTGGCGATAAAGGCAAGTGCACCGGGCGAGTAGCCGGACCGGAATATCCTTGCCCGACAAAGCTTTAAGAGGTAGACTTAAATTATTGAAAGAGCAGTTCGAAACTGCTCTGGTCGGCATTCAATCAAAAGGGGCATGTGATGCTGTCGCGCACATATAGGCCATCTGCCGACCTTGCCCCCTACATCCGCCGTTTCTATGTGTTCGAAGCGCCGTTGCCCGATGGCGCCGTTATTGAAGATTTCCTGCTTTCCGAAACCGCTTTTGTCCGTTGCCTGTTGCGCGGAGACTGGGCCGCAGAAACCAGTCCCGGCGAATGGAACACGGCGGGCAATGTCGTTTTTTTCGGGGCCAATAGCCGACCGTTGCGGGTTCGGGTAAAGGGTGGGTTTGCGGTAACCGGTTTCGCGGTTCGCCCAAGCGGGTGGCATGCACTTTTTGGTGAAGCCCATCACATGCTGTCGGACAAGATGCTGCCATTGCAAAGTTTGTGGGGCGCTTTAGCCGAGACGATGTTCGCCGGGGTTGCTCAAGCCAGCGACGACGATGGACAATTGGCAGCTATGGAAAATGCATTGCGGGAACGGATTGCCTTGTTGCAAACGCCTGCCGCCGACCTGCAAATGGCGCGGTTTGAAATCATTGCACGTACCGATAGCACGATGCGGATCGAGGATGCTGCGGCATTGGTGGGTTTGTCAGTCCGGCAGCTGGAGCGGCGGTGCCTTGCAACATTTGGACTGACGCCCAAAGCAATTTTGCGGCGAAGCAGGTTTCTGGACACTGCCACCGCGCTCCGCGGTTTCAGCAGCCCGAGCGAAGGCGAACTCGATGCGCTGCGCTATTTCGATCAATCACACATGACGCGTGAGTTTCGAAGATATACGGGCATGACCCCTCGGGCTTTTGCCAATGCGACAACGCCCTTACAGACCGCAGGCCTCAAACTGCGAGAAGAAAGCCGGTTTGAAGATTAGAGCGGCCTCCGGCTTGACAATCCGGGCATGGCGGCGGATGTTTTTCCCATGTTGAAAATCATGCCGTCCACCCACGATCTTGGTGCATTCGAGGTCAGGCGCACTTTACCATCAAAGGCGCGAACCATGGTCGGGCCTTTCATTTTCGTCGACCAGTTCGGTCCAGCGCATTTCGACATCGGCGCTGGAATGGATGTCCGTCCGCATCCGCACATCAATCTGGCGACGGTCACATATCTGTTCGAAGGCGCGATCGACCATCGCGACAGCCTTGGCACATATGCGACAATCAGGCCGGGCGCACTCAATCTGATGACGGCGGGCAGGGGGATTGTGCATAGCGAGCGGACGCCGCAGCCTGAACGCGCATTGGGATCACCGATTTCGGGAATGCAGACATGGCTTGCGTTGCCCGATGGCAAAGAAGAGATCGATCCGGCGTTCGAGCATGTGGCCAAAGAAGATTTGCCGCTCGTCGAATCAGGTGATGTTTCCGCGCGGGTGGTCATGGGGTCTCTGTGGGGCGTGACAGCACCGACCACGCAGCATTCCGCGACAATTTATGCCGACATCTTGATGAATGCCGGTGCAACCATTCCGATTGATGCCGATGCAGATGAACGCGCGGTACTGGTCGCGCTTGGTTCAGCGAGCCTTGACGGCGAACCACTCGAAGCGCACAGTCTTTACGTGCTGAAACCTGGGCAGGCGATGACGCTCAAGGCCAAAAGCGATTGCCGTGTCATGCTGCTCGGCGGTGAAGCCTTTGTTACACCGCGCCATGTCTGGTGGAATTTCGTGTCTTCCTCACGCGATCGGATCAACCAGGCCAAGGCGGACTGGAAGGCAAGGACGTTCCCGAACGTACCGGGCGATGACCAGGAATTCATCCCCATTCCGGAGGTTCCGCTGACGAAAAGCGCCTGAATCGCCTATTTTTTACAATCAGTATGGATTGTTTTGTGTTTTAAATGGGTTAGCGGTCCAGAAATTCATCCTCGCTATCCAAGGTGCCCAATTATATGACCGAACTTGACCATCGACGTCTGTCGCTATCGACGGGCATTGAAATGGATGCGTATATAGCAGGCGATCCCCGCAATCCGGCGATTACTTTTCTGCACGGTTTTCCGGAATCCCATCGTACCTGGCGGCACCAGATCGCGTACTTTGCCGATCGCTTTTATTGTATCGCACCCGATCAGCGCGGCTATCGTGGCACATCGAAGCCGCAGGAGGTGGAAGCCTACACCGCCGATAAATTGACCGCCGATATATTCGCGCTGGCCGATGCGCTGGATGTTCAGGAGTTCACCATCGCTGGCCATGACTGGGGCGGTGCGATTGCTTGGGCCGTTGCGCTGAGTGGCCAGCCCGGCGGCTTCAACCCTGCCTGGGCCGGACGCGTGCCTCGCGCGATTATAGCCAATGCGCCGCATCCCTATTTGTTTCAGCGCCTGCTGATTACCGACATGAACCAGCGCGCCGCTAGCCAGTATATCCGTGCTTTTCGCGACCCCGCAAATGATGCGCTGGTGCGTGACGCGGGTCTGACCGGGCTGCTGCTCGAAACGATAAAATGGGATAAGCCGAGCGGCATGGAGCCTGAGGAACGTGCGGCATTGCTCGCCGACTGGGAAGACCGTAACGCCTGTTTCGGGATGCTGAACTGGTATCGCGCGTCTGCGCTTTATGTGCCCGCGATGGACGAAGATGCCGAAATTCCTGGATTTGCCAGTGGCGATTTTCCCAAACTGAACATTCCGACACTGGTGGTTTGGGCGATGGACGACCTTGCGCTGCCCGCCAGCAACATCGACGGTATCGAAAAGCTTGTACCCAATGTTGTCGTAGAACCTGTGCACGATTGTGGCCATTTCGTCATCTGGGAAAAGCCCGAGGCGGTTAATGCAGCGATGAAGCGGTTCCTGATTTAACCGCCCAGCCAGTTGATCCAACTACCATGCGCCTGCGCCTCCGCAAGCAGGTGCCACTTGTCCGGCCCCGGCCAATATTTGATGGAAAGCTCGTGTTTGAAAGTTTTGCGGTTGGTTTCGAGCATCATCCAGGCAAGCGGGCGCTCGGTGGTGGCTTCGCGGCCCTGCGCTTCGATGGCTTCGGATATCTGCTTACGCCGCTCGTCGGGGATATATTGCCAGACAATCGAGTGATTGATGACGCGCGCAATGCCTGCACCCTGCTGCGCCGCTAGCCTTTCTGTTACCCAATCAAGCGCATCGGCCTGGACGACATCGGGGCGTTTTTGCGCCGCTAGCGCGATTGCGGCATCCATTCTTTCCAGTCGACCTCCATTTTCCGGCCAGACATAGCTTTTCACGCGAAGCGCGGACTCCGTGTCGGACAGGTCAACGGGTGCTTGGTCGCATCCTTGAATGCTGGCAATTTCCACTGGTTTGTTCGGCAGCGATGGCCCGCGCCATTCAGGCTTGATCTGCATCAGCGAATTTTCGGGGCCTACGGTTGTTCCGCCAAGGTCGTAACGATAGCGCTCCATCATCGTATTGATGCCCGCGCTTGCCCCCAATTCGTTCATCTCGAAACGCGAACCAACCTTGTCTGACAGCCACAGCAAGCCCGCCATGAAGCTGGCTGACCGCCCGGCTTCATTCGTTTGCGGCGGGCCATCGAGCCAGGGCAGCAAGTGCGCGTCGTGGTCCATAGTAACTTCGGCAACGATGATGTCGACCGTGGCTTGATCGGTTATCTCGCCGCGATAGACCGGAATCAGCCGGTCATCGGCACCCGTCAACTGCAGGTGATGAAACCCTCCCGCCAGTCGTAGGGGCATTGCATCCTCCAGCGGCAGGCCCGGCCAGTTGGCAATTCGGCGGCCGCAAAGCGTGTCGCCCTGCATCAATGCCAACTGCGCTGCGACGATACGCGCTGTCGCCGGCGCGCCGTTGCGGCGGCAATGCTCGGCCTGCACCTTAATGCCCTCTGCCACGCGACCATCGTCCATTACGCCAATGCCAAATTGGTCGGACCCTAAACTTTCTGCCATATTGCCCTTTCTGCCGCTGACCCCTAAAGCGCGGCCATTGTGACAACACGCATCATCTTTGCAATCCCCAAGGGACGGATATTGGACGAGGCTTTGCCGCTCATGCAGAGCGCAGGCATTGAACCTGAAGCTGCGTTTTTTGACGACAGCAGCCGCGCGCTGCTGTTTGCGACCAACGATCCGCAAATGAACATCATCCGCGTGCGCGCTTTCGATGTGGCGACGTTCGTTGCGCACGGTGCGGCGCAGATCGGGATTGTCGGTTCGGATGTGATCGACGAGTTCGATTATTCGGAACTCTATGCGCCGGTTGATCTCGGCATCGGCAAGTGCCGGATCTCGGTAGCGATGCCAGCCGGGGCCGCTGACCCGACCAATGGCGGTCATATTCGCGTGGCAACCAAATACCCCGCGACCACGAGCCGTTATTACCAGAACAAGGGCATTCAGGCGGAATGCGTGAAGCTGAATGGTGCGATGGAACTGGCACCTTCGCTGGGGCTAGCCGGGCGGATTGTCGATCTGGTTTCGTCAGGCAAAACGCTGGCGGAAAACGGGTTGGTCGAAACCGACATCATTTCACAAGTATCGGCGCGCCTGATTGTCAACCGCGCGGCATATAAAATGATGAGTGGAACTATTCCCGCATTGGTTGAGCGTTTTCGTGAACTGGCGCAGCCCCGTGCAGCGGCTTAACGCCTCCGACCCTGACTTCGCTTCGGCGTTCGATGCGCTGGTCAATGACCGGCGGGAGGCGGACGTCGATGTATCGAGCGTCGTTGCGAAGACGATCAAGCAGGTACGTGACCGCGGCGATGTAACTTTGGTCGAACTGACCGAGCGGTTTGATGGTTTCGACCTTAACACCCACGGCTGGCAAATCGATGCAGCGCAGTGCAAGGCGGCGTTCGATGGGCTTGAGCCAGAACTGCGCAATGCGTTGAAACTCGCCGCCACCCGCATTCGCGATTATCACAAGGCGCAACTGCCCAAAGACCGCGATTACCGCGACAAGCAAGGCGTGCGCCTTGGTGCGCGGTGGAGCGCGGTCGATGCGGCCGGGATATATGTGCCGGGAGGTCGGGCGGCTTATCCATCCTCGGTATTGATGAACGCGATTCCAGCCAAGGTTGCAGGCGTCGAACGGCTCGTAATGGTAACGCCAACGCCGCAGGGCGAGGTCAACCAGACCGTGATGGCTGCTGCGCATCTCGCAGGCGTCGACGAAATCTGGCGTGTCGGCGGCGCGCAGGCGATTGCGGCTCTGGCTTATGGTACCGACCGGATTGCGCCGGTTGACGTCATTACCGGTCCCGGCAATGCTTGGGTGGCAGAGGCCAAAAGGCAGCTTTACGGCGTGGTTGGCATCGACATGGTGGCTGGGCCTTCCGAGATTATCGTGGTGGCTGACGCCAAGAACAAGCCCGACTGGATTGCTGCTGACTTGTTGAGTCAGGCCGAGCATGACCCGACCAGCCAGTCGATATTATTCACCGACAATGTGGCCTTTGCGGACAAGGTGGCGGCAGCAGTCGAAAAGCAGCTTGGGCAGCTAGCGACAGGTGTCGTCGCGGGAACAAGCTGGGCCGATAATGGCGCGATTGTGGTGGTGAAGTCGCTCGAAGATGCGATGCCGTTCGTCAACCGTTTGGCTGGCGAGCATGTCGAACTCGCGGTGGACGAAGACCGTGCCGAGGCTTTGTTCGGTCTGATCCGCCATGCTGGTTCGGTTTTTCTGGGGCGGATGACGCCGGAAGCCATTGGCGATTATGTCGCTGGCCCCAACCACGTATTGCCAACGGGCAGGCGCGCACGGTTTGCATCGGGGCTATCGGTTCTCGACTTTATGAAACGCACGAGCTTCATTTCGCTCGACAAGGCGGCGGTCGAGGCGATTGGCCCGGCTGCGGCCACTCTTGCGGATGCCGAAGGATTGCCAGCGCACGCGCTGAGCGTAAGGAAAAGATTATGAGCAAGACCTCCACCTCCAAGGCACGATCTGCTGCAAGGCTGGCCGCAGTGCAGGCACTGTACCAAATGGATATGGAAGAAATCGGTCTGGCGCGGTTGCTCGGGCAGTTTCATGAGCATCGGCTAGGTAAAGATATCGAGGACGCACAATTGATTGACGCTGATGTCGATTTTTTCGATGACGTCGTCGTCGGAACCGACGGTCGCCGCGCCGACATCGACGAACTCATCGAAGCCAATCTGGGCGAACAGTGGAAAATCGGTCGGCTCGACAAAACGATGCTGCAAATCC
>JBGSPK010000160.1:0-3800 GCA_041738665.1 Sphingorhabdus sp. | reverse complement strand
ACTGGCCGTTATCGACACCCCGCCTGCCATTACCATGGCAATCCAGAGCGTGATTTCGGTATCCGAACTTATCGTTGTGCCGACCCGCCCAAGTCCGCACGATTTGCGTGCCGTAGGCGCAACTGTCGACCTTTGCGAACGCGCTGGTAAACCGCTGATCTTCGTGGTCAATGCGGCAACGCCGAAAGCAAAAATTACCTCGGAAGCCGCTGTCGCCCTTTCGCAGCATGGCACCGTTGCACCGATTACCCTGCATCATCGCACCGACTTTGCTGCATCGATGATCGACGGCCGCACCGTGATGGAAATCGACCCCAATGGCCGTTCAAGCCAGGAAGTCATCCAGCTTTGGGCATATATTTCGGACCGGCTTGAAAAGAATTTCCGCCGCACTGTTTTCAGTGCCCCTGCAGCGGCCAACCCTCAGGTTGCCGCCGCACGACCAATGGGTGGCTTCGGTCGCCGGGTCGTAGGTTGAGCGCTGGAAGGGGGCAAGAAAATGGGTGAACCAAAACCAATCGCATCGCTTTCCGGCATATTGCTGGCCCGCAAAGGCTTGGCCCGTCCGGCCATGCGACGTCCGTCGATGCTCGGCAGCAACGGCAATGCGGCGGCCTTGGCACAGGATGATCTGGGCTGGAATGATATGGGCTACGACGTAGATCCCGATCCCAACACGCCAATGGATTATGAACATGGCTTCCATGGTCAGAACCCGCTCGCTGGCGCCGTACCCGAGGTCAAGCATCAGCAAGACCGGATCGCGCAGCAGTTTGAACCGGCAACCGAAGTTGGCTTTGAAAGCCTGACCGGTGCCGATCCAGAAGTCGAACCCGCGATGACTGTAGTTACTGTGACGCCCGAACCGCCAGTCAAGCCGATTTCTCGCCGCGGCCACACAGACGCGCCGCGTTCGCGGGCCCGTTCAAAGCCTGGCTTGAAGGAAAAAGCAGCGTTCACGTTGCGGCTGGATGGCGAACGCCATTTGAAACTTCGACTGGCGTGCGCCGTACGTCATCAGTCCGCGCAAGCCCTGGTGACCGATGCACTCGACGCATTTCTAGAATCCATGCCGGAAATCGCGCATCTCGCGGCGCATATTCCAACACAGAAACATTGAAGCCTGAGTTTGAGCTTTTTTTGAGGTGATGCCATGAATAGCAAATTTGTTGTAAAGCTCGCATTGTCGACCGCGTTCGTTGCGGTCCCGGCTATGACGGCGTCTACTGCCGGATTTGGCAGCACAGATAAGGTATCTGCCAAAAAAGCCGGGCCGGAAAAGGCGTATGGATGGGCGAAAAAGGCCGAGCAGGCTTTGGCCAAGGGCAAAACCGATCGTGCGCTGACTTTTGCAGAATTGGCCGTCGAGGCCGATATGCAGAATCGCGATTATCGCGGGCTTCTGGCACGTATCTACATGTCGCAGGGCCGTTTCGTATCTGCGGAGCGCACGTTGATGGACGTGATGGACCTGGGCCAGGTCGACCCGCGGACCATAATCAGCCTTGCACTGAGTCGGATTGCGCAGGGCAATGTTGATTCAGCCGTATCGCTGGTCGAAGCCAACCGTGCAATCGTGCCCGTCAGTGATTATGGCCTGACATTGGCGCTGGCTGGGCGTTCAGGTGATGCGATTAGCATTCTCAGCGACGCAATCCGCACCGACAATGCTTCTGCGCGCACCAGACAGAATTTGGCGCTGGCTTATGCGCTCGATGGCCGCTGGCGCGACGCGCGAGTCATGGCTTCGCAAGACATGGCGCAAGACAGCGTCAACGAACGCATTGCTGAATGGGCGCAATTCGCTCGTCCGCAAGCGTACACGATGCGTGTTGCCGGTTTGCTCAAGGTTGTTCCGAATATGGCGGATACTGGCCAGCCAGTGCGCCTCGCACTGAATTCGGTTGCGCCGGCTGGCATGGCACAAGTTGACGTCCCAGTAGTCGCGCCCTTGGAAATTCCTGCATCGCAGCCTGCGGTCGAACTTGCAGCCGTTGGACCGGCACCGGTTACAGAAAGCGCGGGATTTGCAGCAGTTGAAACTGATGTTCAGGTGGTAGCGCCAGTTGCCATTGCCGCCGCAGCCGAAGCACCATTGATCAAGGCGCCCGATGGCCCCGCGAAATCCGCGACCTCAATTGCGCCAGTGAAGCTTGCGTTGGCCGATGTTCCCGTCTTAAAGCCGAGGGCATCGGGCGGAACTCATGTCGTTCAGCTCGGCGCATTTAATAATGCAGCGGTTGCCAGAGATGCATGGGCGAAGCTCAGCAGGCGGTATGACATGCTCAACGGTTACCAGTCCGCAAAGACGACTGTCACTGTCAATGGACGCAAATTCGTTCGCCTGAGCGCAACCGGATTTGGCAATGCCCGTTCGGCAAACGCTGCTTGCTCGCTGATTAAGGCAAAAGGCGGCGCGTGTTTCGTACGCAACGACACAGGTGGCGCACCAGTCAGAATGGCAAGTAGTCAGGGTCGCAGGATTGCATCGCGCTAATATACGACAAATTACAACGGAGGGCGGCGGGTCTAAATGACCTTGCCGCCCTTTAACATATGACGAACGCGGCCTTGAACGGGTAGCTTGTCAAACGGCGTATTTCCCGCAAGTGCCGCCATGCGGCTACCGTCCACTTGCCAAGGTGCATCTGGGTCAATCAGTATAAGGTCGGCCTCGCAGCCTTCGGCAATACTTCCGGCATTAAGACCCAATATTTTTGCAGGATTGGTCGAAAGCAATTCAAAAAGCCGACCGGTCGAAATCGTGCCGTCGCGAACAAGGTTCAGCGAAAGTGCGAGCAAAGTTTCTGCGCCAGCCATTCCCGGTGCCGCTTCCGAGAAGGGCAGGCGTTTGTCTTCCGGGCCACGCGGGTCGTGGCCCGAAGCAATAACGTCGATGGTGCCGTCTGCAACCGCGGCGATACAGGCCAATCGGTCCGTTTCGCTGCGAAGCGGCGGTGACAGTCTGGCAAAGGTACGGAAGTCCGACATCGCGTTATCCGACAGGAACAAATGCCCCGGCGTAATCCCGCAGCTGATGCGCAAGCCTTTGGCTTTGCCTGCGCGAATCAGGTCGAGGCTGCGCGCGGTTGTGACCTGCCGGAAATGAACATGCGCTCCGCTTTCTTCGGCCAGCATCAGGTCGCGGGCGATGGCCAGCAACTCAGTCATTGGTGACGCGCTCGAAAGGCCAAGCAATGTTGCTGTCTCGCCTTCGGTTGCGACTGCGTTTCCAGCGAGCCCTGCATCTTCGCTGTGCACAAACACAGGCAGGTGAAGCGCTGCGCAATAGCGCATGATCCGAAGCATGATACCGCTGTCGGCTATCCATTTGCGTCCGGTTGCAACGCCAACGGCACCAGCCTCTTTCATCAGCGCAATTTCCGCCATTTGGAGGCCGCCCAGCCCTTGAGTCGCCGCCGCCAGTGGGTGAACCCAAAGGTCTGGTTTGCCCTTTAGGGCGGCATAACGGACGGTAGCGGGGTCATCGTGCACCGGTGACTGGTCGGGCATCAATGCAGCTCGGGTGATACCGCCGAATCGGAAGGCAGGTTTGTCGGTTTTGAATACGCCGAGATCGATGATCCCGGGAGCAACAATCAGACCGCTGGCATCGAGTTGTTCGGCAAGCGGCGCGGCCTTGCCCACCGAGGCGATTTTGCCCTCTTCGACATGCAGATGCAGCGCCTCGGCTTTGTCATTGCCCGGCACTATGGCGTGGCCGCCAACGATACTAATACCGGTCATGCCCAGCCCTCCACGCGGCGCGCACGCCTCGTCAATATGTCGAGGCAGGCCAT
>JBGSPK010000110.1:0-8664 GCA_041738665.1 Sphingorhabdus sp. | reverse complement strand
TTGATGGAGGAGGGTTGGCTGAGCAAAGCGTCATGTCACGACCGGGCAACGCAACAGCGCCAATGGTTGCCAATCCGTCGATGGCAAGGCCAACGTGGACGGCCCAGTCATCGCGCCCTTCGCTATATTCTCGCGTACCGTCGAGCGGGTCGATTATCCAGACCCGGCGGGCTGCGCAGCGCGTTTCGCAATCCTTCTCTTCCTCTGACAGCAAGGCGTCATCGAGACGGGCCGATCGGAGTGCGTCGCAAAGATAGGCATTGGCGATCCTGTCGCCTTCGGCACCCAGTGCTTTGCCTTCGAACCGCCCGGACATTTGCAGCTCGCGCAGCATTTTTCCGGCTGCGTTGGCAAGATGTGCGGAAAGCTCGGCGTCGTTCATAGGTCGGGGCTCCAGATGCCAATAACGCGCTCGACGATCATCTCTGCAGCATCTTCCGGAGATACCCGCGTCGTGTCGATGCGAATTTCCGGCTGTTCGGGCTCTTCATAAGGACTGTCGATCCCGGTAAAATTCTTGAGCGCTCCGCTTCGTGCCTTTTTGTACAGGCCTTTCACATCGCGCCTTTCCGCTTCTTCAAGCGGAGTGTCGACAAAGATTTCCATAAACTCGCCCGGCGGCAGCATAAAACGGACCATGTCCCGCTCTGCACGGAACGGCGAAATGAAAGCGGTCAGAACAATTAATCCTGCATCCGTCATCAGCTTTGCGACTTCGCCTACACGGCGGATGTTTTCGATCCGGTCGGTGTCGGTGAAACCCAGATCCTTGTTCAGGCCGTGTCTTACATTGTCACCGTCAAGCAGGAAGCTGTGGCGACCAAGCGCAAAAAGCTTCTTTTCAACCAGGTTGGCGATGGTCGATTTGCCTGACCCTGAAAGCCCTGTGAACCAAAGCAGCTTGGGTGTTTGCCCTTTCTGCTGCGCATGGGCCTCGCGAGAGATGTCGATTGCTTGCCAGTGAACGTTTTGCGCACGGCGGAGACTGAAGTTCAGCATGCCTGCAGCCACCGTTGCATTGGTGATTTTATCTATCAGGATAAACCCGCCAAGTGCGCGATTTTCGGTGTAGGCTTCAAAAACAACGGGCCGGTCGGTGGTGAGTTCGGCAACCCCAATGGCGTTTAGTTCCAGCGTTTTCGCCGCCAGATGCTCCATTGTGTTGACATTGACCTGATATTTCGGCGGCTGGATGGTTGCAGATAAAAGCTGCGTCCCCAGTTTTAGCCAATATGCCCGCCCCGGTATCATCGCCTCGTCTGCCATCCAAACGACGTTCGCCTCGAACTGGTCAGCGACCTGCGGCGGACTTTCGCTGACAGCAATCACGTCGCCACGCGAACAATCGACTTCATCCGCAAGGCAGAGCGTCACAGACTGCCCGGCAACGGCCTCATCCAGATCGCCCTCCAGAGTGACGATGCGCGCGACGGTTGAGGTCTTGCCGCTTGGTAATATACGCACGGCATCGCCGACACACACCGCGCCGCTCGCGATTTGCCCGGCAAATCCCCGGAAATCCAGATTTGGCCGGTTCACCCACTGCACTGGCAGGCGAAATGGCTTTTGTTGGTCGCTGGTTATGTCAAGTTCAACGCTTTCGAGAAGATCGATCAGCGTCGTGCCTTTGTACCAGGGCGTATTGGGGGACAAGGTTGTGATATTATCGCCCTTGAACCCCGAAATCGGGATCGCGGTAAAGCTGTCGATACTAATATCACGGGCAAAGCATCGGTAATCCTCGACGATGTGATCGTACCGCAAGACATCATAGTCGACGAGGTCCATCTTGTTGACCGCGAGGATTATGTTCTTGATGCCGATCAGATGCGCGAGATAGCTGTGCCGTTTGGTTTGGGTAAGGACGCCTTTGCGCGCATCTATCAGAATGATAGCAAGATCGGCTGTTGATGCGCCGGTGACCATGTTACGGGTATATTGCTCATGCCCGGGCGTGTCAGCAACGATGAATTTGCGCTTTTCAGTGCTGAAGAAGCGGTAGGCGACATCAATGGTGATACCTTGTTCACGCTCTGCCGCCAAGCCGTCGACGAGCAATGCGAAATCAATGTCCTGCCCCTGAGTGCCAACGCGCTTGCTGTCGGACGCCAACGCGGCGAGCTGATCTTCAAAAATCATCTTAGAATCGTAAAGTAACCTACCAATTAAAGTAGATTTTCCATCGTCAACTGACCCGCAGGTGATGAAACGCAGCAGCGACTTATGCTGATGTGCCTCAAGATAGGCATCAATGTCGGATGCTATGAGGGCGTCGGTTTCATAAACGGAGGACATTAGAAATAGCCCTCCTGCTTTTTCTTCTCCATGCTGGCCGTCTGGTCATGGTCAATCGCACGGCCCTGCCGTTCCGACGTCGTGGTCAACAGCATTTCTTGGATAATCTGCGGCAACGTCGTCGCTGTGCTCTCTACAGCCCCAGTCAGCGGATAACAGCCCAGTGTCCGGAACCGGATCGACCGCTCGACCGGCACTTCGCCATTGTTCAGCCGGAAACGATTATCATCGACCATGAGCAACATTCCATCGCGTTTGACCGTTGGCCGCGGCGCGCTGAAATAGAGCGGAACGATCTCGATTTCATTGAGATGGATATATTGCCAGATATCGAGTTCGGTCCAGTTCGAAATCGGAAACACCCGGATACTCTCGCCTTTTGCCTTTTTCGCATTGTAGAGATTCCACAGCTCGGGACGCTGGTTTTTTGGATCCCACCGGTGATTAGCGCTGCGAAAGCTGAACACACGTTCCTTGGCGCGACTCTTTTCTTCATCGCGCCGCGCGCCACCAAATGCGACATCAAAACCATAATGGTCGAGAGCCTGCTTCAACCCCTCGGTTTTCCACATATCGGTATGCAGGCCTCCATGGTCGAACGGGTTGATCCCCCGCTCAACTGCTTCCGGATTTTGCCATATCAGCAACTCCATACCGGCGTCGCGCGCGGCCTTTTCGCGCAGCTCATACATCGCCCGGAACTTCCACGTCGTGTCGACATGGAGCAGCGGAAAGGGCGGGGGAGATGGATAGAAGGCCTTGCGCGCCAGATGTAACATCACTGCGCTGTCTTTGCCCACCGAATAGAGCATGACTGGCCTCTCTGCCTCAGCAATCACTTCGCGCATGATGTGAATGCTTTCGGCCTCAAGCCGTTCAAGATGGGTCAGGTTCCGCGACATGATGGGCCTAATCGCCCATAGCGATATCCGTCGCAAGCAGCAAAGGCTTGGCCGTATTCAAGTTATGCTTGTGCCTCGACCGTCACCGACCCACGCTGACATAGTTAAATCCAGCTGCTTCTGCCTCGGCAGGGCGATAGATATTGCGTAGATCGACAAGGACGTTACCCTTCATCGCGGCGCGCAACTTGCCCATATCCAGTGCGCGATACGCATCCCACTCTGTGACCAAAGCAACGGCGTCGGCATCTTGAGCGGCCGCGTAAGCACTTTCTGCCATGACGACTCCCGGAAGTATTTTTGCGGCTTCCTCCATGCCTTCAGGATCGTGCGCATGAACAATCGCTCCTGCGTCGAGCAGCGTTTGGACAATCGCAATCGAAGGTGCATCGCGCATATCATCGGTGTTGGGTTTGAAAGTCAGCCCGAACAAGCCCACCTTCATGCCACGAACATCGCCGCCCAATGCGTTGACGATTTTGCGGCCCATCGCGCGCTTACGAAGGTCGTTCGCCTGAACAACGGCTTCGACAATGCGAACCGGCGTGTCGTTATCCTGCGCTGTCTTGAGCAGCGCCAGCGTGTCTTTCGGAAAGCAACTGCCGCCATAACCCGGTCCTGCATGCAGGAATTTCGAACCGATCCGATTATCAAGCCCGATGCCGCGCGAAACGTCCTGCACATTGGCACCAAGTTTTTCGCACAAATCTGCCATCTCGTTAATGAAGGTAATTTTCGTCGCGAGAAATGCATTGGCGGCATATTTGATAAGCTCGGAAGAGCGGCGGCTGGTGAACAATATCGGCGACTCATTCAGGAACAGCGGACGATAAACAGCGCGCATAACGTCGCGCGCCCAATCGACATCGCTGCCAACCACAATGCGATCAGGACGTTTGAAGTCACCTATCGCCGCGCCTTCGCGCAAAAATTCAGGATTGGACACTACGGCAAAATCGAGATCCGGGTTGGTTTCACGAATTATACGCTCCACCTCGTCACCAGTCCCGACAGGCACAGTGGATTTGGTAACGACAACGGTTTTAGGATCAATCGCACCCGCCAATTCTTCTGCGGCGGCATATACATAGCTTAAGTCGGCGTGGCCGTCGCCCCGACGCGATGGCGTACCCACGGCGATAAACACCGCGTCACACCCTCTCACTGATGCGGCTAGATCGGTTGAAAAGGACAGTCGACCTGCATCGACATTGGTCTTGACCAATGCATCGAGACCAGGCTCGTAAATTGGCATGATATTGGAATTCAGCCGGTCAATCTTGCTGGAATCCTTGTCGACGCAAACGACATCATGGCCAAAGTCGGCAAAACATGCGCCGGAGACGAGGCCGACATAGCCCGAACCGATCATAGCGATTTTCATGTGTTGAGCTTTCTTAAAGGCAATTCACTACTGCCCATCGCTTAGAGCCTTGCCCGCGGTCTCACAAGTTTTCTGGCATGCAAAATATTTGGAGCCCGGCAATTTATAATGGGGACACTGTAAAATCCTGCCCCGATATTCGATCAGCCAACTAGCCGCAAAGAAGGACGGATGGCGGGCGTTGGTTGATCATGCCAGATGCCGCGAACGTCATACACGATCTTGTTGGCCCGTTCGGCAACCGGAATAGCTTTGAAGGCATCATGATCAACCAACGTGATCAGGATTTCACATTCTAGCAATGCGGTATCGATGTCGATCAGCTTCGCGCCGGTGCCGTCGAAGTCCTTCGGCAGGGTTGCCGCATATGGTTCGATGACGTGAATTCTCTGGCCAAAACGATTGGCGAGCTCGGCTGCAATTTTCATTGCCGGGCTCTCGCGAAAATCATCGATATTGGCTTTGAACGCTAGCCCCATACAGCCGATTTTTAGCTTCGGATTTTCAGTGATAATAGCTGTGGCGCGCGCGATGACATGGTCCACCTTGCCATCGTTTACATTGCGCGCGGTACGGATGAGGGGACTCTGGTCCGGTGCGCCGTGGACGATAAACCATGGATCTACGGCGATGCAATGGCCCCCGACGCCGGGGCCCGGCTGCAATATGTTCACACGCGGATGGCGGTTGGCGAGCCGGATGACTTCCCAGACGTCGAGATCCATATGGTCGGCGACAATGGAAAGTTCATTGGCAAAGGCGATGTTAACGTCGCGAAAGGCGTTCTCGACCAGCTTGGTCATTTCAGCCGATCGTGCGTCTGTCGTGATGCACTCGCCGCGCACAAAGCGCTTGTAAAACGTCAGCGCCTTGCGAGCGCAACGCGGCGTGATGCCGCCGATTGAGCGGTCGTTGTTAGTCAATTCTTCAAGGATATGACCCGGCAAAACGCGTTCGGGGCAATAGGCAATTGAAATGTCAGGCGTGTCGCCGGTGGCACCTGGAATTTTCAAATCAGGCCGCAATTTTGCGATGAGGTCGCGAACCTGATCGGTTGTGCCGACGGGCGAGGTCGATTCCAGGATGATCGTATCGCCTGATTTCAGGACTGCAGCGATATTGGTAGCAGCGTCGAGGACATAGCTAATGTCCGGCGCATGGTCCTTGTCGAATGGTGTTGGCACGGCAATAACGAACACATCGGACGGCTCGACCATAGTCGATGCGCGAAGCATTTTGCGCGCGACCACGCCTTGGACCAAACCGTCCAGATCGACTTCTTCGATATGGATTTCGCCACGGTTGATGGTCTCGACTACAGCTCCATTCACGTCTACGCCGAGGACTTTGCAACCAGACCTGGCAATTACAGCAGCTGTCGGCAGGCCGATATAGCCGAGGCCAAGCACGCAAACGTCAGGTTTTTTGTCGACTAGCATTCCAAATGATCTCCGCAATGCGTTGGCTCGCCTTGCCATCCCCGAAAGGATTGTGCGCGCGGGCCATCGCTGAATAGGCGGCATCATCGTCTAAAAGCGTGAATATTTCGGAAATTATGCGGTCTTTATCGGTGCCAATCAGCTTGGCCGTGCCGGCCGTCACGCCTTCGGGGCGCTCGGTGGTGTCGCGCATCACGAGTACGGGCTTGCCAAGGGCAGGGGCTTCTTCCTGCACACCGCCGCTGTCGGTTAGCATGATATAGCTGATCGAGAGCAACCGCGCGAAATGGGGGTAATCAAGCGGCTCGATCATTGCCACATTGGGCAGGTTGCCGAGTTCTTTGTCCATGACAGCGCGGACGTTGGGGTTCAAATGCACCGGGAAAATGCAGGCGACATCGTCGCGGGCGGCGATGGCCTTTATGGCAGCAGCGATATTTTCCATCCCGTCGCCGAAATTCTCGCGTCGGTGGGTGGTGATGCCGATGATTTTCTTGCCAGCGAACCTTGCTTCGATGTCGCTTAGGCCAGAAGCCATTTCGGGGCGATGCGATATCCGGTCGGTGACCCAGTGCAACGCGTCGATAACAGTGTTGCCGGTCACGAACACGCGGTCGGCTGGGACTGCCTCGGCCTTGAGCGCAGCGGCGGAAACGTCGGTTGGCGCGAAATGCTGGTCAGCAATTGCACCGATGATTTTGCGGTTAACTTCCTCGGGCCATGGCTGGTAGATGTTATAGCTGCGAAGGCCCGCCTCGACATGGCTAACCGGGATCTGGCGGTAATAAGCCGCAAGCGCGCCGACCATCGCGGTGGCAGTGTCGCCTTGCACTACGACGCGGTCGGGCTTTGCCCTATCTAGAACGCCGCCGATCGCTTCCAAGAGCCGGGCGGTGAGTGCGTCAAGCGACTGGCCAGGCTGCATGATGTTCAGGTCATAGTCCGGCACGATCCCGCTTATTGAAAGGACCTGATCGAGCATTTCACGGTGCTGCGCGCTTACTAAGACTTCACATGAAATCTTGGGTTGTGCCTTCAGTGCATTGACTACTGGGAATAATTTTATCGCTTCGGGCCGGGTGCCGAAAATCACCATGGTCTTGTACATGAAATCGCTTCCCGTGGTCCAGCCTGTCGTGTGGCCGCGATGTTAAGCACAAGTGGTTAAAAAGTCACAAAATCATGCAGATAATTTCGCCAAAGCGGCACGGTGCGATGGAAAATTCTGTGCGCAGCCTGAAATGAAATGGTCGATCTGGTTCATATCCGCCAAATCCATGCCTTCTGTCGACGCCACCAACTTTGCATCGGGCGGGAATGTGCCATAGCCCGCGAGCAGGCAATGCCATGACAAAGAGCTGTAATAGCGGCCAATATCGAGATTTTGGATTTCCGCAGACAGATCGGCACCAGTGAACCACGCGGTCATCACCGATTTGAGATTGTCGGACAGGCATTGATTGGCGGAATTGTCGCGCCAATAGTCGCTGTCCGTTCGCTGGTTCATCCGGTAATGCGCCACGATATAGTCGCGGATACCATCATAGCGACGGCCGATATTTTCGTTAAAGGCGGCGGCGTGTTTGTTGGTTAGCCCGCCATCTTCGAACGACTGAATAAAGCCTTCGACCGTTGCCTGCACGATGTGCAGCGCAGTGGCTTCCAGCGGTTCGATAAAGCCTTGTGACAGGCCGACGGCGAGGCAGTTTTTGACCCAGCTGCGCTCGACCCGCCCGACGTTCATCTGCAAATGGCGCGCCTCGACGTCGCTGTCGATCAAACCCAGATGCTGCCGCAATTCGGTTTCGGCGGCGTCGGCGTCGACATAGCGCGAGGAATAGACATAGCCATTGCCGGCGCGGCTGGTTAGCGGGATGCGCCATGCCCAGCCTGCCGACAGTGCGGTGGCGCGGGTTTCGCTTGGCAGGTCGCCTTCATCGTTCGGCGTGGGCATTGCTACGGCACGGTCGTTGAAGAGGTTTTCAGCAAACGGAATAAATGGCTCGTTCAAGGCCTTTTGGATGATTGTCCCGCGAAATCCGCTGCAATCAATGAAGAAGTCACCAGCAATCTCGTTGCCGTCTTCAACGCGAAGGGACGCGACATTGCCTTCCTGATTGAGCAGGACTTGGGACACGGTGCGCTCGAGATGGGCTACGTTTAGCTTGGTTATGGCATGATCGCGCAAAACGCGGCCAACCAACACAGCATCAAAATGATAGCCATAGCCGATCTGGAACGGGAAATTGGCTCGCGCTATCGGCGCGCGTTGTTCTGCGGCAATCCGCGCCGGTAGAAAGAAACGGTCAGGATGGGCAAAAACATCACGCCCCGTACGTCGCGCGCGGGTGTGAAAGGCGAATTGTGGTTCGGTGAAGTTGTCGAGCTGGGTGTGAAACGGATGAAAATAGCTCTCAAACCCCGGCCGTTCCGACCAGCCGTGGAAACTGATTCCGGCTTTATACGTCGCATTACATTTCGGCATCCAGTCCGACTCAGCCAACCCGAGCGTATCGAAAAACGCCTTCAATTGCGGCGTAGAACCTTCACCGACGCCGATGATGCCAATGTCGGGGGACTCGACTACCGTAATTTTGTGCTGCGGCCATGCCTTGGCAATCAAACAAGCGGCCATCCAGCCAGC
>JBGSPK010000108.1:0-3867 GCA_041738665.1 Sphingorhabdus sp. | reverse complement strand
TTAATCAACGATAGCGGTTGGGGAACAAGCGCTTCAGATTCGCGACCTTCGGCTTGTCCCATGCGGTGATGTAGGGATGAGCCGGGTTTTTTGCCATGAAGTCCTGATGATATGTTTCTGCAGGAAAGAAGCTATAGGCTTCGATTTTGGTCACAATCGGCTTTTTCCAGTAACCGGCCTTACCCAGCTGCGTGATGTAAGATGACGCCGCCTTGCGTTGCGCTGCTGTTGCTGGGAAAATTGCAGTGCGGTATTGGCTGCCCGTATCCGGCCCCTGGCGGTTCAATTGGGTCGGGTCGTGCGTTACCGAAAAGAAAATGTGAAGCAGGTCGTTATAGCTTACCAGTGCAGGATTGTAGCGGATACGGACAGATTCGGCGTGGCCAGTGCGTCCGCCGCTGACCAGATCATAATCCGCACTCACCTTTGTACCACCCGAATAGCCGGATTCGACACTGGTCACGCCCTTTACACGTTCGAACACGCCTTCGATCCCCCAGAAACAACCCCCGGCAAATACCGCAGTCTGCATCCCCTTCGGCTCGACAATTGGCGTAGTGGGTGCAGCGATGCGGATGCCTTCGGCGGCTTCAGCTGTACCGATCAGCGAGGTGGCGTTGGTGCCGCACGCGGTAGTGAATAGAAGTGCCGCTGCGACGGGCAGCAAGCGAAGGGTCAGTCTATTTGCTCGGGGAAATATTTTCATGAACGGGCGCTCCAACCGTAATCGACCGCGCTGCTTCGACATCCACGCTCTGCGCCGCAGCTGGCTTTACTATCGCAAGTCCGGCAACCCCCAAGGCAAATCCGCCCGCAAGGCTGAGGAAAAGATCTGATCGCACGAAGTTGAAAATACGGTCCATTTTGTTTCTCTGGTTCTGCTGCCTATTCGGTAGCTGCGGTAGATACGTTACCGCGCCACAAAAGGTTTCAAGCAGAGTCCGGGTTAAGTCCTACTTAACGCGCCGTTTTCTTTTGTTCATCTGCGGTCAGACGAGCGCCGCGCACGCCGACTGGATGCGGGTGCATGCTTCCTTGAGAACTTCTGCCGATGTCGCATAAGAAATACGGAAGCCTGGCGAAAGGCCGAAGGCGGCGCCATGGACCGCGGCAACGCGATAATCGTCGAGAAAATAATCGATCAAATCGGCGTCGGTTTCGATTTTCTTGCCCTTCGGTGTCGTTTTGCCAATCACACCGCTGGCGTCAGGATAAACGTAGAAAGCACCTTCGGGCGTAGGGCAACTGAGCCCGGGCGCATCGTTGAGCATCGCGACCACAAGATCGCGCCGTTCCTTGAATGCCGCATTACGTTCCCGCAGAAAATCCTGCGGACCGGTCAGTGCAGCTAGCGCGGCATATTGTGAAATCGAGCATGGGTTACTAGTCGACTGCGACTGCAAATCGGCCATCGCCTTTATCAGCCATTCGGGCCCACCCGCATAGCCGATACGCCAGCCGGTCATCGCATAAGCCTTCGACGCACCATTCATCGTCAATGTGCGATCATAAAGTTCCGGGCAGACCTGAAGCATCGTCGCAAAGGGTGACTGCGCATACCAGATATGTTCGTACATATCGTCGGTCAGCAGCATGACGTGCGGATGTTTCAGCAAAACCTGACCCAACGCCTCCAGTTCAACTGCATTATAGGCCGCACCAGTCGGGTTCGAAGGCGAATTGAGAATCAGCCACCGCGTGTTGGGGGTAATTGCCGCATCCAGTTGCTCTGGCGTGATTTTATAATTTTGTGCGGCGTTTGCCATGATTATAACAGGCGTTCCGCCAGCAAATTGCACAATGTCAGGATAGCTCACCCAATAAGGGGCAGGGATAATGACCTCATCGCCTTTGTCGATGGTCGCAACCAAGGCATTGAACAGGGTATGCTTGCCGCCGGAATTTACCGTAATCTGTTTTGGCCCATAATCGATTCCATTGTCGCGCTTGAACTTGGCGATGATTGCCTGTTTCAACGGCGCAATGCCGTCAACGGCTGTATATTTGGTCATGCCGTCACGGATGGCCTGAATAGCCGCCTCCTTGACGAAGTCTGGCGTGTCAAAATCGGGCTCGCCAGCCGAAAGGCCGATGACATCAATGCCTTGTGCCTTCAACTCGATGACACGGCCCGACATGGCAAGCGTTGCCGAAGGGGCGATGCGGCCAAGCGCGCGGGACAAATGGTCGATCATGGCATTACTTTCATGGGCTTTTTGAACGCAAATTGCGTGGCTGCCCCTAATGCGTCGCTAAAAGTTACGCAACCCTGTTGGCGCGAATAAGACCGCGCAGGCTGTTTCCGACAAAGAAGCCGTTCGAAAGATCTTCAATTTCGAGATCAGCCTCTTCGGATTTCCCCTCGGCGATCATCTCTTGCCGCAGCACCGAGGGAAGCAGGCCGGTTTCGAGCCTTGGGGTGAGCAGTTTTCCTTCGCGCTCGACAAAGAGTGCGCTGATGCTGCCTTCGGTAAGCCGCCCGTCCTTGCCGACAAAGATCACCTCATCGCAATCAGCGCGCGACTTACGCGCATCATCATAAAAAGCCCGGTCGGATATCTTGTGTCGCAACCTGAAGTCCTGCGGATCAACCGGCAATGGCATCACCGCCACCCGCCACTCCTCGACTTCAACCAAAGAGCGAATTTCTATTGCCAACGCACCTTGTTGCGATGCGAGCAGCCTGACTTTCGACAAAGTATCCAGATGAAAAGTTGCCGCATGCAATTTGTTGCGTGCATCGTGCCGGTCGAATTCGAACCCGAAAATGCGCGCGCTTTCCTTCATTCGCTCAAGATGCAGCTCAAGCCGCAAGATTCCCTCCGCTGGTTCGAAGCGCATCGTCTCGATCAGGTCAAACCCATAACCTTCCAACTTGGCAAAATCCCCCTTCGCCAGACACTCCGCCCATTCGTCGCTTTCCTGCGAGTCTGCAACGATGCCTGAGCCGAGGCCCAGTGAAACCGTCTTCGCTTCATCGCACAAGGTAAAAGTGCGAATACCGACGTTAAATGCCGCGTCGCCATTGGCATCGATGCGCCCGATCGATCCGCAGTAAATTCCGCGTGACGCAGTTTCGACTTCGTTGATGATCTGCATCGCCCGGATTTTAGGTGCGCCGGTAATAGATCCGCAGGGGAAGAGCGCCTCTATGACGTCTATCGCGTCTTTATTGTTCGGCAGGATCCCAGTCACGGTAGAAGTCATTTGATGGACCGTTGGATAGCTTTCGATATGAAAAAGCTCTGGCACCGCCACCGAACCTGCCTCACACACCCGCGACAGATCGTTGCGCAAGAGGTCGACGATCATCAGATTTTCGGCGCGTTGCTTTGGGTCGGTACGAAGGTGCTCGGCCTGGGCCATATCTGCATCAGCGTCAGCACGGCGTTCGGCGGTACCCTTCATCGGTTTGGTCGTCACACGCCGATCTTTCAATGCAAAAAATAGCTCGGGAGAAAATGACAGATAATGCCTTTCACCCGTCCAGATAAAACCGCCATATCCCGCCGCCGCACGAGGGCGAAGCGCGGCATAAAGCGCCAGCGGGTCGCCGATATAGTCAGCGGACAGCGGAAATGTCAGATTAGCCTGATAGATGTCGCCTGCGGCGATATAATCCTGCACCATTTCAAACGCGTTGGAATAGTCCTTGCGGGATATTCCGGGTCGTAGCGCAGACAGCCACGCCCCGGCGGCGTCCGGTAGATTTGACGCTATGGCGTCTGTACTAATTGCTTCAAATCGCTCGAATAAACCAAACCAGGCGAGCGGCGCGTCAGGGGCAACGGCTAACTGGGGAAGTAATGCGCTACCTGCGTCATAAGCGAGATACCCCGCAGCATGCAGCTTTTGCTCTTTTGCGGC
>JBGSPK010000006.1:0-5453 GCA_041738665.1 Sphingorhabdus sp. | reverse complement strand
ACATGCTGCCCTGCGACAGGATATTCTCTGTCACACTTGTCCGGATAGAGTGCATCGTCGGAATGTCTTGGAAGACGGCTAATCGTAGCTGGAGCATTATCAAAACTCCCCCGCCACATCCATCAGCTTCGTCAACTTCTTCGGCGCGACCGCCAGCCAGCTTTTCGCCAGCCATTCCCCAATATGTTCCCAGTCGGTGTCGCCCAGATCGAGCCTGATGCCGATCCATCCGTCGCCGAAATAGGCGGGGCGGTAGTAGCGGTCTTCGTCGCTGTCGATCAGCATCGCCTGCTCCTCCGCGCCGCTGATTTTGACCAGCAAAGCGGTTTTGCCGTCGCCATGATGGTCGACCGAGACATAGGCGAATTTCTTGCCGCCGATGATGCCGAAGCAGGGCATTCCGTGGCTGGTGACCTCGTCGGCCTCGGGCTGCTCCAGCGCGCGTTCGCGGATCTGTTGGACAAGCCATTCAGGATCGGTGTCACGGCTGATATATTCGGCCAGAATGCGCGGATACAGCTGATGCTCGGCCAGCTTGACTCGCTCGGCCAGTGTGTCGGCGGTGTCATCGGGCAAAATCGCCACCTGCATCTGGCCAAGCACCGGCCCGTCATCAAGCTCCGCCGTCACCAGATGCACGCTGCAGCCGCCATGACTGTCGCCAGCCTCAATCGCTCGTTGGTGGGTGTGAAGACCCTTATATTTGGGCAGCAAAGACGGATGGACGTTGAGCATTCGCCCCTCCCATTTCTGCACAAATGCCTCGCTCAATATCCGCATATAACCCGCGAGTGCGATATGCGTTGCGCCTGCATGGACAATCCGGTCGTGGATCATCGCGTCATGGACCGCGCGATCGAAGTGCTCGTGACTTTGTACAAACGTGTCAATGCCTTCCGCTGCGGCGAGTTTCAGGCCTTCGGCATCAGGGTTATTGCTGGCGACGAGGACTAGTTCATATGGGCAGACGGGCGCTTTGGTGGCGTAGAGCAGGGCGGCCATGTTGGTGCCGTTGCCCGAGATCAGGACGGCGACTTTGGCTTTAGCCATTGTGGGTCGCGGTCCAGTCGGATTGCGCGCTCCATTTCTCGACGCTGCCTGTTACGGTGCAGCCCTTTTCGCCAGCCGCAATATGGCCGATGCGGTGCACAGTCTCGCCAGCCGCTTGCAACGCCGCCGTCACATCGGCAACGTCGGCTTCCGCAACCGCAACCACCATCCCGACACCGCAGTTAAACGTGCGCGCCATTTCTTCGGGTTCGATATTGCCCTGCGCTTGCAGAAACGCCATCAGGCGCGGCTGCTCCCATGCGTCGGCATCGACATGAGCGTGCAAACCAGAAGGCAACACGCGCGGGATATTCTCAAGCAAGCCGCCGCCAGTGATATGCGCCATCGCGTGGATCTTTCCGGTACGGACCAACGGCAGTAGCGACTTCACATAAATACGAGTCGGAGCCATCAGCGCGTCGATCAGGATCACATTCTGGTCAAACAAAGCAGGCCGGTCGAGTTTCCAGCCCTTGTCAGTCGCCAATCGCCGCACAAGCGAAAATCCGTTCGAATGGATGCCCGAAGACGCCAGCCCCAGCAAAACATCGCCTTCAGCAATCTTGCCCGCCGTCAGCACCTGATCGCGCTCGACCGCGCCAACGCAGAAACCGGCGAGATCATAGTCGCCGTCCGAATACATCCCCGGCATTTCAGCGGTCTCGCCACCGATCAACGCGCATCCAGCGAGTTTGCAGCCTTCGGCGATGCTCGCGACCACTGCGGTGGCGACGTCGAGATCGAGTTTGCCACTGGCATAATAATCGAGGAAGAAGAGCGGCTCTGCACCTTGTACAATCAGGTCGTTCACGCACATCGCCACGAGGTCGATGCCAACGCCTTCGTGCCGCCCCGATTCGATAGCGAGCTTCAGCTTTGTGCCAACGCCGTCATTGGCTGCGACGAGCAACGGATCGTTGAACCCGGCGGCCTTCAAATCGAAAAACCCGCCAAATCCGCCCAAATCGGCATCTGCGCCTGCGCGTCTCGTCGCTTTCGCTAACGGCGCAATCGCCCGCACCAGTGCATTGCCCGCGTCGATGGAAACGCCCGCTTTGGCGTAGGTATAGGGTTCGTTCGAATTCTGTTTTGCGTCCATTTACCGCCGTTAGCGAGAACAGGGTTGGAATTCCACGCCTATGTCGCCTAAAGGTTGCGGCAATGAAAAAATCGGGCGGGAAATGGTTTGGAATTGCGGTAATCGGCCTGCCATTGGCGCTGATTGGTGGCGGCATTGTTGTTGCCCAAATTGAAGGTCCAAAGCGCGGTATCGCGCCGATTGCCAGCACCGGCGATTTCGAAGTCACGGGCGTCTCTGTCAATGTCACTGGCAAAAACGCATTCGAAGCCCGGCAAAAGGGGTGGGAAGAGGCGCAGCGCCTCGCGTGGAGCGCGCTGTGGCGCAAAACCCATGGCAGTGCGGGTGCAACCCTATCCGATTCGACGCTTGACGGGATTGTTGCGGCAATTGTTGTCCAAGAAGAGCATATTGGTCCGCGCCGCTATGTGGCAAAGCTTGGCGTGCTTTTTGACCGTGCGAGGGCAGGGCAATTACTTGGCGTAAGCGGCGTTCGGCGGCGCTCGGCACCGTTGTTGCTGTTACCCGTTACCTATACGGCAGGTGCGCCGACGGTGTTCGAACAGCGTACGTCGTGGCAGCGCAGCTGGGCCAAATATCGCACCGCAGAAAGCACCATCGATTATGTCCGGCCAAGTGGTGCGGGCGGCGAATCGCTTTTGTTAAACGCGGGGCAAATCGACCGACGCAGCCGTGGGTGGTGGCGGACGATTCTTGATCAGTTTGGTGCTGCAGATGTGATTATTCCCATCGCTCGCATTGAACGGCAGTGGCCTGGAGGGCCTGTAGTCGGCCGTTTCTCTGCACGCTATGGTCCTGACAACAAATTCCTCGGTTCCTTTACGCTTCGGACATCGAATAGTTCGGGCATTCCAGCGATGATGGATCAGGCAGTCGTGCGAATGGACGAATTGTTCCAGTCGGCACTTGCCGCCGGACGTTTGCGCGCCGACGCATCGCTTGTGCTGGAACAGGAAGTGGTCGACGAAGAAGAGCTCGATACCGAAGTGCAGGAAACGCCGGTTGAAGGCGGGGTCGACCCGCAAATAGATCCGCCGACAACCCAGTCACTCGAAGACGTCGTCAAATCGGTCGTGCCCGAAGATGATGCGCCACGCGATGTCCCGTCAACCCCGCCCGCGCAGCCACCCCGTCCGTGAGCTTTAATCGCTGAATTGATGCGCCAGATTGCCTTGCCTTTGGACGAACTGCGTGGCGGCGCGTCGTCCAGCCTGATCATCACACCCTCCAATTCAACTGCCTTTGCGGGGCTGAGTAGCGCTGCAACATGGCCAAGACGCTGTGCGATACTGACAGGGCCTGGACGCTCAGGTAAAAGCCTGATGGCGCGCTATTTTTCTGGGCAGGGCGGGACGGTCATCGATGATGCGGAGACCAGTGCCGCCGAAACGCTCTTCAACGCGTGGAATAGATCGCAAGAGACCGAAGTGCCGTTGCTGCTGATATCACGGTGGCGTCCGGCGGACTGGAACATTTCGTTACCCGATTTGCAGTCGCGTTTGGGGGCTGCTCTTTTGCTTGAAATCGCGCCGCCCGATGATGAGATGATCGAGCAATTGTTGCAAAAGCAGCTGGCTGATCGGGGCGCAGCAATCAGCATTGATGCACTAAGCTATGTCAAGCGGCGCATTGAACGCAGCTACGCCGCCATCGAGAGCTTTGCCCGTGCTGCCAATGCAAGGGCTTTGGCGGACAATGCACCGGTTAATCTGACTTTGGTAAAAAGAGTGCTCGACGCTTAGCCGCAATTGACGCGGGTGATCACCATGTCGTCATTATACGCTATGTTCAGCCGGTCCTGCCGGTAATCCATTGTTGCGGCGGAACGCGGAGGTAGCCAGCGTAATGATTGCGATCCGCTCTCTTTTACCAGCTTCGACCCGAGTTCAACGCTGGTTTTCTGACCGATAGCATATTGGACCGATTCGGCGGCGCAACTGAAACCACCTGCCTTATCGACTGGCACAGGCTCGGTTGTATAGGGCGCTTCGCGGACAGGGCCAGTGCAAGCGGTCAAGGCCAGTATTACAACCGGCATCATGGCTCTCATCTCACCATATCCTCTTCTCGTGTATGCGTCATTTTCAGCTTACCATTGACCACCGCGAATGCCAAACGGCCCTCGACCAGGTCCAGCGCGTCGCGTCCGAATTGTTCATAGCGCCAGCCCGTCAGCACTTCGAGATCCTCGCGTTCGCCAGCCGCTAGCCGCTCAAGTTCTTCCGTGCGCACCATGAGTCGAGGGGCAACGTTGATCTCACGCGACCGGATCTTGAGTAACAGCTTCAACAGGTCAGCGACAAGCGACCCATCCTTGCCGCCGCCCGGAGCACCACGGCTGCGGTCAGGTAAAATGTCGCGTGACATTGGCTGACTGGCCTCGATGACACCAATCAGACGTGCGCCAATTTCATTATCGCGCCATGCAGGCGAAAGGCCGCGGACCTTGGGCAAATCGGCCTGCGATTTTGGCGGATGCGCGGCGATATCTGCGAGGGTTTCATCCTTCATGATCCGCCCGCGCGGGATGTTCTTGCGCTGTGCTTCTTTCTCGCGCCATGCGGCCATTGCTTGCAGGCGGCCTAGCACTTCGGGCTTGCGCGACTGAACCTTGATCCGGCTCCAGGCATTTTCCGGATCGTTCCGATAATTGGCGGCGTCTGAAATCCGTTCCATCTCATCATTGAGCCATGCGCCGCGTCCGGTCACCTTCAGCTTTTCGAGCATCATCGGGAAGATCACCGATAGATGCGTGACGTCGGCAATCGCATAATCGATCTGGCGCTTGTCCAATGGCCGTCTCGACCAATCAGTGAAGCGTGCACCTTTATCGAGCTGGATGCTCATCCACAGATCGACCAGATTGGAATAGCCAATTTGCTCGCCTTGCCCCAACGCCATCGCCGCGATTTGCGTGTCGAACATCGGATGCGGTGTCTTACCGGTGAGGTTGAAGAAAATCTCGATATCCTGCCCGCCAGCGTGGAATACCTTCAGCACATCCTCGTTATTGCAAAGCAGATCGAGCATTGGGCTTATGTCGAGCCCCTCTGCCTTGGGGTCGATTGCTGCCGCCTCGTTGGCGTCCGCTAGCTGAACTAGGCAAAGGTCGGGATAATAGGTATTTTCCCGCATGAATTCGGTGTCGACCGCAACAAAGGGTGATTGGGCGAGCCGCTCGCACAATTCGGCGAGTCGTTTGCTGTCGGTGATGAGTGGATGAATCTGCATGCGGTTTGGGCCATAACAGGCAATCCCGACTTGACAAAGCCTGCTCGCACGGTTGTTAGGCGCGCTTTCCACA
>JBGSPK010000035.1:0-19692 GCA_041738665.1 Sphingorhabdus sp. | reverse complement strand
CAGTACCGGTTTGCCTGCTTCCTTGTCCCAAAAGGCAGAAAGGAAGTTGAACAGGTTGCGCGAGAACAATGCCGATGTGTCCGCCGCCAGATGCGCCGGAGTGTTCGCGTAGCCGATGATCTTTACGCCATGTTTGACTACGACTTCGTCCGGTTTCGAACCCTCGACATTGCCGCCTTGTGCAACCGCAAGGTCGAAAATTACCGAGCCTGCCTTCATGCTCGCAATCTGTGCGTCTGAAATCAGGCGCGGGGCTGGGCGGCCCGGAATCAGCGCGGTCGTGATGACGATATCCTGCTTGGCGATGTGCGCAGAAACCAGTTCGGCCTGCGCCGCCTTATATTCATCGGACATTTCGGTTGCGTAGCCGCCAGCGCCCTCACCTTCGATGCCTGCGACATTTTCAACGAAAATTGCTTTCGCACCCAAAGATTCAATCTGTTCCTTGGTCGCCGAACGCACATCGGTTGCCGAAACCTGCGCTCCCAAGCGGCGTGCGGTCGCAATTGCCTGCAAACCGGCAACACCTACGCCCATGATGAAGGCCTTAGCCGCACTGACGGTACCCGCTGCAGTCATCATCATCGGAAACGCCCGCCCATAGACCGAGGCGGCTTCGATAACGGCTTTATATCCAGCGAGGTTTGACTGCGATGACAATATGTCCATCGACTGCGCGCGGGTAATGCGCGGCATGAACTCCATCGCCAGTGCCTCGACACCAGCCTTGGCATATTCATCCACACGAGACCGCTGGCCAAATGGATCGAGCCCTGCAACAAGCCAAGCCCCGGCGTTCATTCCCTTCAAGGCTTTCGGGTCGGGACCGTGCACGCCGAGAATGATATCTGCGTCTTTTAGCGTGGCTGCTAAAGCGCCAACCGACGCACCCGCCGCCTCATATTCGGAATCGCTGACCGAAGCCGTCAGCCCGGCGCCCGTCTCGACGGCAACGCTGGCACCCAGCCCGATATATTTCTTTATCGTTTCAGGAGAGGCCGCAACGCGCGTCTCACCGATGGAAGTTTCCTTCAATACAGCGATTTTCACCACGTCAGGCGGCGCGGCTGGCGATGATCAACACAACCAGTGCCGTCACCGCGACGGAAACGACAGTGCCCCATTTGAAAAGTGAGATGAAACCCGAATAGGTTTCTTTCGCTGGTCCGATATCCTGATTTCCTGCCACGTGTGCCTCCAACTGCATATTGTGTTGGTAACCGCCTTAACCGCTGAATTTCATATCCTCAAGCCAGTGCGCTAAAGAAAATGTTACGGGTGCTTAATCGGCTCTTTACCCATTCCCGTTACCACAATTTTTCCAGAGTTAGCCCATGGACGGTGGATGAACGAACGCGAGACCAGATTGTTGATGCTTGTCGATGACGAGCCGGCCCAATGCCGGTTGGTGTCGGCCATCGCGTCACGCGCTGGCTGGCGCACGGTTTTCGCCCGTGACGCCGAAACCGCGATCGCGATGCTCGGCACGCAGGACGGAATGATGCTCGATGCCATCCTGCTCGATCAATGGGTACCAGGATCTGATTCGGCGTCGCTGATTGCCGAACTCAAATCGCGTCGCCCGGCATTGCCGATCCTTTTGATGACGGCAATTGGCTCCAACGAAGCGGCAATCGATGCGATGCGCGCCGGGGCCTCGGATTATATTATCAAGCCGGTCGCCGCCGAACGCCTGATTGCCGCACTCAGCATGGCAGCCGACAAGAGCAAGGAATTCGGCGAACTTCATCCGATGACCGAGAAGATTTCTCAACCCTTGGCTTTTGAAGAGATCATCGGTTCCGCCCCTGCATTCCGTACTGCGCTCGCCATTGCTGCGAAAGCCGCGCGCAGCCGTGCGCCAATTTTTATCGAAGGTGAATCGGGCGTGGGCAAGGAAGTTGTTGCCGATGCTATCCACGCCGCCAGTCCGCGCTCCAAGCTACCCTTTCTTAAGGTGAACTGCGGCGCAATTTCGCCGAACCTTTTGGACTCGGTGCTGTTCGGTCACGAAAAAGACGCCTTCGCCGGTGCCTTTGATCGCCGTGTCGGCATTTTGCAGCAAGCCGAGGGTGGCACTGTCTTTCTTGACGAGGTCGACCATTTGCCGCCCGAAACGCAGGTCCGCCTCGTCCGCCTGCTCACGCAGAATGAGATTCAGCCCTTGGGCGCTACGCACAGCTATCGCATTGATGTTCGCCTGATTTCGGCGAGCAACTGCAATCTTACCGAAAGACTGGCGAGCGGCGAATTTCGCGAGGACCTCTATTATCGCCTGAATGTGGTGCAACTCACTATCCCGCCGTTGCGCGACCGCACCAGCGATATTCCAGCGCTAGCACGGCATTTTTTGGGTCGTATGGCAAGCCAGCCCGGCCTTCGCAGCCTTGGTATTACCGATGAAGCGCTGACAATGCTGCGCGGCTACAGCTGGCCCGGCAATGTCCGCCAATTGCAAAGCGCGCTGTTCCGCGCCGCTGTTCTATGCGAACGCGATGCGCTGACGCCGGAAGAATTCCCGCAAATATCCGCTGCCGTCGGCGTACCCGGAAATGGTGGGTCGTTGGGCGCTGGCGCGAACGACGGCATCGGGGTGACGCTTTACGAAGCCGACGGCAATATGCGTCCGCTCGAGGAAATCGAAGCCGATGTCATCCGTCTTGCAATCGGCCATTATCGCGGACGAATGACCGAAGTTGCACGCCGCCTGGGTATCGGCCGTTCAACGCTCTATCGCAAATTGGCCGATCTCGGGATTAGCGACGTCGCTTAATTGCGGCCCATGATGGCGGTCGTTATCCAGTAACCGACGACCGAAGCCGACCCCGTCAAAAATGTTCCCCACATGATATCGAGGACCGTCACCTTGGTGCTCCATACCTTCATCGTGGCATGGTTGGTCAAATCATAAGTCATATAGCAAAAGAAACCGAGCAAGGCGCCCCAGATGAGCGCCGTCTGCCACTTGCCGCTTTGCAGCGCGGGACCCACCGCAAAAATCATCATGCCGAGAATATACAGCAGATAGAATATCACAGCAGGCCCCATCCGAAACCCACCCTTCATCATCAACTCACCGATTTCGGGCTGATACAGCCGCGTATACATGCTGCGTAGCCAGGCGCTGTCGATGGCGGCAAAAGCGATGCCCGTTGCGATATAAGCGACAATATATTTGGCAGTCATGCCGGGTACTCCATTCACCAAGCCCTTGCATTCGCGAATATTCAGCTACCCGTCAATGCAGCCAAATCGCGGTAGGGTTACGCGCGGGCGGTTAGCGCCGCGTCGCGTAATCCGCGCCATACTTGCACGGCCTGAACTGTTTCAACCGCATCGTGAACGCGAACGATATGTGCGCCTTGTTCGACCGCTTTCATCGCCAGAAAAATAGAGCCACCAAGACGTTGCTCGACAGACGCTTCATTGGACAGCGCGCCGATCATCCGTTTGCGGCTTGCGCCAAACAGGATCGGGCACCCAATGCCATGATAGATCGACAGGTTATTTATGATTGCCAGATTGTCGCTGAGCGATTTTCCAAAACCGATACCCGGATCGACCAGAATCTTGCTCCTCGAAATTCCTGCCGCCTCGACCGCATCGACGCGCGCTTCAAGCCAGTCGAAAACATCGAGCACGACGTCGGCATAGTCGCCACCTTTGTGCGGATCGCTGCCTTGGCTCGGCGCGTGCATCAGCACAATGGGTACATCAAGTGCTTTGGCAACCTCAAGCGCGCGATCGTCGAACAGCAAGGCCGAGATATCGTTGATCATCGTAGCGCCCGCAGCCACCGAAGCCTCCATCACCGCGGCCTTGCGCGTGTCGATGGAAATGGCAGTGCCCGATGCAGACAGGCGTTTGATGAGCGGCTCGACGCGTGCAATTTCGTCGCCTTCCCACACCAAAGGCGCTCCGGGGCGCGTGGATTCGCCACCGACGTCGATCATCGCCGCGCCGGCGCTGGTCATGGCAAAGGCAGCATCGGCAGCAGCATCAATGTCGGCATTTTTGCCGCCATCGGAGAAACTGTCGGGAGTCATGTTGATGATGCCCATCACCTGCGGCTGATCGAGGCGGATAGTCCGTTGGCCCATCTGCAACGCCGCGCGTGGTTCGGTCATGCGCGCGTAAAGCTGGATGGACCGGGATTGCTTGTCCGTGGGCAAATTCGCAACAAATGCATCCCAATCGTGCACGCTGACCAAGTTACGTCCTGCGCTTTTGTCGATCACCTCGATCTGCGAAAACCACAGCATCGTTCCGGCGAGCCTGGCGCACGCGCTATCATGCCGTTGTGGGCTGTCAACATAACCGGTCGGGCGAAGATAAATGTCGCTCACGGTTCAGTGGCGAGCAAATAGGTTTGGCGGAGGTCATCAATTGGCTTCATCGCGCCGTCGGCAGCTTCGTAATGCCAATAGGTCCAGCCATTACAGCTCGGTGCGTTCTGGATCGTCGACCCGACTTTATGGATCGAGCCGTCGACCGTTCCGCATCCCAGCGAGCCATCGGCGCGAACTGTTGCCTCGAACTGCCGCTTGCGATCAAACAACGTTGCACCCGGATTCAGATATCCCGCTTCAACCAGCTGCCCAAAGGCTACCTTCGGTGCTGATTTCGGCGACTGCATGGTTTTGAGCGCGCTTTCATCCAAAGGGAGCGCCGCGGCAATACGTTCCTCGGCAACCTCGCAGTAAACGCTCTCACGCTCACAGCCAATCCAGTCACGGCCCAAGCGGCGCGCCACGGCGCCGGTGGTACCGGTCCCGAAGAACGGATCGAGCACGACATCACCCGGCTTCGTGCAAGCGAGCAATATCCGGTAAAGCAATGCCTCAGGTTTCTGCGTCGGATGTGCCTTAGTGCCGTTGCGCTTCAGCCGCTCTTGACCGCCGCAAATAGGGATCAGCCAGTCGGAACGCATCTGCAATTCGTCGTTCAGCGTCTTCATCGCGCGGTAGTTGAAGGTATATTTCGACTTCTCGCTCTTCGATGCCCAGATCAATGTTTCATGCGCATTCGTGAAGCGCGTTCCCTTGAAATTGGGCATCGGGTTCGACTTTCGCCAGACGATGTCGTTCAAAATCCAGTAGCCTGCGTCCTGCACCGCAGTGCCAACACGGAAGATATTGTGGTAGCTTCCGATGACCCAGAGCGAACCGTTAGCTTTCAGAATGCGGCGCGCTTCGGCGAGCCATTCGCGCGTGAACTTGTCGTAAATCGCGAAACTAGCGAACTTGTCCCACTCATCGTTGACCGCGTCGACCTTGCTGTTGTCTGGCCGGAGCAAATCACCACCGAGCTGAAGGTTATACGGTGGATCGGCGAACACCATATCGATGCACGCATCCGGCAGAGAACGCATCGCCTCAATACAGTCCATGCGCAAAATTTGATTCAGCGGAAGGGCTTGCGGCTCGACAGACCGCAACTTTGTGGCTGGTTTAATTCTCTCAATAACACCCATTGCCCGCTCCCGATGGCGTTGAAGCATCTGCGATGAGTCCGCGAAAGCTTAACGTCAAGGCCGTTAACCTGCAGGAAAGCTGATAATATATGGTTAACAGCGCAGTATATGGCCGGAACGAAACGAGTCCGGCACAAGATATAGAGTCTGGCGATTCTGTAGGGACTCAACAGGTAGTGGTGTTGCCCTAAGGACTCACACTGAAAGTTTTACACTCCGTTACACCAAAAGCATCTGCGCAACGGGCGCAAAGGTTTTGCGATGGAGCGGCGTCGGTCCCAAACGCTTCAACGCGTCCATATGCACTGCCGCGCCATAGCCTTTGTTCGACGCCCATCCATAGCCCGGATAATCGTTATCAGCAGCGACCATGATGCGGTCGCGATGTTCCTTGGCGATGATGCTGGCGGCCGAGATGCAGGGGTGAAGCGCATCGCCGCCGATGAAGGCTTCAGCCTTGTAACGCCAGCGCGGCAAGCGGTTACCGTCGACCATTACCAGTGCGGGTTCAATTTCCAACGCTTCGACCGCGCGCGTCATCGCGAGCAATGTGGCCTGCAATATGTTGATAGCATCGATTTCTTCGACACAGGCCATCCCCACGGCCCAGTGGCACTTCGCCTTGATTTCGGCTTCAAGGCGGGCGCGCCGTGATGCCGACAGTTTCTTGCTGTCATCAAGGCCCTCTATCCCATCGGGACAAAGTATCACTGCGGCGGCAACGACTGGCCCAGCCAGCGGCCCCCTGCCTACTTCGTCGACGCCGACAATCATATCCGCCAGGCCGGATAGCGCCGGTTTTCGCCTGCGCTGTAGAGGCACACAATGTTCCCGGACGGATCGAGCAACCGCGCCTCGCGCCAGCCCCAGCTTTCGTCTTGTGGCATTTGTTCGAAGGCATAGCCCTGGCTGGCGAGCTCGGTTACCCAGGCGTCGAGACGCTTGCTTTCGAAATAGACGACCGTCGAAGCGCTGATATCGTCGCTGGCATGAATTGAGAATGTCACGCCATTGGGCACCTCAAAACGAGCATAGCCGTTCGATGGACTATCGACAATTTGCAGCAAACCGAGCGTTTTGTAGAAATCGACAGATGCTGCATAATCGCGCGAGCCTACGGTGACCTGATTGAGCGACGGCCCCGCGACCATCGCATCCTCCCGGACAAATTGATGCCCCATCGGGCCATGTCCATCACCCAGCCCCGGCGCGTCAAGCAAGGCGAGGCGCACAAACAGGCGCGCGCGCTCGACCGCGTGAACAAGTTCCATCCCCTGCCCCAGTCCAGTTACGATTGCGCTCGCCAAGGTGCATCCGGTGCCGTGGGTGCTGCGCGTTTCGATCCGCGTGTCCGTCCAAATCTCGCTTTGCCCATGCGCGAGATGCAGCTCGTCTACAATCTGGTCACCATCTGCATGCCCGCCCTTGATGAGCAAGCGGATCCCCCGCGCGAGCAATGCGTCCTTGCCGCCCAAAGCTTCCAATTCCGGCAGATTCGGCGTGGTCAGCGTCGCCAACCGCATCAGCCGCTCGAACGCTGAAATAGTCTCCGCATCGGCAAGCACAGCACCGCTGGTTGAGACCATCACTGGATCGAAGACGATTGGGCAGGATAGCTCCGAGAGGCTGTCGGCCACGGCATGCGCGGTATCGGCATTGCCAATCATACCGATTTTGACCGCATCGACGCCGATGTCGCTGACAACTGCTGCAATCTGGTCGATCACCATTTGCGTGGGCACGATATGCACTGCGTCAACGCCAAGCGTGTTCTGCGCGGTAATCGCGGTAATCGCCGTCATCGCATGCCCGCCGAGCATCGTTACGGTCTTGATATCAGCCTGGATCCCAGCCCCGCCTCCGCTGTCTGAACCAGCAATGATTAATATACGTGCAGGCTTGCCGTCGGCTATCATGCTGCCGCTACCCTGACGGCATCGCAGATGCTATCGACAACGCGCTCGACCTGCGCCGCATCGTCACCTTCGGCCATCACGCGGATGACAGGCTCGGTACCCGACGGCCGGATGACCAGGCGGCCCTTGCCTACAAGTTCGGCCTCTGCGCTGGCAATCACTGCCTGTACCGCCGCGTCGTCGAGTGGCTTGCCGCCAGAAAAACGCACATTTTTCAAAAGCTGCGGTACGGGATCGAACAGGTGAAGCACCTCACTCGCCGGCCTCCCGCTCTCGACAAGCTGGACCAGCACAAGCAGTGCGGCGATGGTCCCGTCGCCTGTGGTTGCATGGTCGAGCATGATCATATGCCCTGATTGCTCGCCGCCAACATTAATGCCATGTCGCCGCATTTCCTCAAGCACATAGCGGTCGCCGACCTTGGCGCGCACGAGCTTTAAATGCTGGCGTTCGAGATACCGCTCCAGCCCCAGATTGGACATTACCGTGGCGACAATCCCGTCGCCGGTGAGCTTGCCCGCCCGGCTCATCGCGGTGCCGAGCAGTGCCATTATCTGGTCGCCGTCAACAACTCGGCCTTTTTCGTCGACGACGATCAATCGGTCGGCGTCTCCGTCCAAAGCGATGCCGATGTCGGCCCCTGATGAAATCACCGTTTCCTGCAACGTCGCGACATGCGTCGAGCCCACCCGGTCATTGATATTCTTGCCGTTGGGCGACACACCAATCGGCGTCACTTTAGCTCCCAGTTCCCAAATTGCAGTCGGCGCAACCTGATAGGCAGCGCCATTGGCGCAATCGAGCACAACATGAAGGCCATCGAAACGGATATGCTCGGGCACGCAGGCCTTGATCGCATGGATGTATCGCCCACGGCTATCCTCAATGCGGCGCGCGCGTCCAACATCGGGCGCATTGGCCAAGGTCACAGGTTTATCGAGCAATGCCTCAATCGCAATTTCATCGGCATCGGACAGCTTGAAACCGTCGGGACCGAACAGTTTGATGCCATTATCCTCATAAGGATTGTGACTCGCCGAAATCATCACGCCCAGATCGGCGCGCATCGAACGGGTGAGCAGCGCCACGGCAGGTGTGGGTATCGGCCCGAACTGGACCACATCCATCCCGACGCTGGTGAAGCCCGCCACCAGCGCATTTTCGATCATATAGCCCGAAAGCCGCGTGTCCTTGCCGATAACGACGCGGTGCTTGTGGTCGCCCCGAAGGAAATGCGCGCCTGCCGCTTGCCCGACTTTCATCGCCATTTCAGCCGTCATTGCGCCGGTATTGGTCCTTCCCCTGATGCCGTCGGTTCCGAAATATTTGCGCGCCATTCTGGTTCCTGTTTTGTTATGGAATAAGTAGAATTATGGTCTGGCCTCGGCACTCCCTTGCATAGCGGGCGACGCGCTGGCAAGACCTCATAATATGTCAAACGCTACCCGTATCCTGATCGCCCTTGTCGTCGGCCTTTCGCTCGGCATTCTCGCAGCCGCCCAGCTCCCTGGAGTTGGCGAAGAACTGGCCTATTGGTTAGATATTCTCGGCTCTTTGTGGCTCAATGGCTTGCGGATGACCGTCGTCCCGCTCGTTGTCGCGTTACTGATTACCGGAATTGTAAAAAGTGCCGAGGCCGCGCGCGCTGGGCCAATGGCAGCGCGCACGGTTACGTGGATTGTTGCGATGATGGTGCTGTCGGCGGTGATGGGCGCAATCCTCACGCCATTCTTTCTGTCGCTGTGGCCGATGCCCGAGGAGAGCGCCGCCGCTTTACGAGCCGCGCTCACAACGGCACCTGCGGTTGCCGAACAACCGGCTTTACGCGACTTCATCGTAGCCCTTGTCCCCACCAATCCGATTTCAGCGGCCGCCAATGATTCCATCTTGCCGCTGCTCATTTTCACCATGGTATTCGCGTTCGCCGTGACGCGGCTGGCGCAGGGACCCCGTACGCAAATGGCGGGCTTTTTTGAGGCGCTTGCCGACGCGATGGTCATAGTCATTGAATGGGTGCTGAAACTCGCACCTATTGGTGTGTTCGCTCTGGCTTTCGTGGTCGGCGCCCGTTCGGGATTGGCCGCACTCGGCGCAGTGGCGCACTATATCGTGACGGTATCGCTGGTCGGCATAGTGGTAGGCGCCTTCGCCTATCTGGTCGCGGTATTCGCCGGAAAGATTCGCTTCACCGAATATGCACGGCAAATTGCGCCGGTTCAGGCATTTGCGGTTTCGACCCAGTCTTCATTGGCCAGCCTTCCTCTCATGCTCAAAAAAGCTGAGGCCCTCGGGGTGCGCGAGTCTACAGCTGGTTTGGTTTTGCCAATGGCGGTTGCGTTGCTGCGGGTCACCGGCCCGGCGATGAACCTTGCCGTAGCGCTCTATGTTGCCAACTGGTTCGGTATTGAGCTCGATGCCTTCGATTACAGTTTCGCCATTTTTATAGCAGCCTTGACCTCGATGGGCGCGGTCAGCCTTCCCGGCACAGTCAGCTTTGTGACCTCGATTGCGCCAATCTGCCTTGCGCTTGGCATCCCGGTCGAACCACTGGCACTGCTCATCGCAGTAGAGACGCTTCCCGATATTTTCCGCACTACAGGTAATGTGCAGATGGATGTCGCACTTGCCACCGCCATCGAAGCACCCGAAAAGGAGAAGGCCGATGCAATATCGCACGCTGGGTAACGGACTGAAAGTCAGCGCGATTGGTGTCGGCTGCATGCCGATGATCAAGGGCGGCAACATCACTTATGGTGAGGATGCCGATCCTGATGAGGCAATCAAAACGATTCATAAGGCCATCGATCTTGGCATCACATTTTTCGACACCGCGCAAATTTATGGACCATTTTCCAATGAAGAACTGGTCGGCGAAGCGATCAAGGGCAAGCGCGATGGCTTGGTTATCGCCAGCAAGTTCGGTTTCAAGTTTGACGGCGGCAATATTGTCGGCGTCGATGGCTCAGGTACAAATGCAAAGAGCGCCGTCGAAGGAACGTTGAAGCGCCTCGGCATTGATTGCCTTGACCTATATTACCAGCACCGCGTTGATCCCAATGTGCCGATCGAGGAAACTGTCGGCGCGATGGCGGACCTGATTACCGAAGGCAAAATCAAGCATATCGGACTTTCCGAGGCTGGGCCGGAAACGCTGCGCCGTGCGGCGGCGGTTGCGCCGATTTCCGCATTGCAAAGCGAATATTCGTTATGGGAACGCGACATTGAAGAGGATATTCTGCCGACCTGCCGCGAACTGGGCATCGGCTTTGTGCCTTATTCACCGCTCGGGCGGGGATTCCTGACGGGATCAATTCGCAGCCTGGAAGAGCTTCCGGAAAATGACTGGCGGCGGCAGGATCCACGTTATCAGGGTGATAATTTCGCCACGAACCTGAAAGTCGTCGATATCGTCGGCGAAGTCGCGGCCAAACATGGATCAACCCATGCGCAGATCGCGTTGGCATGGTTGCTGGCGCAGGGTGACGATATCGTCCCAATTCCCGGCTTCAAGCGCCGGGTGACGATGGAGGATAGCGCCAAAGCGGCTGATGTCGTTCTTGATGCCGACGATATCGCAAAGCTTGAGGCCGCCGCACCGCGCGGCGAAACGGCGGGGCCGCGTTACGGCGAACGGGGAATGAAAATGGTCCGGCTTTAGGAGACTATAGCCAGCGGAACAGTCCTGCCGGATAGCCGCCAAAATATTGGTGTCCCCAAGTAGCAATCGCCCATAATATTAAGCCTGCAACCCACGGTACCGGGCCAATCTTCGGTAGCGCAGCGACCTGAGGGAAAAAGCTGGTCTGGCGCAACCATGTGCCCCAGCCAACGCCGATCATTCTCGCCTTTTTGCGTTCCTGTGCCTTTGATCCGACCAACGCCAGAAAGATGATACCGCCGCAAAAGATAAAATTGTCGGTCCGCGGCGCCACGATTACGTGCGCAACACCCCATAAGGCGAAGCCCCACATCATGGGATGCCGGGTAACTCTGAACACCCCCGAAGGTTTCTGCGCTGCCAAATTATCGCTGGCGCCGGGCAATGAGGGATTACGCACCAGCGACCCGGTGAACAGCACCGCCGCCAATATTGTCAATGCGCTCGACACTGCCCACAGGATGTCCCCAACAGCCCAGTTGGGCGCTTCTTTCGGCGCACGGCCAAACTCGATAATGACCCAAAAAAACATCGCCAAGGACACGACTGAATATATGATGGCGAAACCGCCCTCACCAAATCTCCGGACGAAATTGGCGCGCATCGGATGCGACATCAAAAAATGGGTGCCGACAAATGCCAAAGTTGCGAAGATGAGCATCAGATATTCGCTCAATTTATTTCCTCCGCCCCCGAATTTGCAATGCTTTCAGCGCAGTGAGTATTTACCGGTCATAGGCCTTTGTCAAGTCCCCTTCCATAGGCCGCGCATAACGGTCGCGCAGGCGTTGCTGGCGGTTGGAAAGCGGCTGCTCGATTCCGTCTATAATCACCGTTGTCGGTGCGCTTGATAGCTCAAGCGGGTCGCCATCCCAGACGACAACATCGGCGGCCTTACCGGCTTTTAGGCTGCCGTACCGGTCACCTACCCCTATGATGTCCGCAGGAACCGAGCTGACGGCGGCGAATGCCTCGTCCCAACTCAATCCAGTCGCGCCGGGCACAGTCTCAAGGCTCACCAGATTACCCGCATACTGCGTTGTGTAGCGCAGCTGATGGGAATCGCGGTCATTGATCATACCAATCGCGACCTTGACGCCTGCATCCTTCATCCGCCCGATATTGCTTTGCGTCGCGCCGAGCATTTCGAACGAAGCGGGCAAATCATTGAGCGCCGACGCAATCACGGGAATACCTGCCTGCGCCAGTTGCGCTGCAACACGCCAGCCTTCGGTCGCGCCGACAAAAACCATTTTGACAGCAGGAAATTCACGCTTCAGCTCAATCAGGCGCAGCATGTCGTTCGCGCCCTCAACATGGATCAGCAGACGCGTCTCACCACGCAAAACCGACAGGAGCGCTTTTGCATCTTCGGCCTTAAGCAATTCATCGTCGAACGTCCCGCGACCCGCAGCATAATCCTGCGCCTCGCGCAGCATCGCGCGGAAATGCAGATGCGTTCCGGCACGGCTACCACCTGCATTGGCCGCGCCATCTTCGCCAAATTCCGCAAACTGAAAGGCGCGGGCTTTAGTCACCGGGTCACTGTCTGCCCCTAAATCGGCAATCGCGCCCTGCCCTGCAAAGATGCTATCGGCTGCCTCGGGCGCAACGACGGCGCGGGTTACACCGGCAGAGCGATTGACCGCAAAGGGCGAACGGAAGGGATCGATGGCCGGCGCTATATCGATGGCGGCAGAAAAACCACTCTTGCCGCCGCTTTTGTCATTGGTGCCGTTAACGGCATCAACTTCGGCCAGACCAAGACGTGTGAAGCCAGCGAATACTCCGGGGGTTACCCACTTGCCGCTCGCGTCGATCTGGCGCGCACCGGCAGGAACGGCGATGCCAGCGCCTGCGGACACCACGTTGCCGTCGCGAATGACCACAGTGCCGCCTTCAATCGGTGCGCTGCCGTCACCGATGATGACTTTGCCGCCGGTGATGGCGATGGTTTCGGCATAAGCGGGTGCAGCGATGGCGGCGAGTGCCGCTGCTACAAAAAGGAAATGCCTCATTTCACATCTCCTTCGCCGGGCTGCCCAAGTTCGAAATCGCTCACCGGACGTCGTTTGGGATCCTTGGCATCGAACATTAGAGCACCATCGATCCATACTTTTTCCGGGCGCGAATAAACGCTTAAAGGATTGCCGTTCCACAATACCAAATCGGCCATTTTACCGGGCTTCAAACTGCCGGTCTTGTCGGATATGCCAAGCGCCTTTGCCGGATTATAGGTCAGCCATTTAATGACTTCAGCATCGCTAATGTTGACACCCATCCGCCGACCGTCGGCCTGAGCCTTAGCCGCTTCCTGATTCAACCGCTGGATCTGATTTTCGTCGTCGGAATGAATAATCACACACGCGCCGGTGTTGTGAAGGATTGCCGCATTTTCCGGAATGGCGTCATAGGCTTCCATCTTGAAGCCCCACCAGTCGGCCCATACCGCCGAGCACACTCCATTGTCACGCAGCAAATCGCTAATTTTGTAAGCCTCGACGGCATGGTGGAAGGTCGACACTTTGTACCCGAATTCCTTTGCCATATCGAGCACGATGGCCATTTCGTCGGCACGGTAGCAGTGGTTCTGGATACTGATGTCGCCGTCAAGCACTCCGGCCAAAGTTTCCATGCCAATGTCACGGGTGAAGTCTTTGCCCGAGTCACGCTTCTTCTTATACTCTTGTGCCTTGATCCATGTCTGACGGTTGACCGCGACATTACCCATTCGGGTCGACGGCATCCGGCCCTTCGCGCCGTAAACACGCTTCGGATTTTCGCCGCACGCCATTTTCATGCCATAAGGCGCGCCGGGAAATTTCATGCCTTGAACGGTGCGCGCATAGACATTCTTCAGCACCACCGAACGCCCGCCCATCAGGTTTGCCGAACCCGGCAATACCTGCAACGCGGTCACGCCGCCATTGGCCAGTGCACGGCTGAAGCCGGGGTCCTGCGGCCAGACGCTATGTTCGGCCCACACTTCAGGCGTAGTCGGCGAAGTTGCTTCATTACCATCGCTATGCGCCTCTACCGATGGTGTCGGATAATCGCCCAAGTGGCTGTGGATATCGATAATACCGGGCGTCACAAATTTGCCTGCACCGTCAAAGACCGCAATGTCAGCAGGTATCGGCGTGTCTGCCCCGCCGACACTGCTAATCTTGCCACCCGACATGAACACCACGCCATTGTCGATTTTTCCGCCTTCGCCATCATAAATGGTGACGTTGCGGATCGCTGTCGCGATACCGGGATAGGCTTTATAGGTCGAAGGAAATGGTGCAGGCACCTTTTCCGTCGGCTTTGCAGAAACGGCCGCCGGTTTTTCCTCTTTTGCCCCGCATCCGCTTAAGCTCAGCGCAGCAAGTGCCGCCGCCGCAAAAGCGGCTCTACCCGATAAACGCATCATTCAATTCCCTGTTGTCGTGGGGTGGACACCCGCAGCCTGCGGCTCTCCGGCCTCCTTGTTGCCCTCAAGTGGTTCGTCCCGCAATGTGTCGAGGTGCATCCACCGCTTCACAATGGGCGAAACCAACAACACGGCCACGGCAACTCCGATCGATATGTAACCGAACATCTCATAGACATCGAGCAAACCCTGTTTGGTCATTTCGCCATCATGCCCGCCGGTTGCTTCACCGATCTTGCCAGCGACGAAATTGCCGACAGCGGTCATGTAGAACCAAGCACCCATGATGAGCGACGCGAGGAACTTCGGAGCCAACCTGTTCATCGCCGACAATCCGACCGGCGACAGGCAGAGCTCTGCTGTCGTCGCCAACAGATAATACATAAACACCAGAATGACCGGAGTCATCGCTGCAATTCCGAACGCTTCGGCACCCCAGACAAGAACAAGATTAGCCAGTCCCATCTGGATCAACGCCAGCCCAAATTTAGCTGGTGCCGAAGGTTCCCTACCCTTGCGGCCGAGCCACTGCCACAGACCTGCAAACAAAGGGGCCAGCAAAATGATATAGATCGGATTGATCGACTGGAAAATACCCGCGGGCACGCCACCACGGTCTACAAAGCGATCCGTGAACAGGTTCATCGATCCGCCCGCCTGCTCGAAGAGACCCCAGAAAATTGGGTTCAACGAAATCAGGAACAGGATGGCAAACATCCGCTCGCGTGGTTCCTTTTCCAGCTTGAAGCTTTCGTATAACACATAGCCAAGCAGCGAGACGCCGGACACGACCAGCAGGCCCTGAATGACATCCTGATACTGGACGAGCGCCCAGATGACAGCAACAGCGGCAAAACCGATTCCGTAAAGCGTCATCTCCTTGGTTTTAGTCAGCGGCTTAGGTGCCTCCCCCGTGCCGTTAAGTGCTGCTTTGCCAAGTACGAAGACCACCAGACCCAAAAGCATACCGATACCGGCAAGACCGAAACCCCAGCCCCAGCCAATGGTCTGGCCAAGATAGGCAACGGTAATAGTACCAAGCGCCGCGCCGACGTTAATTCCCATGTAGAAAATTGTGTAGGCCGCATCGCGACGGACATCGGTTAGCTTATAGAGTTGCCCGACCATCACCGAGATGTTGGCTTTGAGAAAGCCTGAGCCGACAATGATGAACGCCAGCGCCATCCAGAACACGTTAATGGTCGGATCATCCTGACCACCAGTACCCTCGACTGCCATCAGACTGTGGCCCATTGCCAGCAATATCCCGCCGAACAAAACCGCCTTCCGTTGCCCCAGATAGCGATCAGCCAGATAGCCGCCCAGCACCGGAGTAATGTAAACAAGGCTTGTGTATGCGCCATAGACCAGGCTCGATTTAGAATCCGAAAACAGCCAGTGCTGCGTAAGGTAGAAAATAAGAATGGCGCGCATGCCGTAATAGGAAAAACGCTCCCACATTTCGGCGAAGAACAACATGTACAGGCCCTTGGGATGGCCCGCGAACTCTGGTTCTTTCTGGATGGCGATTTTTGCGCCGATCGCCAGAAAAATGCCCAAAACAACTACGGCGATGGCTGCAATCCAGTCGCCCTCGGCCCAAAGGCCCATTGGTTTCATATCGGTCACGCGATCCCTCTTTCCCCGGTAAATGATGGCCCTTTTGCGGGCGATTGCGGCAAACCCTAACGAAAAAATTTCACATGAGAAGAATTTTATTGCGCGGCGGCATGAAATTCGTCGAATGGAGTGTGATGTTCAACGATCTATCTTCGGTCCCCGCTTATTTCGCTTCACGCCGTTCGGGTAAGCCGCGCGATATGATTGAACCGGGCCCGGACGAGCCAACGCTGAACCGTATCTTGCAACTCGCGATGCGCACGCCTGACCATGGCAAGCTGTTTCCGTGGCGCTTTGTCCAAATCGCCGACCGCAAGGCATTTGCAGAGCTGCTGGAAACAGCCTTCGTCGCCGCTAACCCTGATGCTCGCCCTGCCCAGGTTGAAGCAGCGATTGCGCCCGCAAAAATGGCCCCAACGCTCGTCTTGCTGCTCTTCGCGCCGCAACCCAGCGCCAAAATCCCGCTCTGGGAACAGCAGATGAGCGTTGGTGCCGTTGGCATGAATCTGCTCCATGCCGCGCACGCTCATGGATTTGTTGGAAGCTGGATTACCGGATGGGCTTGCTATGACGCCCACGTTCGCGCCGCCATTTGCAATGGCGAAGAGCAGATTGCTGGCTTCTTCTTCATTGGCACGCCAGCCTTACCGCTCGAAGAACGCCCGCGCCCGAACCCTGCCGACATCGTCAGGCAATGGCCATAAAAGTGTAACACTTGACGCGCCCTACTGTATTATGGCAGTAAGGAGCTAATGAAAAACGATGCCAAGCCAGTTTACCTGAAACTGCGTGACGTGATTGCCGCCGCTATTCTCGACGGTGCCTATAAAGAAGGCGACATGCTGCCTTCGGTACGCGCATTTGCGGCCGATCAAGGGGCCAACCCACTCACCGTTGCCAAAGCCTATCAACTGTTTCAGGACAGCGGACTGGTCGATGTAAAACGCGGCGTAGGTCTGTTTGTGGCGTCGGGGGCGGTACTAAAGCTCCGCAGTTTCGAACGTGATCATTTCGTCAAAAATGTCTGGCCTGACGTAAGGGCACAGATGCAACGCGCAGGGATAGACCCGGCAGAATTATTGGCGCTGAGCTGATTTGCGATAGGCGGTTTTGGCCTTAGCCAAGTCCGCTGCTACTTCTTGATTATCCGGCGTCATATTGGCTGCTTTCTGCAATAGCTCTATGGCGGCCTTTGGCCTTTTCCCGGCTTTCAATAGCACCCGGCCATAGCTGACGGTCACCAACGGATTTGCCGGTGCGATGCGATACGCGATCTCCGCATAATATATGGCGTCATCATGTTTGCCTGCTCCGGAATATGCACGCGCCAGATTGGCAAGTAAGATACTGTCATTATAGCCCAACCGCGACCGGACGCGTTCGAGCAAGGCAATGGCGGTCATCCACTGACGTTTATCCAGATTGCGGTAGCCTGCAAGGCGCAGCGCAGTCAGGTTGCCAGGATTGAACGCTAGATAGGCGGCCAGCGTCTGAGCTGCGTCATTTTCATTACCCGTCCGGGCAAGTGCGTCGACGACCCTCAACATCACCGGTTCGGTAAAAGCAATCTCCCGGGCCTTTTGATAAGCAATCAGGGCTTCCGCATAATTTTCGCGCGCCGCTTGAACGTCACCGACCAGCAAATGCGCTTCGGCCACCCCGGGATTTGCGGCTTGCAAGCGAGTCGCTTCGCCAAGCGCTGTGTCCGTATCGCCATTTGCCAGCAAAAGGCGGATATAGGGCAACACCGCCCGCGCATTGCCGGGGTTGCGCCTGACTTCATCGGCGGCGTCGGCAAGCGACATTGTTTCGGCCAATGGCTGTGCCATACGGATCGTCGCCACCGATGCATCATCGAGCGGATTGATTGATCGCTTACGCTGATCGCTCGCCTCGAACGCACGCGCCGCCAACATCAGGCTGTAGCTGTCGGTGTCTTGCCGCGCAGCCACTAACCTGATGGTATCGAGGGCGTCGAATGGATCTCCGGCACGATACATGGCCGTCGCCAACATAATACGGGCGGAGCGATTATTCGGCTGAAGAGCGAGCAAGCGCTGAAAACGGTCGACTGCGCGGTTAAAATTCCCAAGTTCAAATTCGCAAATAACGTCAAGCAGCATGGGGCCCGGTAACTCATTAAATGCAGAACCTGCGCGCGGCAGTATCCGTTTCGAAAGTTCACAGTCCCCTGCTCGTGCCGCCAAAACGGCCTGCATGTAAAATGCTTTTGAGTTGCCCCGGTCGAGCGAGATAATTTTGCGCGCTTGCTGCAACATATCGCGATAACGACCGGCATCGCCCAAAGTCAGCGCATATTCCTCCAGCAACGGGATATCATTCGGGCTGATTTGCAGACCGCGCTCAAACCATGGCAAAGCAGCCACCACGCCAAATTGCGATCGCATCAGTCGCCCGCGAAACTCGATTGCGCGAACATTTGTTGCGTCGAGTTTTAATGCATATTCGACTGCCTCAATCGAACCTTTTTGATCGGCCGCCACAAAGCGTAGCCGCGCGAGGTCAGTCCATATCTGACTGTCTTGCGGCGCCAGTTGCAGCGCTGTATCGAAAGCTTGTTGAGCAGGAACAAAATCGCCCCTGTCCATATGCACGCGCCCCATTATCCGGCTGGCATACGCCTTGTTGACCTTCGGGATTTCGGGATCATTTAGCTGTAAATTCGCTTCGTCGATTCTACCCTGCAGCCACATCGCCTGTCCCAACAAATGCGCGAGACCCGACTTGGGCTGACCAAGCTTTACCGCCCGCTCCAAGGCAGTTTGCGCGCTGGCTCCATCAAATAAGGCAAGCGCGATATTTGCCTGAAGTATTAGCGCGTCTGCTGATTTTGGATTGTCCCGTATCGCATTGACCACTTCCAAGCGGGCGGCACGAAAATCACCTTCCACAAAATGCTGCCGCGCTTCTTCAAGTGACTGTCCATCATCTTGGAACAGCTGCGCTGACGCTAGATATGTTCCGGGCATGCCAAGCGCCAGCGCAGCGATGATTGCCCCAAGATATCGAGGTAGCACGGGTCAGGCCCGGTCAGACCTGCAGGTCATATTGTTTGAGCAGATCGTACAAAGTAGGTCGGCTGATGCCGAGCAACTTTGCCGCGCTCGAAATATTGCCCTCAGTCCGCGAAATAGCGCGCCTGATCGCCTTCCGATCCGCCGCCTCACGTGCTGCTTTCAGGTTGAGCAACAGCTCGTCATCATCCTCTTCCCCGAAATCGAGATCCTCTGCAGTGACGAACTTGCCGTCAGCCATAATCACCGCCCGCTTGATGCGGTTTTCAAGTTCGCGAACATTGCCGGGCCATGGCCACTGGTCAATCGCTGTTAGCGCGCTCGTCGACATGCCCTTAATCGACGGGTTCATTTCACGCGCAAAACGGCTCACGAAATATTGAGCAAGCAGAATGGCATCGCCGGTGCGTTCGATAAGCGAAGGGATGTTAACAGTCACTTCGGCCAGTCGGTAATAAAGGTCGTCGCGGAAAATCTGGTCTGCAATCATCTGATGAAGATTGCGGTGGGTTGCACAAACGACACGGACGTTGACCGGGATTGATTTACGCCCGCCGATACGCTCGATTGTGCGT
>JBGSPK010000025.1:0-3870 GCA_041738665.1 Sphingorhabdus sp. | reverse complement strand
ACCGCTTATTCATTCACAAATTCGTTCAAGGGGTCGGTCAAGAAACCAGAGGGACCGGAGGCAGAGGTCGACCTGGCGTTGAATGCCACCGCGTTGGCGCTGGCCGGGCGCGACAATGTCGTGCTGCTCGCGCGTGAAGCTTTGTTCAGGCTATGCGAGGCGCGTGCCAACAATGACATATCCCAAGCGCAATATGATGCACAATTCTCCGCCGTGCTAACGCAGATAAAGGAAATATCGGACACGAACAAAGTGCGCGCAGAAACGCTACAATTGCTTGGCACCGGCAATCTGGGGTTGATGCGACGCGATGCCGGGCGGAGGCTGCAAGGCGATGATGACGGTACCCAAAGATAATTTGGATTCCAAATAGGAGTAATAGCTTTCCTATAAAACGCCATATCGGTTAAATGCGGAGCTTTGGGAGGATTATGCGCCCTGCCTTAGTCCGCGAAATCCATCGCATTGTGAGTGGTCACGGCGGCAACTTGCATGAACAAAGGTTTGCCGCGCGGTGCATCGACGAGCTGCGTTACACTGGCGAGTATGTAGGGCGATACGCGGTGGCGGGTGCACAGGCCGCCGGCGCCGTCGCTAACCAATGGCGTTTCGAACTCGACCGCGATCATGGCATCTTGCACGCGGGTGACGGTGCAGACCACAAGCTGGCCGCCACTCAGGTCGAGCACAAGCCCGGCGCCTTCGGGCACGCCCAGCAGGCCGTCGATGAGCGCGCCGGTCTTTGACAGGTTGCGCATCAGCGCATCATAACGGTGGTCATCGTGGATCACGCCGATCCGGCGGAAGACCGAGCGGCGTTCGGGGCGGTGGCGTTCGGGGCCGTCGGGCTCGATGCGCAACTCGCCCGATTGCATCCGGTCGATAACGGTTTCCTGGGTCAGCGCCTTGGAATAGATCCAGCCCTGAATGAAGCGGGCGCCCTTGGATTTGACAACTTCAAGCTGGTCGAAAGCCTCCACGCCTTCGACCGTGGTTTCCATGCCCAATGCGTCGGACAGGCCGATGATTGCGGCGATGATCTTGGCGCTATTATGGTCTTTCTGCGTGCAGCTGTCGACGAAGGTGCGATCGACCTTGATCTTGTCGAACGGGGCAGAGCGCAGATAGCTTAACGAGGAATAGCCGGTGCCGAAATCGTCCAACGCGAGGCGGACGCCGAGATGTTTCAGCGCGCGGAAGATGTCGTCGATGGTCTCGCCATCACCCATGAACACGCTTTCGGTGAGTTCAAGCTCAAGCCGGTTGGCTTCGAGACCTGAACTTTCGAGCGCGTGGGTGACGATGTCGATAAGGTCCGAATGGGCAAATTGCGCGGCCGAGACGTTCACCGCGACGCGCACTGACTTCGGCCAGGCCATCGCGTCCTGGCACGCGCGGTTGAGCGCCCATGCGCCGAGCTCGTTGATGAGATCCGATTCCTCGGCAATCGGGACAAACACCTCCGGGCTGATATTGCCGCGTTCGGGATGTTCCCAGCGCATCAGCGCCTCGAACGTCACCACCATATTGTCTTCGGTACGGACGACCGGCTGATAATGCAGTTCGAGCTGCTCGCCCGCCAGCGCCTCCCGCAGGCCTTCCTCAAGCAGGCGGCGCTCTTCGGCTTCGTCCTTCAGGTCGGCTGAATAGAAACGGAACTGGCCACGTCCGCCGTTTTTGGCGGCGTAGAGCGCGAGGTCAGCATTGTGGACGAGGTCCAGTTTTTCGATGCCGTCATAAGGCGAGATCGCAATCCCGACCGAGGTACCGATGGTCGCGCGCTTGTCGTCGATACTATAAGGTTGAGATACAATCTGGATAATCTTGTTGGAAAGTTCACCCAATTTACCACGGTCGTCGAGGTCGGGCAGGATGATCTGGAACTCATCGCCGCCCAGCCTTCCGATTTCGCCGCGACTGCCGACGACGCGCTCAAGCCGGCGCGCAACTTGCCGAAGCAGCTCATCGCCCGCCTGATGGCCAAGCGTGTCGTTGACATGCTTGAACCGATCGAGGTCAAGCATGATCAGCGTGCAGCAGCGTTTGGCCGATTTGTACGCGGAAAGAATGCCGTCGAGCCTTTTGTCCATCCGATGGCGGTTGGCAAGGCCAGTGAGCGAGTCAAATTCGGCCAGTCGTGAATCGATCAGCTTGCGCTCATATTCGACCGTTATGTCTTTGGCGCTACCCCGATAGCCTTGAAAATTTCCGGATTTGTCGAATTTAGGATGGCCGGAAATCGACCACCATGTCTGTCGTCCTTCGTCCTGCGGCTGACCCAGCGCGAAGCGGACGGTTTGATCGACAATCTTGTTACGTGCGGTCAGCTGGAAATTGAGCGGCCGGTCGGACCGTTCACCGGGGTTGTCGCTGTCGGTTTCAAACAAAGCCGTCAGCGGCTGCGCGAGCAATTCCTTGATAGGGCGATTCAGTTTCGCCGCTGCGTTCTCCGAAATATAGATCAGGCGCGCTTGATCATCGGTTGCCCATAGCCAGCCGATACCAGCCTGTTCATAATCATCCAGCAGCTCGATACGGCGGTCATGGTCGCTTGCGGTGATAACAGGCACAGCGCCATAGTTGCTATCGCCTGATGCGGTACCGGGAAAACCCCTGAAGAGTCGGGACACGGCCATCGTCAGTTCGCGTCGTTCAATGTTGATAGCGTCGGCTTCATGGGAAAGAGAATATAAACCGCCTTGGTTACCATAACGCTAATAACTGCTAACTGCCGCGACGGTGCTGTATTCAGCGCAAAGTTACGTGCACCTTTTTATTGCGGCTGGTTTGGCCCTGGACAATGTTAATGCCGGTTTTCGATATATCGAGAATCTCGCCGAGCAATGCTATAACCGCATTGTTGGCCTTGCCGTCTTCGGGCGCCATCCGCACCCAGATTTTCAAACTGCCGTTTTCGAGCGCTATCTTTTGCGTTCTCGCGCGGGGTATGACGCGCAAGATCAAGTGACCAGTGGAATCAATCAGATCGACTATTTCCGTTTTGGAGGGGCTGACCGTGTTCGCTGTGCGGGTCATCGACCCATGGCCAAAATTTTCACGAGCTGTTAACCATCCTGACGTCATAATAAACCGCGATCGGGTAGACTTATTATAGCCAAGGTAATGGATAAACGAATGAAGTTATATTTTTCAAAAATCGTCGGCGCGTTGGCACTCACCACCGCAATTCTGTCGGGTGTCCAACTGATGCCTGCGGCTGTTCATGCCCAAGCGGCGCCTCAGTCTCCGGTGACATTGACCAGCGACGTAAGAATCGAGCGCGTCGAAACGGATGCGGCCGGCAAGGAAAAAGTCACGCTATACACTCCGAAAGATGTGGCGGTCGTTCCGGGCGATAAGGTGATTTTCACTCTGGAAGTCACCAATACCGGGGCAGTGCCTGCCGCTGGCTTTCGCGCCACCAATCCTATGCCCGGCGCGGTGCAGTTTACGTCGGTCGCCGAAGACTGGGCGGAAGTTTCTGTCGATGGCGGCGCTAACTGGGGCAAGCTCCCCGCGTTAAAGGTCAAAACCAAAGATGCTTCAGGCACGGCGCAGGTCGAGCGATTGGCGACGGCTGAAGATGTCACGCATGTCCGATGGGTGTTTGCTGACGCCATTGCGCCAGGTGCAAAACGTACCATCAGCTATCGCGGCGTTGTAAAATAACGTTCCACGTTAATTCTCGGCGCGGGCGTGTCCCGCGCTGATACAAAAGCGCGCACCAACCAGGGTAAATGCGACTCGGCAGCCTGGTTAACCACCTTTACGACTAGCTTTTGTACATCAGCAGACGCACCGTTTGCTTATGAAAGATACAGGAGCCAGCATCATGCGTGCATTCCCGCGCCTTACCTTGCCTTTATTGCT
>JBGSPK010000379.1:0-1551 GCA_041738665.1 Sphingorhabdus sp. | reverse complement strand
GTGAGCTCAATCTCCGGCTTGGCGATTTCCGCCTCTAACGAACTCGGCGAACTACAGTCTGGCTTTGCCGCTGCTCTGCTCGGCCCCGTCGGAGCGGTTGTTTTTGGCGGCGTTGGTGCCATAATGGTCACAGGAATCTGGTGGCGAATTTTCCCAGAACTCAAAAATGCGCGAACATTCGAACCGCAATATCGTGAGAAAGCCGACAAAAATATCTTGCCTTCGGCATAGCGATTGTCGCGGCCATTTCACCGCAATTGTATTGTCAATCAAAATAGTTGAATTAAAGAAAAGGTACCCGTCGCAAACGGCCTAGCAACTTATGCATAAGGAACCGACGATGCCCAAATCCGAACAAGACCCCACTATCCTTATTATCCCCGGCCTGAACAACAGCGGCCCCGAACATTGGCAAACCAAATGGGAAGAACGCCTCGCTAACACCGTCCGCGCTGAACTTGGCGGTTGGGACAGCCCACGTAAATCGGCCTGGATTACCAATCTGGGAATCGCGATACGCCAGATTGCCGGTCCCAAAATCCTGGTGGCGCACAGCCTTGGCTGCCATACCGTAGCGTGGTGGGCCAAGCAGGAACCGGAAGCGTGCGAATTGGGCGTTATCGGTGCTCTGCTGGTCGCTCCGCCCGATGTCGACAGCGTCGCAAAGGGTTCAAAACTGGCAGGCTTTGGGCCTGCTCCACGTACTTTTCTGCCCTTCCCTTCATTATTGGTGGGCAGTCTGAATGACCCATATTGCGCGTTTCAGCATGCGCAAAAATTGGCGCGGCGCTGGCGGGCGCGATTTGTCAATGCCGGGCTATTCGGACATATCAATGCAGATTCAGGGATTGGCGAGTGGCCTTACGGCCTATCGCTGCTTGACACTCTGATGTTTAAGGGCAATCCGATTGCAAATCCGGCACTGGTAGCGCGCATCGAAAATTTGCGAGCGCAGCGCGGCCAGACCGGTCAATTTGTCTGATCAAGGAGCCGTCCGATGAAAGCCCAGTCCATCCTCGAAACCATTGGCAACACCCCGCATATCCGGCTGAGCCGGATGTTTCCCGATGCAGAGGTCTGGGTAAAGTCGGAGCGCTCGAACCCCGGCGGATCGATCAAGGACCGCATCGGTTTTGCGATGATCGAGGCTGCCGAAAAGGACGGCAGCCTCAAGCCGGGCGGCACGATTATCGAGCCGACATCGGGTAATACCGGGGTCGGCCTCGCGATGGTGGCGGCGGTAAAGGGGTATAAGCTTATCCTCGTAATGCCGGAATCGATGTCGCTGGAGCGGCGCAGGTTGATGCTGGCTTATGGTGCAAGCTTCGACCTCACACCTCGTGAGAAGGGCATGAAGGGCGCGATTGAGCGTGCGCTTGAGCTGGTTTCGCAAACCACTAATTCCTGGATGCCGCAGCAATTCGAAAATCCCGCCAATATCGATGTGCATGTCCGTACGACAGCGCAGGAAATTCTTGCAGACTTCGCCGATACGCCGATTGATGCGCTGATCACTGGCGTTGGAACTGGCGGGCACATCACAGGGTGCGC
>JBGSPK010000368.1:0-5023 GCA_041738665.1 Sphingorhabdus sp. | reverse complement strand
CACAAAAATGTCCCTACCGGCGGAGGATAACCCTTCATCCGGCTTGCAGTTCAATTGTAGGGGGAAATAACTGCTGGCCTAATAATAGTCCTGAAGTGGCCGAACTTCAAGCGGGCGTTGCTGGAGCGAGGCAATCGCCTGCGCCACTGCAACGCTTCCGGCAGCGGTCGTATACTGCGAAACCTTGCCGACCAGCGCGGAACGGCGGATTTCTTCGCTGTCTTTAAGGGACTGCCAGCCCTCAGTGGTGTTGAAAATCAGCTGGATTTCACCGTCCTTGATCTTGTCGACGATATGTGGGCGACCTTGCGCGACCTTGTTGACGCGTTCGACCTCTATCCCTTGAGCCAGCAGATAATCCGCTGTCCCGCCTGTTGCGCAGACCGTAAAGCCACATTCGATGGCTTGGCGCACGGCAGGTACGATCACGGGCTTGTCGCTGTCCTTGACCGAGACGAAGAGCTTGCCCGACATCGGCGGCGGCATTCGTGCGCCAATTTGGCTTTTGGCAAAGGCAGTGGCGAAATCCTTGTCGATGCCCATCACTTCGCCGGTCGATTTCATCTCCGGGCTGAGCACCGGATCAACGCCGGGGAAGCGGTCAAAGGGGAATACTGCTTCCTTGACCGCGATATAATCGATGTCGAGGTTGATCGGCGGCAAGTCCTTGAGCTTCTCGCCCGCCATGACGCGCGCGGCAATTTTGGCGATGGGCGCGCCGATTGCCTTAGCGACGAACGGTACGGTGCGGCTCGCTCGTGGGTTTACTTCGATTAGGTAGACTTCACCATCCTTGACCGCGAACTGTACATTCATCAGCCCGCGCACATGCAGGTTGAACGCCAGCACTTCAGCTTGGCGCCGAATTTCGGCGATGATGTCGTCTGGTAGGCTATACGGCGGAATGGTGCACGCCGAATCTCCGCTATGGACGCCAGCTTCTTCAATATGCTGAAGAATCCCTGCCACCACTACATCGTTGCCATCGCAAAGAGCGTCGACATCGACCTCGATGGCATCGCGCAGATAGCTGTCGATCAGTACTGGCGAGTCACCCGAGACGATTACGGCGGTCTGGATATAGTTTTCGAGCTGCAACTGGGTGTCGACGATCTCCATCGCCCGCCCGCCAAGCACGTAGGATGGCCGCATCAGCACTGGATAGCCAATCTTGTCAGCGACCGCGATGGCCTCTTCGCGGCTGCGGGCGATACCGTTTTCAGGCTGCTTGAGCTTGAGCTTGTTGATGAGCGCAGCAAAACGCTCGCGGTCTTCGGCGAGGTCTATGGCGTCGGGAGAGGTGCCGAGGATCGGGATGCCTGCTTTTTCGAGCGCCTTTGCCAGATTGAGCGGTGTCTGCCCGCCGAACTGGACGATGACGCCTTTGAGCGTGCCGTTCTGCTGCTCGACATGTAGAATTTCGAGAACGTCTTCAGCGGTCAGCGGCTCGAAATAAAGCCGGTCGCTAGTGTCATAATCGGTCGAAACCGTCTCGGGATTGCAGTTGACCATGATCGTCTCGTAACCCGCATCGGCGAGCGCAAAGCAGGCGTGGACGCAGCAATAGTCGAACTCGATCCCCTGCCCGATCCGGTTCGGCCCGCCACCCAGGATGACGATCTTTTCGCGATCGGTAGGCTGGCTCTCGCATTCGGGCGTGCCGAAGCTCGGCGCTTCGTAGGTCGAATACATATAAGGCGTCTTCGCCTCGAATTCGGCGGCGCAGGTGTCGATGCGCTTGAACACTGGACGTACGCCCAATTTGTCGCGCAGCGCGCGCACTTCGTCTTCGGTTACGGCACCAGCCATTGCCCTCGCGGCCTGCATCGCGATGCCTGAACCGTGGCGAACGGCGGTCTCCATGCCGGGACGCAAATTGAGCGATTCGACCGCTAGAAACGCCAGACGCTTGTCCGAAAAACCCATTGCTTTCAGGCGGCGGAGCGCTTCGGGGCCGTTGGGCAGACCGTTTGCCTTGATCGCATTCTCTTCAGCGACGATTTCCTCGAGCCGCTCCAGAAACCACGGGTCGAATTTGGCAATCGCGTGAATTTCCGCGACGCTCATGCCCTCACGCAATGCCTGCGCTGCGACCAGCAACCGGTCGGGCGTCGCGCGGCTTAGTTCGGCGGATAGCTCGTCCTTTGACGCTCCCTTGAGCGCATCGACATAATTAAAGCCCGAAAGCCCCGTCTCCAGCCCACGCAGCGCCTTTTGCAGGCTCTCATGGATATTGCGGCCAATCGCCATCACCTCGCCCACCGATTTCATCGCGGTGGACAGCAACGGCTCGGCACCCTTGAACTTTTCAAAGGCGAAACGTGGGATTTTGGTGACGACATAATCAATCGTTGGCTCGAACGACGCCGGTGTAGCGCCCGTAATATCGTTGGTAATCTCGTCGAGCGTGTAGCCCACCGCCAGCTTGGCTGCGACCTTGGCGATGGGGAAGCCCGTCGCCTTTGACGCCAGCGCCGATGACCGCGACACGCGCGGGTTCATTTCGATGACAATAAGGCGGCCATCAGCGGGATTGACTGCGAACTGTACGTTGGAACCCCCTGTTTCAACACCGATTTCGCGCAGGCAAGCAATGCTCGCGTTGCGCATGATCTGATATTCTTTATCGGTCAGCGTCAGCGCTGGCGCGACGGTGATCGAAGCGCGGGTATGCACGCCCATCGGGGCGATATTTTCGATCGTGCAGTTGATAATGGCATTGTCAGCGCGGTCGCGCACGACCTCCATCTCGTACTCTTTCCAGCCGAGCAGCGATTCCTCAATCAAGACCTCAGTGGTCGGCGAAGCGTCGAGCCCGCCAGCGACGATGGCCATGAACTCGTCGCGATTATAGGCAATCCCGCCGCCGGTGCCGCCCATGGTGAAGCTGGGGCGGATGATTGACGGCAATCCGGTGCGTTCGAGCACCTCCAACGCCTCGTCCATCGAATGCGCAATTCCCGAGCGCGCCGATTCCAGCCCGATCTTGGTCATCGCATCGCGGAACTTGATCCGGTCCTCGGCCTTGTCGATGGCCTCGGCATCGGCGCCAATCATCTCGACGCCATATTTCGCCAGCGTGCCATCGTTGAACAACGCCAAAGCGACATTTAACGCGGTCTGCCCGCCCATCGTCGGCAACACCGCGTCGGGGCGTTCCTTTTCGATAATCTTGGCGACGATTTCGGGCGTGATCGGCTCGACATAGGTCGCGTCGGCCATATCCGGGTCGGTCATGATCGTCGCCGGGTTGGAATTGATGAGGATGATGCGATAGCCCTCTTCCCGCAGCGCCTTGCACGCCTGAGTTCCCGAATAATCGAACTCACACGCCTGCCCGATAATGATCGGGCCAGCGCCAATGATGAGGATGGAGGAGATGTCAGTGCGTTTGGGCATTATGATTTTACCATTGTGACTATGAGTGCAGCGATGGCGGTTATGTTGGCCAATATTGGAGACTGCAAAATCTTGATTATGAGTGCCCAAGGTGGGTCTGGAGCCTCGGTCAATGCCTCTAGAGCCTTTATGGCAGCTAACGCGTTCGACTTCGCAGAGTTATCGAGATCTAACGTTTCAATTTCAGCTTTCATTTCTGAAATTAGGAGTTGTATTTTCGCGGTACTTTCGACCGAAACCACGTATAGCCCTGTCCACGCAGCACTATTTACAGCACCCGCTTTCATGTCGTCATTTTGCCCTAAAGCCCGCGCAAATTCGATAAGCCATGGACCGCCAACGTCGAGATACGTCGCGATAATTGGAAATCGCGGATTTTTCTCTTCAAATGAAAAGCTATCTGTATTTTTTTCATACTGCGGAAGGAGATTTTTCAGAAACCTGCTTGCCGATCCTGAAAGGTCAATTGAAACGTAGTCATCGACTCCCTGAAAACGGTGAAGTTTCAAAAAATTCTTCTCAATTAAATATTCTAGCGCGTTTTCAAATGCCCCAGGAAATTGATCTAGACCGAATTGAACGGTTGTGAGCTGCCGCAACGATGGAATAGAGCCTTGATACTTCTGGCCTTTCGATTTTTCAGCCTCGAGCAACATCAAAGCAACTATTGCCTGCTCAGCCTCCGTCACCCCATCATCCCCGCAAATTTCTCGAACAGATAATGGCTGTCCTGCGGGCCGGGGGAGGCTTCGGGGTGATATTGCACGCTGAATGCTGGCTGGTCCGCGAGTTCGAAGCCGCAATTGCTGCCGTCGAACAGGCTAACGTGCGTCGCCTTCGCGTTCGCTGGCAAAGTTGCGGCGTCGACTGCGAAGCCGTGGTTCATGCTGGTAATCTCGACCGCGCCGTCGGAAAGCCGCTTCACCGGATGGTTCGCGCCGCGGTGGCCCTGGTGCATCTTTTCAGTCTTTGCGCCGACCGCGAGGCCAAGCATCTGGTGCCCGAGGCAGATGCCGAACAAAGGCTTTTTGGTTTCCAGCCATTGCTTGATCACCGGCACCGCATATTCGCCGGTCGCGGCAGGGTCGCCGGGGCCGTTCGACAGGAACAACCCGTCGGGGGCGTGCGCCATGATTTCCTCGAACGTCGCGGTGGCGCTGACGACGGTGACGTCGCAGCCGGTGTCGAACAGGTTGCGCAGGATATTGTGTTTAATGCCATAGTCGATGGCGACGACCTTGCGGCGTTTCTTAATCCCCTCCCCTTCAGGGGAGGGGTTGGGGGTGGGCTGTATTGGGGTTGAGGCATTCAAAGGCCCACCCCTAACCCCTCCCGCCTGCGGGAGGGGGACTTGATAGCCCTCACCCAGCTTCCACAGCCCTTGGTCCCAGCCATAAGTCTGCAACGTCGTCACATCCTTGGCGAGATCCATGCCTTCAAGTCCTGCCCATGCCTTCGCCCGCGCCAGCATCGCGGGGATATCGAAATCGCCGCTCGCGGAATGCGCAATCACCGCATTGGGCGCGCCTGCCACGCGGATCAGCCGGGTCAAAGCACGCGTATCGACGCCCGAAATGCCGATCCGCCCATTGGCCTTCATCCAAGCATCGAAATGCTGCGTGGA
>JBGSPK010000363.1:0-4396 GCA_041738665.1 Sphingorhabdus sp. | reverse complement strand
ACAAGGTGGGTGCATAATGTCCGAAACCGCTAACTCACTCGCTGATCTCGAAACTTTGGGCGCCGAAACGTCGGTACCAGCAGGATCGCAGATAGCCGCCGTTATCCGCGAACAGGAAATCGACGCACAGGGTCGCAGCTATGCTACTGGTCGCCGCAAGGACGCGGTTGCCCGCGTCTGGCTGAAGCCCGGCACCGGCAAGATCATCGTCAACGGCCGTGATCAGGAAGTATATTTCGCACGTCCGTCGCTTCGTCTCGTCATCAACCAGCCGTTCGGTATCACCGAGCGCGTTGGTCAGTATGATGTGATGGTTACCGTCAAGGGCGGTGGTCTTTCGGGTCAGGCCGGTGCTGTGAAGCACGGCATCGCCCAGGCATTGTCGAAGTACGAGCCCACACTGCGTAGCGCGGTCAAGGCCGAGGGCTTCCTGACCCGCGACAGCCGCGTGGTCGAGCGTAAGAAATACGGCAAGGCCAAGGCACGCAAGAGCTTCCAGTTCTCGAAGCGCTAAAAAGTTACAGGAACGAGAGGGTTTACCCTTTCGGCCTGCTAGGGAAGGGCGGCTCCGACGGGGGCCGCCTTTTTTCGTTGTGCATGAGGGGTTTGGCGGGCAGATGGTCAGGGTGATCAAATACCCTCTACTCGCATTGCTTGTGGCCGTCGTTGCGTTCGGCGGCTGGTTCTGGATGAAGACTGATCCGCAAAAACTCGATTTTGTCGACCGCATCGCGCCTGGATCAGCCGAGCACAGCGCCAAGCCAACAGTCGGTATCGCTTATGGCGATGACGACCGGCAGAAGCTCGATATCTATATCCCTGAAGACAAATCGAACGAACCCTATCCGGTCTTGGTGTTTTTCCATGGCGGCGCGTGGCGCGACGGCGAGCGTGACGGCTACGGCTTCCTCGGCCGCGCATTTGCCGCGCGGGGTATTGTCACAGTCATCGCCGATTATCGCAAAGCGCCGAAGGATCTGTTTCCAGCTTTTGTCGAGGACACCGCATCGGCGATTGCATGGGTCAATGCGAACATCGGCAAGCACAAGGGCGATCCTGATAGGTTGTTTATCATGGGCCACAGCGCAGGCGCGCATCTGGTAACGATGGTTGCGCTCGATCCGCAATGGCTGGCCGCAAGGGGACTCGAAACCCCGATTATCAAGGGCGTGGTGGGTCTGGCGGGTGGTTATGATTTTCTGCCCTTTACGACCGATTCCTCCAAAATTGCTTTGGGTCAGTGGCCTCGTCCCGAGGAGACGCAGCCAATCACTTACGCTCGCGCCGATGCGCCGCCATTGTTATTGTTGACCGGCGATGCGGATACGGTGGTGAAACCGCGAAACAGCACGTCATTGAACGCAAAAATGAACGAACTGGGCGGGCGATCGGAACTTAAAATTTACCAGGGCGTCGACCATGCGGAGATTATCATGGCGATTTCTCGGCCGTTTCGCGCCAAAGCACCGGTCATTGCCGACGTTACTGGTTTCATACAGGCGAACTAAACCGGTTTTCCATGGTTAACGGCTGGTTTACCAATTCTCACTATGGCCGACGGTAGATTTAACCGCCGGAACCAAAGCATGAGCGAATTGCGCCATTTGAAGGACATGTTTGCCTTTTTCACCGACGTGAAGGGTGAGTGGGCGATATTGCGTCGTTCGGCCCACGCCGACAATCGTGATCTCATGGTTGCACAATTGCAGGCCGCGGGGCGGTCGCATGTTGCGGTATTCATTTCGGGGCTGGTTACGATGTGGCCGGCACTGGCCATTCTCTGGTTTGGCGGCGCAAATCCGAATTTTGCGCAATATGCTGCGCCACTCTATACGGTTGCGGCTATCGTCGGCTATCGCATCCACGTTCGGATCAAAGACTATGTCGCAGAGGGTGACCCGAAAGGTGACCACCTGCTGTTCCTGCGTCGTTTGTTTGTATTACAGGTAACTATCGAGGCCTTTAGCTGGGTCCTCTTGCTGGCTGATATATGGAGTTATCATCAGGACATCGGAATAGTCGTCGGCAGCGCAATGACTTTCGGCCTGATCGCCATCGGCGCGCTCATTTACCTTTGCCTGCCTGCGGCTATGGTCATGTGGCTGTCCGTCCTGACGATTGGTAGCACGATATCTGCCAGCTATGCTGCGATGACGATGCCATGGTTTTTCTATGTCGGCATCGCTGTCTTCGGATTATCTCTCCATCGCATCGCCATGATGCAATGGCGATCATTCATGCAGTCGCTTGACGATGCGCAGATATTTGCGCGCAGTCAGGAACTTTTCTTTGCGTCCGAACAGGAGAGACTGGCGGCTGTGGATGCCGAACGGCGCAACACGCGTGCCGCACGCGATGAAGAACGCAAGCGGGCGGAAATTGAGCAGCGCCAGGCAATGGCCGCGCTGGCCAGTGAGTTCGAACACTCCGTCCACGCCATTATCGATGTTATGGAGTCGGCGGTGCGGGCGGTGGGTGAATCTTCGCAGCAACTGGCGGCAATTGGTACACAAACCCGGGAACGCACTGACGCCATGGCGGACATGGCATCGAACATGAGCGGCGCTATCCAGATGGTAGCAGCTGCTGCACGGCAGCTGAGCGATTCTTCCGATGCGATTTCAACGCAGGTGCATGATCAGGTCACTGCATCGGAAGCCGCAACCACTAGCAGCAAGCAGGGCAGTGGCGTCATGGCGCATCTGGCCGGCGAAGCGGAAAAGGTCGGGGAAATCGCCGCGATGATCCAGGATGTGGCGGGCCGAACGAATTTGCTCGCGCTTAACGCAACGATTGAAGCAGCGCGGGCTGGCGAAGCTGGCCGGGGCTTTGCGGTCGTGGCGCAGGAAGTGAAGAGCCTCGCCAACCAAACGCATGGCGCAATCGGTTCGGTCACAGACACGGTGACCACGATCAAAGACCAAATGGACAATGCCGCCCGCATGGTGGGAACGGTCGCGCACAAAATGAATCAGGTGCAGCAGGGCGCGAATAACATCGCGACTGCGATCACGCAGCAGCAGGCGGCAACGCGCGACATCTCAAGCCATGCCGAACATGCCGCGCAAGATGCCGAGCATGTCCGCGAGTTCAGCAAGGAAGTGAATGTCGCCGCCGTACAAGTGGGTGAAGTTGCCGACGAAATGCAGCAGGTGATGACTGGTCTCGAAAGCCGGGCCGCCGCGTTACGCGAAGCCAGCCGGAATTTTCTTGATCGTCTGAGAGCGGCTTAAAATCAGGCACTCTTTTGGTCGTTGAGCTCGTCCAATATTAGGCGGACGTGCCGGTCCCAAGTGAAATAGCGCGTGGCTCTTTCTTTGGCGGCCACTCCCATAAATTTGATGCTGTCTCTATGATCCAGCAATACTGCCAGTCTATTGGCGATTTGCGATACATCATTGCCGTCGACAACATGCCCGGAAATCGATTCTTCCACCAATTCGGGTGCCCCACCGCCCGCGCCGATTACAACCGCGCATCCTGCCCGCATGGCGTCAGCGATCACGATACCGAAACCTTCGAAATCCCTGTCTTGGTCGACGCTGATGTGCGGATGCAAAAAAATGCTCGCCGATCCGTACAGGTCCGCAACCTGGTCGTTATTCACGAAACCAAGCATCTTAACATGCTCGCCAAGCTGCAGACTTTCAATAAGCGCAGCAATATCCGCGGTTTCCGGGCCACGGCCGCAAATGAAGTACTGAAACCGGCAGCCGCGATCCCTGAGGATTGCAGCGGCCCTAACTGCATTCAAAATGTTCTTGCGCGGCTCAAGCCTACAAAGACTAAGGATGATCGGTGGATCGTCCGGTTTCTCGGAACCCGACGTCTGAATGCTGCTGCCATTCCATGCCACCGTCACACCTCGACCGGAGTCGCGGACCCGCTCTTTTAGCCGCGCGGCGGAGTAATGGCTCACAGCAACGACCAGCCGCGCACGCTCAAATATTTGCTGCATCACATATCGAACGACGCCAGAGGCAAACATGAACTCACGTCCATGAAACGTAACTACCGGCGCGAAGCCCGCAATTATCGCCGGCACGGCAGTTCGCCATGTTGTGGCGTGGAGAATTTCAGGCTGCCCGGATTGTCGGACCTCACGCCTGAGAGCAGCAACAAGGCGAAGCGGGACCAAAGGTGATTTGCCGGGGCCGATATCGACCAGCTTTAAGGGGCCGTGGGTGACGTCGCGCGGTCCTGCGCTAGTCTGACCAAACACGATAACTTTGGCGCCCAATCGTGCATAGGCAAATGCGACTTGTTCGGCATAAGTTTGATGACCGCCTTCATCCGGTGCAAATCCCTTGGCCATGACCCATATCGATTTGCCTTCAAGCTGCATAAGTGGCGAACTTTCCGTAAACACGCCGGTAGGACAGGCCCAACAGCAAAA
>JBGSPK010000323.1:0-1564 GCA_041738665.1 Sphingorhabdus sp. | reverse complement strand
TTGGCCCGCCTGATGCCTTGCACTGATGTCCTTGACCAAAGTCTCCAGCCATTCGCGCCGGACGCCGCCATCGGACTGTACCAGCAGCGACGAACCGACCTTAACCACCAATAGCGGGCAAGAAGTCGGCAAGAAGGCAGCTGGGCTCAGATCGGCGACCATGTCCCGTCTTCCGAAATTCCGGTGTTTTGAGTCGATTCAAGGCCGCTCTTGGCAGGAAGTGCTTCAAGAACGCGGTCAAGCACCTCTGGCACGCCTTGTCCGGTTGCCCCTGAAATCGCAATCACATCCTGCGCGCCTGCCGCCTGCAATTGCGCCGCGATGTCGGCCATCAATTCGGGATCGAGCAAATCGCCCTTGTTGAGGGCTACAATCTGCGGTTTGTCTTCAAGTCCGGCACCATAATCGGCAAGTTCATCGCACACCGTTTGCCACGCCAGAACCGGATCGTCCTGCGTCGCATCAATCAGGTGAATGAGGATTTGGCAGCGTTCGATATGGCCCAGAAAGCGGTCACCGATGCCAACGCCGTCAGCAGCCCCGGCAATCAGACCCGGAATATCGGCGAGCACAAACTCGCGCGACTTGTGGCTGACGACGCCCAATTGCGGGCGTATGGTGGTGAAGGGATAAGCACCGACCTTGGCCTTGGTATTCGACACCTGATTGATAAAGGTCGACTTTCCAGCGTTGGGCATTCCAACCAAGCCAGCATCGGCCAGCAGCTTTAGCCGCAACCAGACATACATTTCTTCATACGGCCAGCCCGGGCCGTGCTGCGTTGGCGCCCGGTTAGTCGACGTCTTGTACGACGCGTTGCCGCGCCCGCCATCGCCACCTTTCAAAAACACGACCCGCTGGCCGACTTCGGTCAGGTCCAGCAAAAGCGTGCGCTCTTCATCATCGGCGAGCACTTGCGTGCCAACAGGTAGCTTGATGACAAGATCTTCGCCATAGGCCCCGTGGCGATCGCGCCCCATGCCCTGAATGCCGCGCTGCGCCTTGAAATGCTGGGCATAGCGGAAGTCGATAAGGGTATTGAGGCCAGCAACTGCTTCAAAAATGATGTTGCCGCCCTTGCCACCATTGCCGCCATCAGGGCCGCCATATTGGACATATTTCTCACGCCGGAAACTGACAGCCCCCGGCCCGCCCGCGCCGGAGCGGATGAAAATCTTTGCTTGGTCGAGAAAATGCATGAGTGGCCCTTAAGCGCATTCGCGTGATTTGGCCAGAACGGGAGTAAATTGGTGGAGCCTAGGGGAGTAGACCAAATCCAAAGTATCTCACTGTAATATAACGGCTTTTTATTGATGACTGTAGATGCACGTAATAGATGAATGTAACAGAAAAGCAAGCGGCATAAAGAACTGCCTGATAACCTTCCTAAAAGTCGTCGGGAATTTCACCTATAAATTCCCCGGCTTTCCATCTGTGGACGCCCCTAAAGATGCAAGCGGTTTTTGAGAGGGGTGCATGTAGTCGGATGCTGCCATCTGTCCGGCCTCTTGATGCAGCATAGCTGCGGGCCCGTATGGGAGTTCGCGGACCGGAACCACATCAC
>JBGSPK010000267.1:0-4259 GCA_041738665.1 Sphingorhabdus sp. | reverse complement strand
GGAAGGCGAAGGGAGAGCGATAGTGAAGCTCGGGCAATTGGTAAGCGGTCTCGAAAGCGCCGTTGCCGAACAGAATGTAACGGGCTTTGCCATCGACCACCGGAAAATTGCGCCCGGAACGGTTTTTGGGGCGTTTCAGGGTGCTGCCTTCAACGGCGAGGATTTTATCGACGAAGCAGTTGCTGCGGGCGCAATTGCCATTGTTGCGCGAACGGACGGGCGAGTTTCCGGGGCTGTGCATATTGCGAACGCCGCGCCGCGCCGCGCTTTTGCCAATCTTGCAGCCAAGTTTTTCCGGCCATTCCCACAAAATATTGCTGCCGTCACGGGTACTAACGGCAAGACATCAACTGCCGAACTAACGCGACAACTTTGGCGGATGGCAGGGCATAATGCGGCTTCCATCGGCACATTAGGCATTACCACTGCATCCGATCAGTCGAAAACAGGTCTGACGACGCCCGATATCGTTACGTTCCTGTCGAACATGTCCGGCCTCGCGCGCGAGGGCATCAGTCACGCCATTTTCGAAGCGTCGAGCCACGGCCTGTCGCAATATCGCAGCGAAGGCGTGCCGGTATCGGTCGCCGCGTTCACTAATCTCAGTCGCGACCATCTCGATTATCATGGCAGCATGGAGGATTATTTCGAAGCCAAGATGCGATTGTTCGATGAGGTAGTCGACGAAAACGGCACCGCTGTCATCTGGGCCGATGATGAGTGGTCGGATCAGGTTATTGCCCGCGTGAAAAAGCGGGAGATGAGATTGATAACTGTAGGCGAGAAGGGGAAGGGCATCGAGCTTCTGTCACGCCAGCCAACGCAATTGGGACAGACGTTGGAACTGCGAATTCAGGGCGATGTCCACAAGGTCAAGCTGCCGCTGATTGGCGCCTATCAGGCGTCCAACGTGTTGGTAGCTGCTGGTATCGTTATGGCAAGTGGGGGCGATATCGAAAATCTGTTCGGGCATATCGCGCGGCTGCAACCGGTGCGAGGCAGGCTTGAGCGCGCCGTGATCACGAAAAGCGGCGCTCCGGTCTATGTCGATTATGCGCATACACCCGACGGCTTGAAGGCCGCCATCGCGGCGCTGCGCCCGCATACCAAGGGCAAGCTTATTACCGTATTTGGCGCAGGCGGTGACCGCGACAAGGGCAAGCGCCCCGAAATGGGTGCGATTGCCGTCGCCGATTCCGATATTGCGATTGTGACCGATGATAATCCGCGCAGCGAAGACCCTGCGTTGATCCGCGCAGACGTTTTGGCTGGCGCGCCCGGAGCGCATGATATTGGCGATCGTCGTTACGCCATTGCCTTTGCTATCGAACATGCGGAACCCGACGACATCGTGTTGATTGCCGGGAAAGGGCATGAGCAGGGTCAGATAATTATGGGCCGTGTTCTGCCGTTTGACGATGTCGAAGTTGCGCGGGAATGCGCGGCGTGACGCCTTTATGGACTCATGCAGAATTACTGGCGGCGACTGGCGGCACTGCGTCCGGCGAATTTGACGCAAACGGCGTTGCTTTTGACTCGCGCGAAATTGGCAAAGGCGATCTATTTTTCGCGATGAAGGGTGAGGCGACCGACGGGCATTTGTTCATCGACAGGGCTTTCGCCAATGGCGCTGCTGGCGCAATTGTCAGTGAACCGGTCGAATTTCCGCACATACTGGTCGCGGACACATTCGTCGCCTTGAATGCGCTCGGCGCGGCCTCGCGTGACCGGATGCAAGGTAAAGTGATCGGCGTCACCGGTTCGGCAGGCAAGACCGGCACCAAGGAGGCGTTATATGCTGCCTTGGACCGGTCTTCGCGCGGCAAAGCGCATCGCTCTGTCAAAAGCTACAACAACCATGTTGGCGTACCGCTGAGCCTCTCACGGATGCCGCGTGATACCCAATTTGGTGTATTTGAAATGGGGATGAACCATCCCGGCGAACTGCGGGAACTGACAAAATTGGTGCGACCGAATGCCGCAATTGTGACGACGATTGCTCCCGCACATATCGAGTTTTTCAAAGACGAAGCTGCCATCGCCGATGCCAAAGCGGAGATTTTTGAAGGTCTCATGCCGGGAGGCGCGGCGATCATTCCTGCTGACAACACACATTACCAGCGTTTGCGGACGGCGGCGGAGAAATACACCGATAACATCGTCAGCTTTGGTTTTTCCGCCAGTGCCGACGTTCGCGTGCTTGATCATGTCGCCGCGGTGGACGGCGGCTCTTTGATTACCGCCAAGCTGCCAGGCGGTGCGTTATGTTATACGTTGTCGCAGGCGGGCGACCACTGGATTGCCAATTCAATGGCAGTGTTGGCGGCGGTCGAAGCAGTTGGCGGCGATCTTGCGTCCGCGGGGCTGGCAATGGCTGAGCTCGGCGGTCTCGCTGGCCGCGGCGCGCGGCACATTATATCGGTGGGCGGTGGCAACGCATTGCTGTTGGACGAGAGTTATAACGCGAACCCCGCCTCCATGGCAGCGACACTTGCGGAGCTCGGCAAGGTAAAGGGTCGCAAGGTTGCAGTTCTTGGCGCGATGAAAGAGTTGGGACACAAGAGCGAGGAATATCATGTCGGGCTCGCCGCCATATTAGCTGCGGCTAATGTCGATTACGCCATTTTCGTCGGTGAAGAGATGCATATTCTCGTTGAAAAGTTGAAAGCAGGGCTTGAGGGTCCTGCCAAATTCGCGCATTGCGCAACCGCAAGGGAGGCGCTCGAACTCCTCAGAAGCGATTTATGTGAAAGCGATACAATATTGGTGAAAGGCTCTAACTCTATGGGTCTTTCCTTGGTCGTGAATGCCTTGGTGGGTGGGGTAGGCTGATGCTGTACTTTTTAGCTGAGTATCTGGACTTCCCGGGTATTTTTAATCTCTTACGCTACCTCAGCTTTCGGTCTGGCGCCGCCGTCGCCACCGCACTCGTTATTGGCCTGATGATAGGTCCAAAGTTCATCGGAATGTTGCGCGTGCGTCAGGGCAAAGGGCAGCCAATCCGCAGCGACGGTCCACAATCGCACCTTGCAAAGGTGGGTACGCCGACAATGGGCGGATTGATGATCTTAATCGCCATCTCCGTATCCATGCTGCTCTGGATGGATCTTGCAAATGTCTATGTGTGGGCGTGCCTCCTTGTAATGGCCGGCTTCGGCATCGTGGGTTTCATGGACGATTATGACAAGGTCAAGAAACGCAGCCATAAGGGCGTATCGGGCAAGGTTCGCCTGATGTATGAATTTGCTATCGCTGGTGTCGCGGTATCACTGATCGTATGGCAGTCGGGCGGCATGCTGTACCTCCCATTTGTCAACGGCCCGGTTGTCGATCTTGGCTGGTGGTATGTTCCCTTTGGTGCCTTTGTAATCGTTTCATTCGGCAATGCGGTGAACCTTACCGATGGCCTGGACGGGCTTGCGACAATGCCAGTCATTATCGCGTCGATTGCGTTCATGCTGATTGTCTACATGGTCGGCAACGCCAAATATGCCGAATATCTCGGCATTCCATTTTACCTTGGGGCCGGTGATCTCGCCATGCTGTGCGGGGCGATCGTCGGCGCTGGCCTAGCGTTCCTGTGGTTCAACGCCCCCCCAGCAGCGGTATTCATGGGAGACACCGGCAGTCTCGCGCTTGGCGGAACGCTGGGCGCTATCGCCGTTGTCGCACATCATGAATTCGTTCTCGCCATCATCGGCGGCCTGTTTGTGGTTGAGGCGTTATCCGTCATCATCCAAGTGTTCTGGTTCAAACGGACGGGAAAGCGGATTTTTCGCATGGCACCAATTCATCACCATTTCGAACAGCTGGGTTGGTCTGAGCCCACGGTAGTCATCCGGTTCTGGATCGTAGCGTTCGTTCTGGCGCTTGCGGGGCTATCGACCCTCAAGCTCAGATGATTACCAGCCCGGCCTTCAAAAACCGCAAATATGCCCTATTGGGTCTCGCGCGCTCCGGTTTGGCGGCTGCACGGTCGCTGGCGGCAGGCGGCGCCGAACTGCTCGCATGGGACAATGATGAGAGCGCGCGCGCCAAAGTAGCCGACATAGCTACGATTCGCGATCCGATTGATGCCGACCTATCGAATTTTGACGGTATCGTGGTTTCGCCCGGCGTACCGATTAACCGTCATCCTATCGCAGACAAGGCAAGGGCGAGCGGAATTCCGTTAATCGGCGACATCGAACTATTTTCGATGGCACGACCAAATCTGCCACCGCACCGGGTGATCGGAATTACCGGGACTAACGGCAAGT
>JBGSPK010000253.1:0-3273 GCA_041738665.1 Sphingorhabdus sp. | reverse complement strand
GTTCGCCCGCTGTTTTGCTTTCTAGATTTTGAGAAGGATCAAGTGTTGAGTGGAATAGTGGTGATAGGTGCTGGCGCACTTGGTCTGGCAACCGCCGAGGCGTTGCTTGAACGAGGTGATTCGGTGACCGTTCTGGAGCGCTGCCTAGTAGGGCAAGAATCGTCTTGGGCGGGGGGCGGGATTCTGTGTCCACTGTGCCCTTGGGATTATCCAGATGAAGTGACGCAACTCGCGCTTCGAGGGATGGCGCTGTTCGGCGGAATGGCAGAGAGCTTGCGCCAGAAGACAGGTATCGATCCTGAATATCTACGTAGTGGGATGTTGGTGAAACCGCCGTTCGACGTTCAAGCGGCGAACCTGTGGTGCGCGCAACATGACTTTTCAGTTGAGTCACGCGGAGATGATTTGTTCTTGCCAGATGTGGCTCAGGCACGTAATCCTCGCTTGTTACAAGCATTGCGCGCCAGTGTCGAATCTCTAGGCGGCCGTATCGTCGAACAGTGTGCCGTCAATCAGATCATCTCGGATGAAAATCAGGTAACGCATCTTTCGACTTCTCAAGGCGACTTCAGGGCAGACACCTACATCGTCACGGCTGGCGCTTGGAGCAAGCAACTCTTGGGCGAACAGGCTTTGCATGCCGATATCAAGCCGATACGCGGGCAGATGTTGTTGTTCAAATTCGATACACCACCGCTCCCACATATCGTTCTACAAGATGGGCTTTACCTGATCCCTCGCAAAGATGGACACCTGTTGGTCGGCAGCACCTTGGAAGATGTGGGTTTTGATAAATCGACTACAGAAGAAGTGCGCGATAGTTTGTTGCAACGTGCCATCCATGTGCTGCCAAGCTTGAAGGCCATGCCCATCGTCAAACATTGGTCTGGCTTGCGTCCTGCATCACCTGGCAACATCCCCACCATCGGCCGTCATCCGAATTTGCAGAATCTATTCATCAACAGCGGCCACTTCCGCTACGGTGTCACCATGTCGCCAGCCAGTGTGGAAGTACTGTTGAATGAGATGGATGGCAAGACACAACCGCTCGATGTGTCTGCTTATCACTGGCGTTAAAGATGCGGTAAGCGTTGCCCGCGCCACACTCTGCCGCATATAATCTCAAGTGGAACGCCGATGTAGCTCAGTTGGTAGAGCAACTCACTCGTAACGAGTAGGTCACCAGTTCGATTCCGGTCATCGGCACCACGCAAAACCCAGCAGGCAATGGCTTTTAAGTGAATTAACTTGAGGCCACTTGCGACAAATAACGACCCCTTGCGGCACAGTCATTGTGCCGTAATTGTGCCAGACTTCAATAGGTAATGACGTTGGGCATGACAATTGCGGCACACTGAAAAAGCTTGCGACATTTAGTGACCTCGAATATAATTGAGGGGCTGGTACTTCTATAGAGGCGGGAACCTCCTAAGACTCCCCAAGTTGACATCTGTTCGACTTGCTTAATAAGCGCCGCCCGAACACCAGACCAGCTAGGTGTCGAGACAGTCGGGGATCAACGCAGATGCGAGGGCATCGTGCCGGAGATTCCGCCATGACTGCATCCTTGCTCGACCAACACCCCGACACACTGCTATCCATCCGCCAGACCGCGCCGCTGAGCGAGCCTAGCAATAACGAATCGCACTGGGTGAAATTGCGCACGCCCTCGGCATTGGGCGCGACGCGCACCAGCCCGCGATAGGTGTTGTTGCTGTGCCCGGCGCTGATGCCCTTTGACACGATAGTCGAGCGCGACCCCTTGCCATTGTGGATCATCTTGGTGCCGGTGTCGGCTTGCTGGTAATTGTTGGTCACCGCGACCGAGTAAAATTCGCCCACTGAATTCTCGCCGTTCAATACGCAGCTTGGATATTTCCACGTCACCGCGCTGCCGGTTTCGACCTGAGTCCAGCTCACCTTGCTGTTCCGCCCCTGACACAAGGCGCGCTTCGTGACGAAGTTATAGATGCCGCCTTTCCCTTCCGCGTCGCCGGGATACCAGTTCTGCACGGTCGAATATTTGATTTCGGCATCGTCCAGCGCGACCAGTTCGACGACGGCAGCGTGCAACTGATTCTCGTCGCGCATCGGCGCGGTGCAGCCTTCGAGATAGGAGACGTAACTGCCCTTGTCGGCGACGATCAAGGTGCGTTCAAACTGGCCGGTATTTTCGGCATTGATGCGGAAATAGGTGGACAGCTCCATCGGGCAGCGCACGCCTTCGGGGATGTAGACGAACGTCCCGTCGGAAAAGACCGCGCAGTTCAATGTCGCGAAGTAATTGTCATGCATCGGCACGATCTTGCCGAGCCATTTGCGCACCAAGTCGGGATATTCCTTGATCGCCTCGGAAATGCTGCGGAAGATCACGCCAGCGCGTTCGAGTTCGGCGCGGAAAGTGGTGGCGACGCTGACGCTGTCGAACACCGCATCAACCGCAACCTTGCGCGCGCCTTCGACGCCAGCAAGCACTTCCTGCTCGGCAATCGGAATACCGAGCTTTTCGTAAATGCGCAGAATTTCGGGATCGACCTCGTCGAGCGACCCGAGCTTCGGCTTCGCCTTGGGCTCGGCGTAATAATAAGCGTCCTGATAATCGATCGGCGGAATGTTGAGCTTCGCCCAATCGGGCGTTTCCATCGTCAGCCAGTGGCGAAACGCCTTTAACCGCCATTCGAGCATCCATTCGGGTTCGTTCTTCTTTGCCGAAATGAAGCGGACTGTGTCCTCGGTCAGTCCTTTGGGCGCGAAGTCGGTTTCGATGTCCGACGACCAGCCATGCTCATAATCGGCGACCTTTTCGGCGGCGTCCCATGCGGCCTTGTCCTTGATGTCGATTTCGTCGGTCATCGCACCAGCCCCGCAAGATTGATTTCGGCAAGCGCTCCGCGCACTGCTCCATTAACAACGGCCCAATGCGGTTGGACATGGCAGCTGCCTTCCATCGCGCAATCATGTTTGCCGGTTTCACAGCAAGCGGTCATCGCAATCGGGCCTTCGACGGCTTCGATTATATCAGCCATGCTGATCGCCGCCGCAGGACGCGCCAGCGTTATGCCGCCACCGGTGCCGCGTGCGGAGCGCAGCAATCCTGCCTTGGTCAATATGCTCACAAGCTTCTGCGTGGTTGGCAAAGCCAGCCCGGTTTCCGCCGCCAAATCAGTCGCCGACACGCGCGCAGAGCCGCAATGCCGCGAAGCTGCGCTCATTACCACCACTGCATAATCTGCCATATTGGACAGGCGCATTTCGAATCCTAATCAGACAAAA
>JBGSPK010000249.1:0-1980 GCA_041738665.1 Sphingorhabdus sp. | reverse complement strand
CGGCTGTTCCAGCGGCGGGTTGCGCTTGATGCCCTGCTCGGCGGCGTGGTGGGTTTTGTTGCAGCTGCGGCCGTCATCCTGACACTGGGCGGCCGGTTTGCCGCGGTTGAGCCCGGATTGCTCGCAGGGGCGTCCTTCCCGGGGTATGGTTGGGTCGCGCTAGCGCTCATTCCGCTTGCGGTAATGGGGCTTGCTATGCTTATGGCCCGTTGGACAGTGATTTCGGCGCTCAAGAAGATGTTATGATCAGACGTTTGATTTCCTTTGTTTTGCTGGCTTGGGCACTGGGATTTGCATGGTTTGCACTCCTGTTGCCTCAACCCGCGCCGATGGCGAAGACCGACGCCGTCGTGGTGCTGACCGGCGGTGCAAACCGGATTGATCGCGGTCTTGAAATCCTGAAGTCCGGCAAGTCCAAAAAGATGCTCATTTCCGGCGTGGATCGCGATGTCAGACCGCCTGAGCTTGCGGCGCAATATCCCGGTTCCGGGAAATATTTCGAATGCTGCATCGATTTGGGTTTTGCCTCGGTCGATACAAGGTCGAATGCCTTGGAAACGGCGCGCTGGGCAGCGCGCCACAAGGTGAAGACCTTGCGCCTCGTAACACATGACTGGCATATGCGGCGGGCCCGGTTTGAATTGGACCGAGCACTGTCTGCAAATATTTCCGTGACCAATGATGCTGTTGCGACCCGGCCATCGCTCAGCGCCCTTTTCAAGGAATATAACAAATATTGGTTACGGGCTGTGGCGGCGCTGGTGGGGATATAAAATGATTTCCGCCATCCGGACGGTGTTGTTCACCGTCATTTTCTTTGGCGGGTCGCTCTTTCATGCGGTCACCGCCTTCGTCGGTAGCCTTACCTCGCCGCCGTTGATGCACTGGGCTGTGCGCGGATGGTCGCGATACCAGCATTTCTGCGGGAAATGGCTGCTTGGCATTCATGTGCGTATCGAAGGCGAAATGCCCGACCGCCCGGTGCTGTACGCAATCAAGCATGAAAGCATGTACGAAACGATCGACATGCCCCGCGTCTTCCACCGGCCGTCGGTCGTCGCAAAAAAGCAGCTGTTCGATATTCCGTTCTGGGGCAAGGCAGCTCTAGCTTACGGCATGATTCCCGTGGACCGCGACGGCGGCGCTGGGGCGCTGCGGGACATGCTCACCCGGTCGCGTGCATTATTGGCCCAAGGCCGCCCGATAATCATTTTTCCCGAGGGCACCCGCGTCGTCCACGGCGACGCACCGCCGCTGCAGTCAGGCTTTGCAGGATTGTACAAGATGCTGAATGTGCCGGTCGTACCGGTGGCGGTGAACAGTGGGAAGCTTATGCCGCGCAACCACTGGCGGCGAAGGTCCGGTGTGATTATCTATAAGGTGGGCGAGGAAATCCCGGCTGGATTGCCAAGGGCAGAGGTCGAGGCCCGGGTACATAAGGCGATGAATGCCCTGAACGACTAATGCTTACGCCCGAAATCAGGCGCATCATCATCTTGGCCCTGCTCGACAATCGAACGCCTGATGGCGCGGGTGCGTGAGAACAATGCCTCCAACTCGTCACCCTTGTCGTAACGGATCGCGCGCTGCAACACGCTTAAATCCTCAGAAAAGCGCTGAAGCATTTCCAACACCGCTTCCTTGTTGGCAAGGAACACATCGCGCCACATTACCGGGTCGGATGCCGCAATGCGGGTAAAGTCGCGAAATCCGCCTGCCGAATATTTGATCACTTCGCTTTGGGTGACGCCTTCTAGATCATCGGCGGTGCCAACGATGGTATAAGCGATAAGATGCGGCAAATGGCTGGTCACCGCGAGCACCATGTCGTGATGCCGCGCATCCATTATTTCGACGTCGGCACCCAGCCGCTGCCAGAATGTCCGAAGTCGCTCGACTGCGACTTCCGGAGCGTTTTCGGGCGGGGTCAATATGCACCAGCGGCCTTTGAACAGCGTCGCAAATCCGGCGTCGGGACCG
>JBGSPK010000454.1:0-1856 GCA_041738665.1 Sphingorhabdus sp. | reverse complement strand
TTGCCAAAGCCGAAAAGCCACTGCTATAGGCGCGCCTCTGCCCGGAGACATCGGGCTGTTCCCTGGTAGCTCAGTGGTAGAGCAGTTGACTGTTAATCAATTGGTCGGGGGTTCGAATCCCTCCCGGGGAGCCATTTTTCTGACGAAATGACGTCAGTTTCTAAACACTACAGTCTTGCTGCCGTTGATCAGCACCCGGTCTGCAAGATGCAGACGCACCGCTTCTGCCAACACCCGCCGCTCAATATCACGCCCCTTGCGCACCAATTCGTGAGGCAGGTCGGCATGGGTTATAATTTCGACGTCCTGATGGATAATCGGCCCTTCATCGAGATCGGCGGTCACATAATGGGCGGTGGCCCCAATCATCTTGACCCCGCGCGCGAATGCTTGGTGATATGGCTTCGCCCCCTTGAAACCCGGCAGGAAACTGTGGTGAATGTTGATGCAGCGTCCAGACAGAAAGGCTGCCATGTCATCGGATAATATCTGCATGTAGCGCGCCAGCACCACGAGTTCGGCCCCGGTGGTTTCGACAATATGCTTTATCGCGGCTTCCTGATGCTGCTTGGTATCTTTGGCCACCGGCAAAAAATGGCAGGGGATGTTGCCGATCATCGCCTCATCAAGCGTATCAAGCGGATGGTTGCAGACAATTCCGACAACATCCATTCCCAGTTCACCAATTCGAACGCGGTACAAAAGGTCACCAAGGCAGTGGTCGAATTTGGAGACGAGCATCAATACGCGCCGCTTCGCGTTAGTCGGGCGCATTGACCAATTCATCCTGTGGCTATCACCAATCTTGGCAAACGCAGACTTCAACCCTTCAGCATCGGGAGCGCCCTCCAACATATCAAAAACCACGCGCATGAAAAACTGCCCGTCATCAGTGTCATTGAACTGCTGCGATTCAAGGATGTTGCAATTTTGTACAGCCAAAAATCCACTGACCGCAGCCACGAGTCCAGGTCGGTCGTCACATGAAAGCGTCAATATATGTGGATTTGTCATAGGCAACTCTCCGTCATCCTTAAATCAATCCCCATCCCTGCCACAGTAGACGGATGGCGGCATAACCAACTAATAATGCGGTAAGCAAACGCAATAAACGCGGCGTCAGGAAACGCATGCCGAGCAACGACCCAAGCTGCCCGCCCACCAGCACCGCCAGCAATAGCAGCCAATATTCGGACGCCGGGCCAGACAGCGATTGCGGGCCTGCCTTTACAACTTGCCCGGTAAGGCCGGTAATCGAGTTGATCAGAATGTAGACAGAGGCAAAGGCAGCAATGCGACGGGCGTTATCCCAGCGAATGAGGTGAAGGAGGGGTGCCATAAATATGCCACCGCCTATGCCGGATAGACCAGCCAATAACCCGATAACGGCGGATAGCGAGAGCAGAGTCGGCCTCGACAGGTTGCGCGATGCCATTTTTTCCGGCCGCGCAACTAGCGCAATTGCTGACATCAGCAAGGCACCGCCCAATATCAACAAAAAAAGCCACTGCTTGAGCGGTACCATTCCACCCAAAAATGCCAGAGGAGCGGATACAAGTAACAAAGGCAAGACCTTCGGCCATTTTACCAGATCGGCGCGGACGAAGCGAATGCTCCCGCCTGTCACCACGATGATGTTGCACAGCAAAGAGATCACCGGGATGAGCTTGTAATCCACGCCCCACAGACCGAGCAACGCAGTGTAAGTCGACCCACCGCCAAAGCCGACCGAAGCATAAATCAGTGCGACGAAGGCGAAAAGACCCGATAACCAGATCATCTTCGCCCTCCCATGTTCACCAAATCAGTAAGCGCCGTGGCAGTGCTTGTATTTCTGCCCCGAACCGCATGGGCAA
>JBGSPK010000136.1:0-8219 GCA_041738665.1 Sphingorhabdus sp. | reverse complement strand
ATTCCGTTCGGGAGATCGGCCGCTGATCCCAAAATCAGCGATGCCGGTCACGGCATGAAAGCAACTTCCGGCAGCGGGACATCCGACCGCTGACCCATGTTTAAGGGCCGCTGGCGCAAATCCGGCGGCCCTTTTCTGTGTATCGAAGCGTTTGTACAACGCGATCCCGACGCACCGGTACATGCGCTGACTTTTGTTTTTGACAGCCGCATGTCAGTTCTGACCTCATGTCCCACTTCAACTGCGCCGTCATCCGATTATTTGCATTAGCGGGCGCGGCCATCATTTTACTAGCACCACGCGCCGCAAGTGCGTCCGACTGGTGGCTTGCATTCGCCGAGGGGGACAAGCCGGAGCGTCAGGCCCACTATGTGGACCTCGACAGCGTACAAGTCATTCGTGACCCGTCAAAGCTAATGACGGCGGATATCAAGAAGAAGCTGAAAGATGCCGACCTAATCGACTATATTTTGTTTGAAGGCGTGACCGTTTATGAATCGCCGAAATTACCAGCTAAGGCCGCAACCCAATATCGGGTAAAATGTCCTGAGCGCATGGTCGCTACGACCATCAGCTCTGAGCTTTGGCGCCACGACGAGGTCAAGCAATTGCCCGACCAGAATTGGACAACGATCGATGGCAATATGTTGTTTTCGCAACTGCATGCGTTTGTGTGTGTACCCGACAATCGTGATGCCAATGGCATGCTACGGGTGACCAGCGAATTCGACCCGATGCCGGTGACATGGTCGCTATTCTGGGCCGATGGCGTCGAGCCCAAATGGACAAGCAAACGCTCTGCCGAAGAAATCAATGCAGAGATTGATGCGAGTCTGGTTAAGACACGCGAGATGTTGGCGCAGGGTGTGGCGATGGCCACGACCGGACTGCAGAAAATGGAAACCGACCGTGAACAGACGATCCTCGATCAGAGAAAGCTGTTCTTAAAGATGCGTAACAAGGCAAGTCCTGTCCTGCAAAGCTGGATGGGACTGCCCGAACGCTCGCTGGTTGCAAGCTGGGGTATCCCACATCAAGACTTTGAAAGTGGCAGCACGCGGTTCCTTCATTATGCATATGGCTATACTACCAATTTGGTTGACGGCTATGGCAACGGAATTCCTCAAGAAACATGGGTTTGCAACATGACCTTTGAAGTCCGCGAAGGTGTTATCGCGGACTATCGGTCGGAAGGTAATTATTGCCGGACGGCGGCTGAAAATTTGCCATATGGTCGGCCACGCGACCGTTAGCTAGAGAAGCACCAACGGCATCAGGATAGATTGAACTCCCTCGTCCGGATGCTGGAAAGGACCGACCGAAGCGCTGCCGGTTGAACCGGCTTTGCAAGCACAATGACGTCATTGAGCGTGTTATGATGATGCAAGTTTTCTTCGGCATGGCCAGTCATCAATATGGCGGGAAGGGATTGTGTAAGTTGCGTGCGGATGGCAGCGATAGCCTGCGTCCCGGTGGTGCCAACGCCGAGATCGAAATCGCTGATGACCATGTCCGCATCTTCCACTTGTTCAGGCATTTTTGCAAAAGCCTGAACCATGCATCCCCATCGGCTTAACAATGTTTCGGTCGCCTCAAGAACATTGATGTCATCCTCGATCAGAATGACTCGTAAACCGGCGAGTGGGCGGGGAATGTCGGCAACAACATTCATGGCTGGCATGTGGCGAGATTGGGAGATCGGTATCCCCGCCAACCTGACCGACGTTCCGACACCGCGTTTTGAATCCAGCTTAATCGAGAATCCGCAAAGTGCAGCTAACCGCTGCAATATCGCCAAGCCCAAACCGACACCTTCGCTGTCATGATCGCCTGCAGCATGACCCCGATAGAATTCTTCAAAAATATGCGGCAAATGCTCGCTGTCGATGCCGACCCCTTGGTCATATATTTCTACCGATGCAGTCGAGCCACGACGTCGGACGCCCACTAATATCTTTTTCCCTGGACTGTATTTGATCGCGTTCGACAAAAGATTCTGCACCATCGTGGTCAGCAAGGTGGGATCCGCATCAACGGTCACGTCGACCAGAACGGTCCGCAATTCGATATCACTCCATTGAATAAATTGCTCATTATGTGAGATAATTTCGTCGATCAGCGGCTTGAGAGCAACGGGCTCTGCGCGGACATCAATAGTGCCGCTGTCCAGCTTGGCGATATCAAGCAGTGACTTAAAAAGCCGCGCCACCCCGCCCAATGTTTGCTCGATACGGTTCACCAGATTGGTCTGTTCCGCGTTCATGGGCGAACCGCGCAGTGCACCAATATAATAGCCCGCAGCATGAATAGGTTGGCGCAAATCATGGCTGGCCTGTGCCAGAAACCGGCTTTTCGCAAGCGTTGCCACTTGGGCGGTGTCACGCGCCTTTGCTGTCTCGCGCAACAGCATCAGAGCGTAAGTCGGCAAGGCAATTGCTGTAACCGAAAATGTGACCATCAATTCAAACTGGCTGCGCCAATAAGCGCTTGCCAGAATTAGGGCGAGTAAAGCAAGCTGCGCCATAATGGCTGCGGTCAACAGATAACGTTGGCCAAATCGCATACCATTGCCCAGCGTCACCCACAGGATCAGGGCGTAAAAGGGCATGGCTGTCGTCTGACCAAGGATCATCACGATGGCTAAAGAACCATAATCCCCCGCCATGTTTGTCAGTCGTCTTATTGGGTAGTTGCCCGGGTGATATAAAATGTTCAGAAATGAAAACACGGTAAACAGGGCAAACCCCGCCATATAAAGCACCAGAGTATTCCGCGCGGTCGCAGGTAGATTCCAGAGTATCCCTGAAAAATGAGTGTAGGCGATTGCAATCGGCACGTTGAACAATCGCGTTTTGGCCTGGCCCAGCTCAGCCTTGTGCTGATCAAAAACGACCGTTGAATTCTGTTTGTTGCTGAGGGTTGTCAACATGGCTTACCCGCGAGTTATACGAAGCGCGCACGGTTGCCTCGTCGACGACTAACTTACAATCGGTTATTCAACAGATCAGTAGGTGGTCTATCAATCCTCTCCGACAACGACGACGCTTTTTCTGTGTCGCTGGTGCGCTGCAGGGCGAATTATCGCTGGAATTCCGACAAAGCCGGCTTACATCAATGGTTAGGCATAATAGGAAACACAAATGCAGTTCATGCGCGTCAGCTGGAAAATTATTGTCGGTTTGAAGGATCTGCTGGTGCTTTTGCTCCTGCTGCTTTTCTTCGCGGTACTTTTTGCCGCTCTTAACGCCAGCCCCAACCCCGGCATTGTCCGTGATGGCGCGTTGCTGTTGAAACTGGACGGTATAATTTCGGAGCAGCCCGCCGAAGTCGACCCGCTCACCGCTCTGACTTCAAGCGCCATGCCGGTCAGCGAAATTCGCCAGCGTGACATCATTCGTTCGCTTCGCCTCGCACAGACCGACAAGCGCATCAAGGCCGTCGTTGTGGACATGGACCGCTTCATGGGCGGCGGTCAGACCAGTCTGGCTGCGATCGGCGATAGCCTGGACGCAGTCAAAAAGGCAGGCAAGCCGGTGTATACCTTTGCCACCGCATATACTGACGACAGTTACCAACTGGCCGCCCATGCGACGCAGATATGGATGGATCCATTGGGCGGGGCGATATTGACGGGACCGGGCGGGTCGCAGCCTTATTACAAGGGCTTGCTCGACCGTTTGGGGGTGAAGGCCAACATCTACCGGGTAGGTACCTACAAGAGCGCGGTTGAGCCCTATATGCGTTCCGACCAGTCGCCGGAATCGAAAGCTGCGATCAAGGGCGTTTACGACGAAATCTGGGGAGAGTGGAAAGCCGACGTCGCCAAGGCGCGTCCGCAGGCCCAGATTGAGCAACTGCTGACGGATCCGGCAGGCGCAGTTGAAGGAGTGAAAGGCAATCTGTCGCAACTCGCGCTGAAGGGCAAGCTGATCGACAAGCTCGGCGACCGCGTCGCCTTTGGCAAGTTTGTCGCCAGCAAGGTTGGTGCAGACGAAAAGAAAACGACTGGCGGGTTTTCCGCTACGCCGATGGACGCATTGCTTGCCAATTACGGCCCGCCAAGCGCAGGCAAACAGATTGGCGTTGTGACCATTGCAGGGACCATCACCGATGGTGAAGCTGGCCCTGGAACCGCAGCGGGCGATACCGTCAGCAAGTTGATATATGAGGCGCTCGACACAAAGGATTTGAAGGCGTTAGTCGTGCGCGTGGACTCGCCGGGCGGTTCGGTCACGGCTTCGGAAAAAATCCGGCTGGCGATTGAAGCAGCCAAGGCAAAGAAAATTCCGGTGGTTGTTTCAATGGCCAACCTCGCGGCCAGCGGCGGTTATTGGGTTTCTTTGCCTGCCGATGTTATTTTCGCCGAACCTTCGACGATTACAGGATCAATCGGCATATTCGGAGTGATCCCGAGCGCCGAAGCAGGCCTTGCTAAAATCGGCGTAAATTCTGACGGGGTGAAAACGACGCCATTGTCGGGGGAGCCCAATGTGCTTGGCGGGTTCAGCCCTGAATTCGACCGTGTTGCACAAAGCGCGATTGAAAACGGTTACCGCGACTTTATCACCCGCGTCGCGACCGCCCGCAAGAAAACGCCTGAGCAGATCGATGCCATCGGTCAGGGCCGTGTCTGGGCAGGTGGCACCGCTCGCCAGATTGGTCTGGTTGACCGGCAAGGCGGGATGGACGAAGCTTTGGCCGAGGCTGCAAAACGCGCTGGCCTGGAGGCCGATGGCTGGCATGCGGTTTATATCGAACCGCAGGCGAGTTTTGCAGGAACTTTGCTTGGCGGATTGCTACCCAAGCGGGCAAACGTCGCTGCGCCAATGGACATTTTCGCCCACGCCGCATGGCAACAGCAATTATTCGTGCAGCGTATTACCACCGATCTTGAGATGCCCACGGGCGTCAAGGGTGTGCAGGCGAAGTGTCTTGAATGTGCAGACTTCGGAAATCCGGTTGCAGTCAAAGCCGATAGCGGTTGGCTTTCGGCTTTGGCAAAATTGCTAGGCTAGGCCTTCACCGCGCAAATCAGACCGGACGAGGTCACAACGCCCAGTATTTCGGGATCCTGCAGCGACCTTGTGCGCTTCAGGAATTCGTCCACGGTGACCTTGCGCATATCCTGACCACGCAGCTTTTTCAGGCCCGACAGGCGATTGAGCTGGATCAGTGAAAGCCGGTCGACCATCCGGTCGGCCATGCACGAGGCGATGGGTTTAGACAGCCCTGCGTCGATCAGCGCAGTACGCACGCGCGTTTCAGGCGTGGCGCACGCCGATAGCGACAGCGCCGCGGTGGCAACAAGCGCGATCCGCATCATATGCCATGTTCCTTCGCCCGTTCGACGCATTCCATAATGATTCGCTTTGCGTCTTTCTCGTCGCCCCAGCCGTTCAGCTTCGCCCATTTGCCCGGCTCGAGGTCTTTGTAATGCGTAAAAAAATGCTCGATTTGCTGAAGGACGATGGGCGGCATATCTTTGTAAGTCACGACATCGGCATAATAAGGAAATGTCTTGTTGACCGGCACGCACAGTAATTTCTCGTCGCCGCCGGCGTCGTCTTCCATCATCAGCACACCGATGGGACGGCATTTGACCACTGCGCCTGCAACTATTGGCGAGCGCGCAACGACCAGTGCATCGAGCGGATCGCCATCCTCGCCTAACGTATGCGGCACAAAGCCGTAGTTTGCCGGATAACGCATCGGCGTATGCAGGAAACGGTCAACGAACAAAGCGCCCGATGCCTTGTCGAATTCATATTTCACCGGCTCGCCGCCAATCGGAACTTCGATCAGGACGTTCAGGCTGTTGGGGACATCGTCACCGGCAGGGATGAGGTCGATACGCATGGGAGAATGCCTCCTTGGCTAGTTGCGGCGTGGCGCGAGCAGGCGGTCGATTGCCGTCTCACCAGTGCCAGTTGGTTCGAGGTGCGGATAGCGAAGCCCGCCTGAATATGCGATGTCTATTTGCTCATAACGCTTATTGCGTTCGATCAGCAGGCGGATTGGCGTTTTGCCATCTTTCGCTGCAGTCACGGCATCGGTTAGCCGGTCCTTGGAATAAGCGATGCCGCCCACCGCGATGATTTTTGCGCCGTTGACGATATCGGCCTTGAACGCCGGGCTATTCCAGAAAACCGAAGTAACCTTGGCATCCTTGTCGAGCGTCAGGCCAAGCGAGTGAATGAGATTGAGGTTGCTGCCTTCCTTCATAATCTCTTTGTCGAAGATGTTCGGCTCTTCCTTCCAGACGAGCTTGTAGCCACCTTTCTCGATCCCGGTGAGTGGTGCAGGCTGGCCCGGCTGGCGCAGTTTGGTGTCGAGGAACTTGGCCCAGTCATAAGGCTGTACTGCGCTCAACGTACGCACGACTTCGTCGAAATCATAGGTCAGCACGCCCCAATCGGCATCGCGTACGCCGAAAAACGCTTTGGCGAAATCATCCAGCGACTTTTTGCCTTTGGATAGGTCGCGGATCGTCATGTCTGCGGCGAGCCATACCAGCGAGCCTTCATTATAGTAATCCTCGCCGCGTGCCTGTGATGAAAACGGCTTGGGTTTGCGCGCGCCAAAGATCGGGTCGTGCGTGGTGTCTTCGACGCTGCGCCAGTCGCGGCCGGGTTGCTCGGCGTAAAATCCGGCATATTTAGCCCATTCGGCGAGCGTCATTTCCTTCGACTGAAGGCCAGAACGAGCGCCAAGCACGAGGTCCCAGTAGCTGGTCTGACCTTCGTACACCCACAGCAGATTATCGCGCATTGGGGTCGAGTAATTCGGCGTCCACATCGTATCGGGACGGCGGAATTTGCCGTTCCAGCTGTGGATGAGTTCATGCGGCAACAGCCCACGCTCGGACATATTGTCGTTCCATTCGACAAAATAGTCGGTCTCGCGGGTGTTTTCCGAACTGCGGTGATGTTCGAGCCCGATGCCTCCCAGTTCTTCGGTGAGGCCGAGGAGGAATTCATAGCGGTCGAAATGTTTCGAGCCGAACAGGATGACCGCCTCATCGACCAATGCCTTGTGTGCGGCGATCTGTTCGGGCTTGGCGTCGAGAAATTTCGCCTCATCGGCCCAGACGTTCAGCGTGACCTTGTTGCCCAGATCCCATTTACGGTAATGCGGTCCCGCGAACATCGGGCTGTCGATCAGCGTTTCGAATGTCGTTACGCCATAGTCGATGCGGGTGCCGATGGTCTTGGCGCCATCCAATGCAGCCACACCGGTCCAGCCCTTTGGTAGAGTGATCGAGGGCTGCACTTGAATCGCGCGGGTGAAATGGCCTGCGGGATACAAAGCGACTTGCTCCCACTGTATGTTCATCATTGCAGGCGTTACAACAATACGGCCTTCGCTGCCCTGCACTGGCGAGGTGAACTGGAATTCGACATCCACCGAGCGCGTGCCTGCTGGCGCATCCACATGGAAAGCGTAAACCTCAACCGGATCGCGCGTCCACGTTAGCAGCTTTCCGTTTGATCGGATTTTCAGACCAGTCACCTCGGCCAGTGCCCCGCGCGGGCCGTGTTTACCGGGCAGCCATTGCGGATAAAGCAGGATCAGCGGCTTGCCTGCCTCGACCGGGATTGACTGCTTCACCCGAAAAATGGCGCGGGCGACGTCGGTCGCATCGACCTCAAGCTTCATTGGTGCGGACAATGGCCGGTCCTCGGGTTCGGGAATGCGTTCGATGATGGGCACCGGCTGCGGCGCGCTCTGGGCGACGGCGGCGGTGGCGAGAGTGGAGGTAAGGGCGAGGGCGACGAGGATGCGCGACATTTTTGTTGATTTCATAGGAAATGGTTTTGGCGAAAGCCTGTGGCGGCGTCCAGCCCTATTCCACTAACGCCAATTAGCCGCTAGGGCGCAACGCAATGGCAAAAATTCAAACCCCGCAGCCGGTTCGCGGCACTCAGGATATGTTCGGCGAAACCGAGGAACGCTTCGCCCATGTCGTAGCGACGTTCGAGCGCGTGCGGCGATTATACGGCTTCAAGGGGCTGCAACTGCCGGTGATCGAGCCGACTGCGGTGTTTTCGCGCTCGCTTGGCGAGGCGACCGATGTCGTTTCGAAGGAGATGTATACTTTCGAGGATCGCGGCGGGGATTCAATCACGCTTCGGCCTGAATTTACTGCCGGGATAGCGCGCGCGTATCTCACCAATGGCTGGCAACAATATGCGCCGATGAAGTTGTCGGTACACGGGCCA
>JBGSPK010000125.1:0-2083 GCA_041738665.1 Sphingorhabdus sp. | reverse complement strand
CTCGATGGCGACCATTATGTTCTGAATGGCACAAAGCAGTTCATTTCAGGCGCTGGCTATAACGATATCTACGTCGTCATGGTCCGGACGTCGGACAATGGGGCAAAGGGCGTTTCGTGTCTCGTGGTCGAAAAAGACACGTCGGGCCTGAGCTTTGGTGCGCCTGAGAAGAAGCTCGGCTGGAATGCCTCGCCGACCGCGCAGGTTATCTTCGAGGATTGCCGCGTACCTGTGGCCAACCGCGTCGGCGCAGAAGGCGACGGCTTTCGCTTTGCGATGATGGGGCTTGATGGGGGACGGTTGAACATTGGTGCCTGCTCGTTGGGCGGGGCGCAGCGCTGTCTTGATGAGTCGATCAAATACACCAAGGAGCGCCAGCAGTTTGGGCAACCCGTGGCCGATTTCCAGAATACGCAGTTCATGCTTGCCGACATGGTCACCGATCTGGAGGCGGCCCGCGCATTGTTGTACATGGCGGCGGCCAAGGTGACCGCAAACGCGCCAGACAAGTCGCGTTTCTCGGCTATGGCAAAGCGGCTCGCGACCGACAGCGGTAGCGAGATTGTCAACAAGGCGCTGCAATTGTTTGGCGGCTATGGCTATTTGCGCGATTATCCGATCGAGCGCTTCTGGCGCGACCTGCGGGTACATTCGATTCTTGAGGGCACCAACCAGGTCATGCGGATGATAATCGGTCGGGATTTGCTGCGCCAATGACCCCCGACATCATCACGCGTATAGAGGGCCATGCTGGGATCATCAGCCTGAACCGGCCATCGGCATTGCATGCGCTGACACTACCGATGGTGCATGCAATGACCCAAAAGCTGCTTGAGTGGCGGGCGTCGCGCAAGGTTAAGTGCATTATCATTGACCACGCCGAGGGCAGGGGATTTTGCGCAGGGGGCGACATCGCGTTTTTGCGCAACTCTGCGCTGAATGACGGCGGCGTATCGGGGCGGCGCTTCTTCCATGATGAATATCAGCTCAACCATTTGCTGTTCACTTACCCCAAGCCAGTCGTGGCTTTCATGGACGGCATCTGCATGGGCGGCGGTGTCGGCATCAGTCAGCCAGCACGGTTCCGTGTGGCTACCGAGCATACGCGGCTTGCCATGCCGGAAACAGGCATTGGCCTTTTTCCGGATGTCGGCGGTGGCTGGTATCTGTCGCGGCTTGAAGGGCGGGTGGGGCAGTTCCTTGCGCTAACCGGCGCGCGGATAGCGGGTCCGGGTTGTCTCGCGTTGGGGCTTGCCACACATTACGCGCCATCCGAAGCGCTGGCTGAAGCAAAGATGCGGATTGCTACGGAAGATGTCGAGCGAATCGACGGGATATTGGGAACGGTTTCGGTCACGCCGCCTCCTTCAAAGATTGTCGAAACATTATTCCAGATCAACCGCCATTTTTCATCCGACACGTTCGAAGACATTATCGCCAGCCTTGAAACCGACGACAGCGAATGGGCGATGCGTGAAGCGGCAACTCTGCGCTCCAAGAGCCCGCAAACCTGCAAGGTTGCGTTGCGGCAACTGGCGGAGAGCATCAAGCTCGACGATTTTGCGGACAATATGGCGATGGAGTATCGAATCGCGAGCCGCGTTCTGCTCCGTCCCGATTTTGCCGAAGGGGTGCGGGCGGTGATCGTTGACAAGGACAATCAACCCAAATGGAATCCGGCAACGCCTGAGGGTGTTAGCGACGAGTTAATCGACGCGATTTTTGCGCCTTTGCCCGCGAACGAAGAATGGAAACCCCTATGACGTATGAAACCATATTGGTTGAGCAACGCGGTGCTGTGACGCTGATGACGCTTAACCGGCCGCAAGCGTTGAATGCACTGAACAGCCAAGTGCTTGCCGATCTGATCGCTGCGTTTGGCGCGTTCGACGCGGATGACAGCCAACGCTGCGCGGTGCTGACGGGGTCCGAAAAGGCATTCGCCGCAGGTGCCGACATCAAGGAAATGCAATCGCAGTCCTTTGCCGAGATGTACGGCAGCAATTTCTTTGCCGGCTACGACCGCGTTACGGCAACCCGCAAGCCGTGGATCGCGGCGGTAAATGGCTTTGCATTGGGCGGC
>JBGSPK010000104.1:0-31742 GCA_041738665.1 Sphingorhabdus sp. | reverse complement strand
CAGGTCTCTGCCCTGATTGACCGTGCAGGACGGTATGTCTGGGGATGCATTCCACGGGTCGACGGTGATCCGGCATTTTCGTCCCTGCTCGATGATGCCCCGCGCGCTGGCGAAGGCGCTTATGGATTTTGGGAGATTGATCTCGAAGGCACAGTGCAAACCACCCAATCCTATCTGCGAAATACGCCGATACTGGTCACCAACCATGTCGATGCCGACGGCAATGCAGTCGAAATCATCGACTTCTGCCCACGTTTCAAACGAAATGGCCGGATGTACCGGCCGGTAGCGTTTGTTCGATTGGTCCGCCCTGTCGCCGGTAGTCCTCGAATTCGCATTCGTCTTAGGCCTTCAACAGATTGGGGCAGTGCAAAAGCGTCAACGACACGCGGATCAAACCATATTCGTTACTTGCTTGGAGACGGCGCAGTTCGACTTTCGACGAGTGCACCTGTCGGCTGGATCGAAGACGAACGCCTTTTTCGCGTCGAGCGGCCGCTCCACTTTTTTCTTGGACCAGACGAAAGCTTTAGTGAAGATATCGCAGCGGCGACAGAAGCCATGCTCGACCGAACAGTGGAAGAATGGCGGCACTGGGTTCGCGGCCTGGCTACGCCGCACGAGTGGCAAGAAGCGGTAATCCGATCGGCGATTACACTGAAGCTGTGTCAGCATGAAGAGACAGGCGCGATTGTTGCCGCGATGACAACGTCGATTCCCGAGCATGCTAATTCTGGTCGGAACTGGGATTATCGGTATTGCTGGATCCGAGATGCTTACTATACGGTTCAGGCCTTGAACCGGCTTGGCGCGCTCGACGTGCTCGAGGGCTATCTGGAATATCTGCGCAATATTGTCGATAACGCAGCAAGCGGGCATATCCAGCCGCTCTATGGCGTTGGTGGCGAAGCGACGCTGACCGAATGGGAAGCCCCCGCATTAAGCGGCTACCGCGGCATGGGACCAGTGCGTGTCGGCAATCAGGCATATGAACAGGTCCAGCATGATGCATATGGCCAGATTGTCCTCTCCAACGTTCAAGCCTTTTTCGACCAGCGCTTGCTTCGCGTTGCCGGTATTGAGGATTTCGAAGCATTGGAGCCAATTGGCGAGCGTGCATGGCAAAGCTTCGACAAGCCAGATGCCGGGCTTTGGGAGTTGCGGACGAAAAGCCATGTCCACACCTATTCTGCAGCCATGTGCTGGGCTGCCTGTGACCGTTTGGCAAATGCGGCAAAGGTTCTCAATATCCCGTCACGTTGCGAATTCTGGCAGGACCGAGCCGACAAAATGCGCGCTGTTATCGAGCAAGCAGCATGGCGGCCCGAGACCGAGCGGCTATCGGCAACCTTCGCGGGGAATGATCTCGACGCCAGCCTTATCCAGTTGCTTGAACTGCGCTTTCTCTCGCCAGAAGACCCAAGGTTCCAAGGCACGCTAAAGGCTGTTGAAGCCGGATTGCGTCGTGGTTCGCACATGCTGCGTTATGCATCGGAAGATGACTTCGGTTTGCCCCATACTGCGTTTAATGTGTGCACCTTCTGGCTGATTGAGGCTTTGCACTTTACAGGCCGCGACAAAGACGCGCGTTTGCTGTTCGAAGAGATGCTGTCGCGATGCACGGCGGCGGGCTTGTTGTCCGAAGATATCGATCCAGTCTCAGGCGAACTGTGGGGGAACTACCCCCAAACCTACTCGTTGGTCGGAATGATAAACTGCGCCGTTTTGTTGAGCAAACCCTGGAGCGCTATTCGTTGAGCAGGCTGATCGTCATTTCAAACCGCGTTCAGGCACCTACTGAGGAATCGGGCGCCCAAGGTGGTCTTGCAGTTGCGCTGACAGCCGCACTCAGAAGCACCGGCGGTGTATGGTTCGGCTGGTCAGGCGAAGTCGGCGAAACAACCGAACCGCGCTTTGCGACTTATGACGGGGTGACATCTGCCATAGTTGATTTGCCCGAGCAAGATGTTGAAGAATATTATGACGGCTATGCAAATCGCACCTTATGGCCATTGTTTCATTACCGGCTCGGCTTAACCGAATTCGAGCGTGATTTTGAAGGCGGTTACGAACGCGTAAACCGCGTATTCGGCGACGTCATCGCGCCACATATTGAGGCCGACGATCTGGTGTGGGTGCATGATTATCACATGATACCGCTTGGCTGGTTTTTGCGGCAGCATGGCTTGACCAACCGTTTGGGGTTTTTCCTGCATATACCCTGGCCACCAACACGGCTCCTCACCGCGCTGCCTCAACATCGTCGACTGGTCGAAGCGTTGTTCGCTTATGATCTTATCGGCTTCCAGACACAGGAATGGCTTGAAACATTCCACGATTATGTCGTCCGCGAGATGGGGGGCTCAATTGGCGAGGACGGACATATTACCGTTGGCGGCCGCACTGTTCGCGCCATCGCCTGTCCGATCGGTATCGATGCTGATGAATTCACCGCCAACGCCTTCGGTCCAGAAGCGATTTCGACTTTTGATCGCATGATAGAAAGCTCGATTGGACGCAGCTTGATTGTTGGCGTGGATCGGTTGGATTATTCCAAGGGTCTTGAAGAAAGGTTCAACGGTTATCAGCGCTATCTAGAGACTCGCACAGATGCGCATTCTAACGTCTATTTGCTTCAGATCGCTCCGCCATCGCGGGCCTCGGTTCAAAGCTACCGCGATATTCGCGAAAAGCTCGATGCAATGTCGGGGCGCATTAATGGCGCATTCGCCGATATTGATTGGGTGCCATTGCGTTATGTCAACCAAGGTTTCCCACGCTCGGTTCTGGCTGGTATCTACCGTGCTGCACGGGTGGGATTGGTTACTCCATTGCGTGACGGGATGAACCTCGTTGCAAAGGAATTTGTCGCAGCCCAGAATCCTGAAGATCCCGGCGTGCTGATATTATCGCGTTTCGCAGGAGCGGCAGAGCAATTGCAGGAAGCAATCATCGTGAACCCCTATAGCCCGGACGATATTGCTGATGCTATCGATCGCGCACTTCAAATGACGCTCGCCGAACGCAAAGCTCGTTGGAAGCCTATGTTTGAAGGAATAATGCGGCATGATGTCAAATGGTGGACGAACAAATTTTGTGATGCGCTTGCTTCTCGTTAAAGCGTTTTTTGCAAAAATCTGAGTGTTGAGATGGCCCAATTACCGCCAAGTCTTCTCGGGATGAGAACAAACGGGCGCACAAGACGGGAGTTGAAGACACAGAGCGATATGAGCTCTTTGGATACCGCCGAAGGTAACAGCCTCCAAGATATTATGCGAGAATATCAGATCCCAGCGGATAGCATATTTTACTTGCGATATTCGGGATTGGAATGATCAAAGCGCGTACCTGCTTCCCATGCTTTTCTATCATTTCCTTTCGATGGCAATCCATCATTATCCTTAAGCAGTCTTGCCATGTGCATCAGGTTCCAAGCCATGAAGGTCGTGTTCCGCTGGGTGAAGTCATTGTCCAGACCGACATTGCCATCATCCCCGTAAGACGGACCTGGACCCGCCTCGCCGATCCACCCGGCGTCTGCTTGTGGTGGTATTGTGTATCCCAAATGCTGTAGCGAATATAATATGTTCATCGCACAATGTTTGATGCCATCTTCGTTCCCCGTAATGATGCATCCGGCAGCGCGGCCATAATAAAAGGACTGACCCTTTGTGTTAAGTTCGGCAGAGTAGCCGTAAAGCCTCTCAATCACTCTGGTGCAGACCGACGATTTATCTCCTAGCCAGATTGGGGTCCCAATGACCAATATGTCCGCAGCCATGACTTGCCGCTGAATATCGGGCCATTCATCGTTGCCCCAACCATGATCGCGCATGTCCATTTGCACACCTGGCGGGATTTCGTGATCGGCGACCCGGATAGTTGAACAGGCTACGCCCTGCTTCTCCATAATGGCAATGGCCATGTCCATCAGCTTTTGGGTATGCGAGGTTTCGTCTGACCGCTTCAGCGATGTATTCAGGAAAATCGCTTTGAGATCAGCAGCATCGTTCATTTGTTTTTCCTGAATTGGTTTGCGACGTAAGCTTTGCAGACAAAATAAGCACAGCTCTCATTGCAAAAGTTTCTTGTAAAAAGGACAGCGACCTTATAACTTGGTTTCACACAGAAAGTTTCGGTGGTTGCTTGCCCGACGCGTATGCAAATCCGATGGTGCTGCCAGGTAATTGGCTTTGCAGTTCCGCACTTTCCGTATTTTGCGGTGCTGATCCAACAATATCACGAGTTTGTCGAGACCTTGGCCGTACTCGGATTGCTCGTCTTCAAAGGTTCACGCCAACGACAACTCAGCATGCTCGAACGCAATCGGGCATTTTAGGTTTTTACAGCGTCGCCTGAACTCAGATTATCGCGATCAATGATTTGGACTGCAAGATTAGCTCGCTCGGCACGTCGGGCGATTTCAAGTTTGTCGTGTTGGTCGACCATTGCACTATTTGAACGCTCGACCGCACTCATCGCGCTTATCACTGCGGCATTTCCGAACAGCTTCGGTGATCGCAAAGCCAAGGCTTCGAGTACTGCAATAATCCTCATCTGCACTTCTACGATGCCACATCCGTCGCGCGCAATCGGGTTGAAAAAGCTGGTAAATAGCTCCTCGATGTCCAGATCTTGTGCATGAACATGAAGACATTGCGCTTGTTCAGCGTCATCATGCGCATCGGCATAAGCCAGAAGCACCCTCATACCTGATCGTAGTACCTCAATGGCTGTTCCCGGATCGTTGACTGCGGGCGATAGTGCGCGCGACGCAATCTCCGAGAGGACGATAAGTCCAAATCGAGGGTCTTGCTCATATTCGCGGTCGTCGCCTACCGACACACATTTGCGTAATTCTTCGATTACTGCGTCATCAAGCAATCCTTCAAAATGAAACAAGGCGCGCGAAGGATGGACCAATGCTCCCGGCATGGCGCCTATAAAAACACGCGCGCCATTGGCTGACGCGAGCTTATCCATCTTGGCAACATCAATATGTTCGATGAGGCCCGATTCTTTAGATAGAACGGCAATGGCTTTGTCAGGAATGCCAATCCACGGCATCGCACCTAGCCGCGGTGTGAAGCCAGCGTTGCAGAAAGCCGGAATAGTAGCTCGTTCGACACGCAAAATCGTATCTCCCACGCGGCCGAAATTTCCGAGCTGTTCGATCCAGCGCAGCAGCGTCGCGGTGATGAGAAAAATGACAACGAGCGTCGCCATGAACAGGATGATGCGTCCCTTGTCGTCGTAGAGACCTGCAGCAAGCCCGATAATACCAACAATGCTGAACAAAAAGCTGCCGACAAACGTCGCCAGCGTGTTCTGGGCAACGGGGTCGGCGATCAGCAGCTTGATCGAGCGCGGCGTGACGTTGGATGTCGCAGAAGCGTAGGCCGACACCATGATCGATAGCGAGAATGTTGTCACCGCAAGCATACTCGACGCCAGAATGTTGAGGATATGATCGACCGATCCCGACGCAAGCGTCAGGCCGGGGTCATATGGAACATAGGGCCCGACCAGCGCGGCGAGAATTGCGACCACCACCGCCGCGAGGCTAAACAAAGCCGCACGAACCCATATCTTCTTTCGAAACTGGCTAAGCAGCCAGGTTGTTCGTCCGACGAGCGAAGTTTCGCTAGGTTTCATAGCGGTAAAACACCTCGGAATAGCCCCTTCGCTTCACTTTTCGATGCGAAACTCGGATGCGTATTTGCCGGGTGGCCACCCGACCAACGGGATATTGACGCCCCGAATACACTGGTAAGCAGGACTAAAAAACAGATCGCCGAGATGTCGAACTTCGATTCCATCCGCGCGCCATACTTCTTCACAAGCACTTTACCCGAAAATGTACGAAATCTGCAGAAATTATGGTGACTCTAATGGCTTGCATGTTTGATGAGGCTCGTTGGATGTAGCGATTGCTGTTTGTGAGCCTTGCCACGGCACTGTTGTCTTAGGATGTGAACGACTTAAAAGGTTGGCGTGATGTAATTTGCAAAGCACTCTTTGATGCTTTGCTAGATCGGGCTGTATATTAAGCGAGCTCCTTTGGCTATTGAAAGCGGGGCTGTCGTTCTGGCCGCCCAAAGTGGCATTAACGTCGGCTACCAGATCGCATAGCTTGTATTCCATCGCAAAGCGATCACCGTTAAAAGCGATAAATAAACGACTATGAACCAACCCCTGACCTTCAGCAGCAATCGAATTTTGGAATGACCGGAACGTATTATCATTGCAACGCCTGCAATCATGGCCAGGCTCTGTTCTGTTGGATTGATACGGTGCGTGGACGCGGTACGGACTGAGAATGTGCACGCGATGTGCTGGGCGGAAAACCATCAAGAGGCCATTTACGATTGGCCATAACAATCGGTCCATTGGTGATTATTATCTATGCATCGTTTGTGAAAAATGACGATGACAGCGCGCCAGGCCTTGCATCGGCGCCGATTTCAGGTCACGATAGGACAACAATGGCGGTCAATGGCACCATATAACATCGGGCACTATCCGTTTCTTACCATAATGCTTTACAGCGCATTCTATCACAAAGACTGCTATAAATGGACACGCTTTTACTAATCGCCGAACTGCATGCATATTTGGATAATAATGACGATCCCCATATCGCTCGCAAATGCTGGAACAGTGTATTGCGTATTGAAAGCTCGCTTGAATCAGACCCAAAATATTCAAAGCGTGAACGGAAAATTATGGCGTCACTTCGTTCAACAATGAGTGATGTCGTTGGCGCTTTCAACGACGGCCTAAAACCGAACATAACCCTAGTGCTTGTGAACTTAAAACACCTCGAGTCTTATCTTAAGCGCCGTACGTTGGGCCTGGATGGATTTCCGTTGGCCTAAAGTCCACGCCACCTTGGGCTTGTCCCTGAACCAGCCGCAGGCAGGCCGTTTCCGGTGACGTGTAGGCACGTGCTATTGAGTTTGAGCAATATTACTACGCATTTTAGATTGCGACTGATGCGCCCATACCAGCATGGCATAGCCCGCAATTGCCGAGATGACCGAGCCCGCCAACACTGCCTGTTTGACAATATCCAAATTTGCAGCATCCGAAAAGGCAAGGTCGCCGATAAACAGGCTCATCGTGAAACCGATGCCGCATAAAATCGACATGCCGTAAATCTGCGCCCAGCTAGCGGAAGGCTTCGGGCATAATCCTATGCGCACGGCCAGCCAGATGGCCGAAAAGATACCAAGCTGTTTGCCAAGGAAAAGCCCAAGTGCAATCGCAAGCCCAAGCGGCGTCATCAATCCGGTAAGATCAGTAAACCCAACTCCCGCATTTACAAATCCAAACAGCGGCACAATCGCAAACGCTACTGGCTTATGCAAAGCGTTTTCCAGTGCGTGCAGCGGTGATGTAGCAACATCCGGCGTACCGATTGAGCGTTCGAAAGGAATGATCATGGCGAGCAACACGCCCGCAATCGTTGCGTGTATGCCTGACATCAATGTGGCCAGCCACAGCGCCAAGCCCAGAAGCAGGTAAAGCGAGAGACGTCGTACTCCTGCATAATTCATCGCGCCTCCCACGGCGAGCAACAGCGCCATTGCGGCTAATGCGGCCATATCAAGTTTGGCCGTGTAAAATAGGGCAATGATGGTGACCGCACCTATGTCATCAATAATGGCAATTGTGACCAGCAGCAGCTTGATTGCAGGTGGTGCCCGCGAACCAAGCAGAGCAAGCACGCCAACGGCAAACGCAATGTCAGTGGCGGCAGGGATCGCCCAGCCTTGCGTAAGGGCCGGATCGCCATTGGCCATGAACAGGTAGATGCTGGCCGGCACGGCTACGCCAGCCACTGCCGCAATAACCGGCAGGCGGCGATCCTGCCACGATGCAAGACGACCGTCGGCAAATTCACGTTTCACTTCCAGCCCGACCAGCAAGAAAAAGACGACCATCAGACCATCGTTGATCCAAAGTTTAACGGTCATTGGACCTAATTTGTCGCTCAACACCAAACCTGTGTTCAGCGATTTGAACGACGCATAGATGTCGGCTAATTGGCTGTTTGCCATAATCAGAGCCAGCGCGGCAACGACCATCAATATGATGCCGCCTGACGCTTCGGATTCTATAAACTGGCGTAAGGCAGAGCGGGGCTTGGCAATCATTGCGGATAACTCCATTTATCTTCCCCGCTAACCACGGCGTCGAATTGTTGTGAAGCAAAAGCCCAGTTAGCCCGCTCGTGGATAAATGCTGTCAGAAACCCACTCCGATCATTGCGCCAGTCGATATAATAGGCATGTTCCCAAACGTCACAAACCAGTAGCGGCGTAACGTCCCGTTTTACCCAAGCCGGCATGGCGTCATGCGTCGTCGTCAGCGATAATGTGCCAGCAGCATCAGTTACTAGCCAACACCAGCCCGATCCGAATTGGCTGGACCCTGCGGTTACAAAGGCATCGCAAAATTTGTTATGGCTACCAAAGTCTCTGACGATTGCTTCGGCCAGCATCGCTGACGGCACAGCCCCAGCTTCCGGTGATAATGTCATCCAGAAAAAGGCATGATTCCACGTTTGTCCTGCGGACTGAAACAATGCATTGTTATCGGCTTCATGTGCGATGCGGATAATGTCTTCGAGCGAAGAATCCTGGTCGCCAACAAGTTCATTAGTCTTGTTTAAGTAGGCGATGAAATGCCGGTCATAATGATAATCGAAAGTTTCCTGCGACAAAAGCGGCATAATCGCGTCCCGTGCGAACGGGAGTGGCATGGGAGAAAACATGATGCATCCTTTCAAGTGGCATGAGTGTAGCACGATGAGGCGTCGTGCGACGTTGTTGGAAGTCCTACTCTGCCTGTGCCGTGAGCGGGCTGTTTGCAGCCTCAGCCCGCCGCTGTGAAGGGCTCGGGGCAAAGACGGATAAGATTACGCCCTGGCCGCGGCCCTCGACAAGTCGCCCATCAACGTCAATCTTGCCTGCGACAAATTTCACGATCAACGCGTCAAGCTTTGCTTGCGCTACTTCCGGCCTGTCATCACCAATTTTCATGGTGAGACGGACGGTTCGTAGGCCCCAACGCTGGATAGCCCAGATCGCAAGAGAGGTATTGGCTTCAATAGCTTGCGCTGTATCACCGATGTTAATTGCGTTTTGGGCCGGGGGAACGACCCAGACGTCCCAGCCGCCAGCAATAGCAGTTAGGTTCTCCTCTATCTCACGATAATCGGCCAAAGTCCAGCCTGGCGCAGAAACCGGAACAATATTAACAATACGCTCAGCCCGATTGGTCCAAAGCGATTGGACAGGAATGCCAAGCGCGCTTCTGATCTCTACAAAGGGCGGCACGTCCTTTGCAATGCCTGTGACTGTGCGTTCCATGGCTGCATCCACCATCGCGCGTGTTTTAGATGTAAAGTCTGCGGCTACAACCTGCTGAAGATTGAGCTCCGGCGCAACGCCAAGACGTTTCGCGAGACCCTTTTGCACCACGGCCTGAGCGTCAATGCGGAAATTCGGAGCAATGAGGACCGCCTCGATCTTGGGGTTGCTGCGCAGCGGCCACGAGACGTCCAGTTGGGCAATATTTGTCCCGCGAATTCCCAGTTCCTTTTCAACTATATCATGCAGCGCAGCCCGGGCAGTTGCTTCGTGCGAGACCCGGAGTAATGTCAGACCAAGCGGTGTCGCTAGCGCAAGAAAGGCCGCAATCCCTCCAATGATGAACATCGGTGATTTTTCGACATTGCCCAGTGGTCGCGCCGCGCCGCTCAGCCGCGCAACTAAGGCAATAGCAAAGGCAATAGTCGCAAGGTTGGTCATGAAAAGCAGCATTGCGCCGCCTGCAAAAGACATTTGCAGCGTTGCGATACCATAGCCAACGGTCGCCAGCGGCGGCATCAATGCGGTTGCAATGGCAACGCCGATGGCCGTCGCACCCATGCGCTTGACGATAGCATAGCCACCGGCGACGCCCGATAACAATGCCACCAGAAGGTCAAGTAAAGTTGGCTCGGTCCTTGCGATGATTTCCGAGGTAGCGTTGCGGATTGGGCTAAGCCACGTCAGCAATATCGCTGTTGCGATTCCGATTACGGCGCCAATTAAAACTACCTTTGCGGCCTCACGAATGCGCTGCCCGTCAAACGATGAAAAACCGAAGCCGAGCGCCACGATAGGCGACATCAAAGGGGAAACCAGCATTGCGCCAATTACGACCGCAGGCGAGCCTTGCAACAGTCCGAGCGTTGCGATCCCGGCAGAGAGACCACACATCAGCATATAACCTGATGTGGCGGTGCCATCGGCCCTTACTTGAGCACGCAATTCCTTACCGGTCGCGCCCGCCAAATCGGGTAACAGCAGGTAATGCCCGACCTGTTCACGCCAGTGCGTAATGCGCGCCTTCATCGCTTCCAGGTCGAAAGTATTAGCGTTCATGGCTTTAGTTCCTTGTGGGCAGAAAGCTTGGCAATCAGCCAACCCACGCTGCCGCCCTGGACGATAACCGAGAAAAGCACGATGACATAAGTGGCGGCCAAGATGATGGTTCGGAGCGGTCCTTCAGGCAACGAGAGTGCAAGCGCCACCGAGATGCCGCCGCGCAAGCCGCCCCATACGAGCGTTGGGAGCGCGAGCTTTCCCATATTGAGAATTGGCCGCATCGCCAGCAATGGCGCCCCGACCGCCAATGTGCGAGCAACCATGACAAGCGGTATGGCAATCAGGCCCAGAAGTAGCAGGCGTGGATCACCGGCAATTGCAATGACTTCCAGCCCTATAAGCAAGAACAGCACGGCGTTCAAAATCTCGTCGATCAGCGCCCAGAATTTTAGCAGATAATCCCGCGTCACATCGCTCATTGCATAAGCGACGGCGGCGTTGCCGATCACCAGTCCTGCTACCGCCATAGCGACCGGCCCGCTGACGTGGATGAAATGGGCAAGGCTATAGCCGCCCATAACTACGGCCAGACTGATCATCACCTCGACATTGTAATCGTCGATGCTGCGCATTGCGCGAAACGCCACCCAGCCGATGGCAAGGCCAAGCAGAATGCCGCCGCCTGCTTCCTGAAGAAAGTCGGTCGTGGCATGAGCCAATGAAAATGGTTCGGTGCCAAGGGCAATTGACAGCAGGATGGCAAACAAGACGACGCCTACGCCGTCGTTAAAAAGGCTTTCGCCTGCCACCGTCGCCTGCAAAGTTGGCGGCACTGCGGCGCGTTTCAAAACGGCCATTACGGCAACTGGGTCGGTAGGGCTAATCAGCGCGCCAAAGACGACGCACCAGATAAGTGGCACTGAAACGCCCATCGCGTTGGTCAGCAGCATAAATCCGAAGCCCACTATTGTTGTCGAGAGCAATACTCCAATCGTGCTGAGGATAAGGATCGGCCAGCGGCCCTTGCGCATTTCAATCCAGTCGACATGCAAAGCGCCCGCAAACAACAGGAATGATAGCATCCCTTCCATAAGCGTTTCGTGGAAGTCGATTCCGGTCAGAAAGCCTTCGACTGTGGGCGCTAAAGTGCTGCCCGGCATCATTGCATCGAATGCAATGACCAGCAAAGATGCAACGGCTCCCATGATGGTAAGCCCGACAGATGACGGCAGCTTGAACAGCCGGTGATTAAGATATCCGAGCGCTGCGGCCAAAACAATCAGCACGGCGGCGGCATCGAAAGGTGATAATCCCTGTTGATTCATTTGTTAGCTACTCTTCTTTTTCGACAGGGACATGCAGTGTTAGCGGTATCTTGGCGGTCCTGTCGCGGAAATCAACTTTTCACAGTTGGCGTCACACGCAATAGCAGGATAACAATGCCGCGACCGTACTCGGTTGACTTATGACTTGTCGGAATGGCTTTAGAAAATTCCAGACAGTTCCGGACCGGGTGGCGGCGGTTTTTACTTTTTGGATTTTTTCCGAAGCGATGTTTCCGCCTGTCGGATCAGAACGGCCGCCGAATTCTGTCGAGCCTTGGCCTCGCGTCTTGCATTGCGGGCAGCGTCCAGGCGCTCACGACTTTTGGTACATACACGTTCGGCAACATCCCAACGACCAGCCGCTAGGCGGAGTTGCGCGACATATTCCAGGGCCGCGGCAGATTTCCGCAGTTTCGGTATTTTCTGACGGGCAAAAAGATAGTCACGGTAGCTATTTTGGTTTTCCAACCGCGCAGTATAGAGCGCTTGTTCAGCTTTAGTCACTTGCTGTTCCGCGATATTGAGTGCCCGATTGGCTTTTTGTCGCGCTGCTTTGGCACGGCTTAACACTTCCATCGCATCAACGCGCTGGGCATCTGCCTCGGTCATCGAGAATAGTTGCATTATCTTTTCTAGCATTTCCAACTCCTACTTTTTTGCTGGGCACTTAATTACGCCATCAGACGCGCGAAATAGCCGGAAGCCATTCTATGAGCCGGTCAGACTGTGACAAAGGCAAGTGCCTAACGATTAGTCATCCGATCATCTGCCGATCCCGCTGGCATTGTTCGTATATGTAGATCGCGTTGCGGAAACGGGATTTCGATCTCGTTTTCTCGAAACAATTTCCACAATCTGTTCAATATCTCGGACTGGATATTGCCCACACCATCCTCCGGATCGCTGATCCAAACCAAAATGTCATGATCGACCGAATTGTCGCCAAAGCTTTTTAGCCACACTGACGGGCTGGGCTCCTTCAATACCCGGCTCGGCTTGGAAGCTGCTTCGATCATCAGCTTTTGCGCCAAATCCAGATCGGTCGAATAGGCGACCCCGATGGGGATTCTGATACGGACGTTGCGGCTTGAATAGGACCAGTTCTCCACGCGTTCGGTCATCAGCAACTCGTTAGGGATCAAGTGCTCCTTCCCGTCGCGCGTGATAACCGAAACGGCTCGGATGCCGATCTTGTTTATCGCGCCAAATGTGTCACCTACCACGATCACATCACCTGGCTTGACTGACTTGTCCATCAACAGGATCAATCCAGCAATCAGGTTGCCAAGGGTCTTTTGCAAACCAAAACCGACTGCCAAGCCCAGTGCGCCAGAGAAAACAGCCAGGGCCGTAAGGTCGATGCCAAGCAGGTCGATTCCGATCATGGTCGCAACTGTAACGACGCCGATACCGGCGAGCTTTTGCAGCAATGCCTTTTGCGAGAGATCGAGCCGGTCAGTTCGTTTGATCAGCCGCGAGGCAAAGCGCATGACTAAACGAGCGCCAATATAGAGAAGCGCCAAAACGATGAGGGTCGAGGCAATGTCCAGTACGGACGTCCGGTGCTGCCCCCAGCTTATCGCCCAGCCGTCAAGATAACCGGTAAAGCGCGCCCAGCCCTGTGCTGCTGCCGACACTGTCATAATATTCATCGCCTCAATCTTTTGCATTCGGGTCCGTCGTTAAAGTTGATACCGCCACACGAGAAGCGCCGACAATGTAATCACCATAATAATCACCAGCGGAATGCCTGTTTTGGTATAATCCTTGAACTGATAGTCGCCAGCAGACATGATCAGCATGTTGGTCTGATAGGCCACAGGTGTCGCATAGCACAGGTTGCAGCCAAACAGCACCGCCAGCACCAGCGGTTCAACAGGAATACCAAGTTGATTTGCAAGGCTGAAGGCTATTGGTGTCCCGACGGCGGCGGCGGTCGTGTTCGATGCAAAGTTTGTCAGGATAGTTACGAATAGCATAATCGCTGCCAAGACGCCAGCAGGCGGCAAATATTGCAGACCAATCGCCAATAGCTGGCTCAACCACTCGGCCGCCCCACTATCAAGGATGATCTTACCCACCACGATACTGGCTGCAACGAGCACAACAACTTTGGCCGACAATGCTTTGCCGACGCGATCAAATTTCACACAGCCCGTCAAAAACATCACAATCGCCCCGGCTAGTGCAGATATGGCGATTGGTACAAGACCAAGGCTGGCTGGCAGCACAGCCCCCGCCATAATGGCCAGCGCCAACGGCGCTTTGGCCGTGCGCGGCAATTCCTTTGCACCTTCGAGAATAAGCAAGTTCTGCTCGCGGGCCAAATTCTGGAGGTTGGCTATAGTGCCCGATACCAGAATGATGTCGCCGGCCCCGAGCGGCGTGCGCGCATTCTGGAGCGATTCGTCGCGGTGCCAGAAATGCTTGGCATCGTGTACCCCGAGAATTGCGACCTGGTAGTTGGCAACACCCGAAGTTTCGACGGTCTTTCCAACCAGATCGGATTCTGCAGTGACAGAGAGCTCAGCGACGGCAAGATCCTCACCAGACTTGCCATACTCTGCCCTCAGCCGGTCCAACAGCCATCGCGGTGCCGTGGCAGCATCCAGCATGCGCGCTGCTTCTTCCAACGAAGCGTGAGATGTAAAAATCCCAATTCTCCGCGCGCTACCGGTGCGTTCATCCGAGCCGTCATCAATCTTTACGTCAGCAGGCAAAAGCGCCTTTAAGGCGTCGAGTGACTCTGCAAACATCGGTGAACCGTTGGCAATACGCAACGTCGCATAAAAGCGGCGAGGCTCATGCCCGACTTCGACCGAATTGTCGGGCAAAAGGCGCGGCATCACCAACCAGATGAACGGAATTGCAACCAATGCCGCCATCAGGACCACCGGGGTGAAGTGGAAAACACCCATCGGTGGAAGACCCAGGTCGGTTGCAATGGACACCACCAGCAGGTTTGTCGATGTGCCAATTGTAGTCGCCATCCCGCCGATGAGAACAGATGCATTTATCGGGATCAGCGTTTTTGACGCAGGCATACCGCCATTGGTCGCGAGCGCTGCCATGATCGGCAGCAACAAAACCAGAACCGGGGTGTCGTTGACCAACATGCTCATCAGCATCGCCATCAGCAGGGTAACGATGAGTCCCAATTGCGTGTTGATACGCCAAACCCGGGTCAATGCCCGCGCAGCCGGATCCAGCGCGCCGGTCGTCACCAGCCCACGCCCCATAACCATTAGAGCGCAAATAGTAATCAGCGCATAATGGCCGAAACCCCCAAAAGCGAGCTTGAGACCATCGGTCGGGCTCTGTCCGGGTAAAGGGAAAGCGTAGAGACCAAGCGCAATCGCACTGATGGTCAAAAGCGAAATAATCTCCACCTTTAACCGCCCCGAGACAAAGCCATAGAACATTGCGATTGTAAGTGCGATGGCCGCAGCCGCATGGGGAGAAGGCAACTCAATCATTCTGGAGACAACCCATTCACGTTTACGACTTCGATAATAATATCATTCTGCATGAGGTTTTCCGAGGCCGTTTCCCAGAAACCGATTGCCTTGCCAGAACGAAGGACACGCAGGCCAACTCCCGTTGCGATGTTTCTGAGCGGAGTTCCTACCTCTTCGGTACGAGCCGTTCGTTCGCGAAGCACCACCCGCCCGTCTGATGCGGCGAGATCGCGCAGATAATCGACGGCGTGATGGTGCGCCGATGATCGCGCCAGAAGGTGTCCGCCCAGACTGACCGGGTTGATCACAATGTCTGCGCCCGCTTGGTAAAGCAGGCTTTCATTTTCCTGCGCGCGAACCGTTGCACTGATTTTGATGTGCGCATTCAATTGCCGCGCCGAAAGCACGACAAGCGCCGTCGCATCGTCCTTGCTGGTTGCCACTAGAAGTGCAGCGGCAGTCGAGATTCGCGCTGCCTTGAGAACGGTATTGGTGCGCGCGTCGCCCAAGAGGCCGATCAAGCCGAGTGCAGTCGCCTCGTCTATCCGTTCCTGAGACGGATCAATGGCGATAATCGTCTCGCAGGGGTGTCCGATGCGCAACAATTCCGCCGCTGCCCGTTCGCCGCCCGCGCCAAATCCGCAGATGATGGTGTGCCCTTTAAGTGTTCGTCTGGTCATACGTGTTTTGAATTGCTCCCACTGATGTTGTAGCACGAAGGTGTAGGCGGTCCCCAGAAATATCAGCCAGACGAATATCCGGATTGGCGTAACCACAAAAGTGTCGAACATGCGCGCGCGATCTGTGACCGGAACGATATCGCCATAACCGACAGTGGTGACTGTAACGGCGGTAAAATAGACGACATCGACGAACGAAACCTCGCCATCGACATTGTCGCGCAATCCGCCCCGATCAAGCCAGTGCCCGCCCAGCGCAATGCCTATCATGCCAAATACGAACAATGCGCGCACCGCCAACGCCTGCCAAACGCTCAGGCGCGGCTGGCGCTGGAACGCCAGTTTTGGTGACGTCGATGCGTCGGCCGAGATCAGTGGTTTCATTCTCCTGAAATGCCTCTCCGATCAGCGCTGAAGTCCGAAATGGACATTCAACTGTTTGGCTCTGCCGGACAATACCGGGTAGGTAAATGAAAACCGACTAGACAGCGCTGTAGCCATGTTCGTAAGTTTCATCACCGGAACAATTCCACATCAGCCGACGCTTTGCGGGTTAAAGCTCGTCGCTTGAGCTATTTGCCAATTTTTCTGGAAATATTGATGCGAACATTGTCCGTTCAATAGTTCGCCGGGGTTTAGAAAAACATGCATCTGATCAAATTGCCGGACTTCCGTGGGGCTGATCCGATGTGCCACATGATGCGGTTGCAAATCATCGGGATGGGACAATCCTGCCGCCGCTAGCATGTCAGCCAATGCGCTTAAGGTCTGATCGTGGAATTGCCCGACCCGCTCGGCTTTGTCCAGCACAACGAGGGCGCGTTGGCGTGACTGGTCTTGAGTTGCCACGCCGGTCGGACAGCGATTTGTGTGACAATTCATCGACTGAATGCAGCCCAAGGCAAACATATAACCCCGCGCCGAGTTCGTCCAATCGGCCCCAATGGCCAGCACAGCTGCAAGGTCGAATGCGCTGATGATTTTCCCAGCAGCGCCAATTTTTATGCGGTCTCGAAGATTAGCGCCGATGAGCACATTGTGCACCAATAATAGCCCCTCGCGCATCGGCATGCCGATTCGGTTGGTGAATTCTACAGGGGCGGCGCCTGTGCCGCCCTCACCGCCGTCAACGACCACGAAATCGGGCGCAATACCGCTTTCTAGCATGGCTTTGACGATGGCCATAAATTCCCATGGCTGACCGATACATAGTTTGAAACCAACCGGTTTCCCGCCCGACAGTGTGCGCAACTGCTCAACGAACGCCATCATTTCGAGCGGTGTTGTGAAGGCTGAGTGGCGTGCGGGTGAAATGCAATCCTCGCCAATCGCTACTCCGCGTGTCTCGGCGATTTCGGCGGTTACTTTCTTGCCCGGCAATATTCCGCCATGCCCGGGCTTCGCACCTTGGCTCAGCTTAATCTCGATCATCTTGATCTGCGGATCGGCTGCTTGCTTGGCGAATTTATCGGGGTCAAAGCGCCCGTCATTTGTTCGGCAACCAAAATAGCCGCTGGCAATTTCCCATACGAGGTCGCCGCCAAATTCCCGGTGGTGTGGACTTACACCGCCTTCACCGGTGTCATGATAGAACCCTCCTTTCGCCGCGCCTTTGTTAAGCGCCCGGATTGCATTGGCTGATAACGAACCGAAGCTCATCGCAGAAATGTTGAAAACACTTGCCGAATAGGGCTGCTTGCATTGATCGTTCCCTATCGTCGTGCGGAAACTCGTTGGGTCAACCGGGTCTGCTGGCCGCACCGAATGCTGAATGAATTCATAGCCATCGGCGTAGACATCAAACATAGTGCCAAAAGGCTGATCTGCCGAAATGCCTTTCGACCGCTTGTAAACCAGCGACCGTTGCGCCCGCGAAAAAGGTGTTTGCTCGTTCTCGCCCTCCAAAAGATATTGCCGGATTTCAGGCCTGATCATTTCGATTAGCCAGCGGACATGACCAATCACCGGATAATTTCGAAGTATCGAATGGCGGGACTGCGATATGTTCCAAACGCCCAGCAGGCTTAAGGCGCCGAAAACGCCAACAAATGTCCAGCCCCATACGTTCGTCGGCCCCACGAACAACGCAACGCCAAATGATATCACGCAAAACATCCAAAATGCGTATCGGCCCAAACCTAGGTTCTGCATTAAATACCCCTTCATGAAGGCGGCCACTTGCATGCCGGCTTCAGCATTTTTGCAGCTTACGTTTTGCATGGGCGTTTAACAAAGCAAATTGGAGGACTAATGAAAGCGCGGCCACTGCATATTGTACACTAAAAGTATGAGCGGGATTGGCGGGGGCGCCGGCTGAAATGGAATCCGTGATAATTGGGTAGCGTCTCAGGTTTAAAATTAAGGGACGGGCTATCGCCATCTAGCCGCTGGTCGTATATACGTGGCGCTAAGCAAAAGGAATCTGATGATGGTGGTGGTTGTTTGGATTGAAGTCCCAGAAGAAGATCCTTTCGGCCACCAATCCGAAGTGGAGGATGAATCGGCTATTGCTGATTGCTTTAGGGATGCTCTTGAGGCGTTTCATGTCGCGCGTCCCGGCCAAAGCCTATTCAACGTGCCAATCAGAATTGAACAACATCCCTAAAGGTTCCAACGACTCCAACTGCCAGCCGACGCTGTCGGCTTTACTGTGATGATCGGCAAGATTGCGACGGGTGAGGCTGAAGATCAAACTGACCCACAACCGATAATTGTTAGAAGCTGAATTCTCAGTTCCATTAAGTCGTTGAGCCGCAACAGACGGAGCCGGTTTTCTGGGTGGCTCGGCCCGGGGCCTATCCCCGGGACAATTGGGCACAACGTTTGCCCGTGTTGATTTTGTATATTCTATACCAGTTCTCGTCTCGCTTCGCCGCGAATGGCTTTCCAACTCGCGCGCGGATTTTCGCGCCGGTATTGTTGCTGCACTCGCGCTTATTCCCGAGGCTGACTGATCCTGTTCTTGTGAACGCACGCGAGGTAATAGAGGCTCTAAGAAAATAGGGCCCCAGTGTGTTCATGCTGACAGGAGCTAATCCGACTACGGCGCAAGTCGTTGCCGATCGCGTAGGCGGGCTCGGCGGCATTCATGCCGAACTGAAACCTGAAGGCAAGGCGGGGATCACGATGACCGAGGGCGATCTTACCGCCGTTTTCCGCGCTCGCGAGCCCGCCTAACTATCAATGCGCAATATGCACGACAGCGAGCGACCAGTCGGCGGAGACTGAACTTCAATCGAAAGTGATAAGTCCGTTCCCGGCCGAAGTGAACTGACGCGCTAAATATAATATCGTGCTGTTCGACGTTATCGACCAAGGGCAAAGCAGTTCGAAACTGATCGCCCTGTTCAAGCATCGAGGCTTTTGGCGGTTTGTGCGCTGCAATGCCAGTTAAATAGCGCCAAAAGCGGAACATATCTGCACGATGTGTGTTAAATTTATATAACATATGCAAAACGTCGGACCGCTGAATCAGCCTATTTCTCCGACACGAACTCATACCGAGTCGCTGCATCAAAACCGCAAAGGAAATTATCATGGATAGCGCTGAGCTAGTAAAAACAGATGACAGTTCTGTCGAACACCCGCTGATTCCAGCAAAGCGCGTTAACGGCGCTGATGTCTTCAATCAAGCCCATGAGAAAATCGGAAAAATCGAAGATATTGCGATAGACAAGCGTACCGGAAAGGTTGCTTACGCGATATTAAGTTTCGGCGGATTTCTCGGATTGGGCGGCAAGCACCAGCCGCTGCCATGGTCAGTACTAACATATAGCGAGGAAGACTCGGGTTATGTCGTGCCCATAACCGAAGAGTTCCTAGCGCTTGCGCCCAAGCTCGATATTTCAGAACTGAGCGGTTGGGACGACAGCACATCAAGGGAAGATTTTCACAATTATTACGGTTCCTACGGTGGTAGACCATATTGGTAAGCATATTAGGCCGTCTTAACGACCGGGCAGTTAGCGATGGTCATAACCATGCCGACTTTGATCCCGCGACTGCCGCCTTTGGCAAGCCAATCTAATGGTGTGGGCGTCTGGCTATTTGAAAACTGGTAGCCAGGTCGCGTAGCCGTGAGAGGTGGATTGCTTAAGAGCAAGGAAGAAAGGTTTTCCAAATGATTTTCTATGCCCTGAAGAGTGGCGAACGGATCTACGCACTCGAGATTCCGGTTGATGGCGGACCAGTACATTTGCCTGACCTTGCCAAGCTTGGCGTATCTGATTTTCAAGCGAACCATCCGGACGTTTCGCTTCGGGATAACGAAATTCTGTTTGGATTTGAACATGCATAATGGCGGCTCTGCCAGCGCAAAAGTATTGCTACATTGGCAAGAGTTCCATGTTTGACGCTAGGCGTCACAGACTTTCTGCTTCGCAGCATCAATAGGATCTGACATCGCCGAGTATGTTTCCCCGCATTTGTCCGTCCTCTAAAAACGGGTTCTACGCAGTTCTGAATTGATGTCCGGCTAGATTACCCCAAGCCCAAATAGGCGCTCTAGGCACACTGTGTCGTTGGCTATTTTGGAACATCCGGCGGTCTGGCGGGTTGAATTATAAACAACCACTGAAAGGCTGAGATGGAAATTCCTCGCAACACTCACGTGCTCGTCATGGATGGTGGCAAGATGCTTCTATTCAAAAACGACGGAGGGGAATCTGAGCCCGATCTCAACATCGTCACGCACCTCGTTCAGGACAGCGCCGCCACGCGGGACCAGGGGAGCGCTAGCCCGGGCACTAACCACGAGAGTTTTGGTGCGAGACGGTCGAGCTATGAGCAGACTGACTTCCATCAACTGGACGAAGACCAGTTTGCCGTTGAAGCCGCGGATATGCTCAGGCGCGAGGTGCTGGCACATCATATCGATAGCTTGATCATCGTCGCCGCCCCGCGGACTCTCGGAGAATTGCGAAAGCATCTTCATACCGAGGTTGCAAGGCGCGTGATCGGAGAAATTTCCAAGGATGTCGCAGGCCACCCAACCGCCGAGATCATGGCTGCTATCGCCAACAACTGATCCGCGCAAAGCCGGTCCATACTCCGAATGAGAGAAACAATCCCGATGCAGATACTGGTCAACACGGACAACACCATCGAAGGTCACGAGCAGCTTATCGAGAGGATAGAGGCAATTGCAAGGGAAGGATTGTCGCGGTTTTCCGATAGGATTACTCGGGTCGACCTTCATTTGTCTGATGTCAATGGCAAACGAGGCGGAGTTGACAAGCATTGCGTCATTGAGGTCCGGCCAAAAGGGCTGGACCCGGTTGTTACTACGGATCAGGCCGAAACTGTCGACAAGGTCGCACTTTCTGCGATCCGCAAGATGGTCCACCTGCTCGAAAGTACCTTCGGGAAGCTGTCGGCTCGAACGGACAATTAGTAACTGGCATCCGTTGTCCAGGCAGAAAATCGATGCGGGCTAAACCGGGCTTCAATTTCCCCCCCCAAGTGGCGGAAGAATCGAGGAACTTATAATGACCAAATCCAAATCGAAAACGGCACCTATCAAGGTTCAGCCCGATAGCCTCCTCAAGCAGACCGCGGATCATCCGGTGGACAGACCCGGATTTGATTTCGGGGGCTCGACGGGAAAAACCACTGCTGGCCTCGGACTCGGATTAGGGGAAGATTCTTCGGACAGCCGCGCGCAGCGCAGTCTGCCCGGCCGCCGCGTCAAGCCAAAGCTCAGCAAACCACAATGGCGCGGCCCTGACACCGAATAGGACGGCCTCTTGCGCAAGAGCAACGCACCCCACTTGGCGCTATTTTGCGGCTTAATCTGCACACCTCGGTGTGCGGCACCAGCTTTGCGCCGCTGCCATGATCGGAGGCGGTAAACCTTGAAGACAATTTTTGTCGCTGCAGCACTCATATTGGGGGTCATCGGCCTTCCAAATGTAGCATATAGTCTGCCTTCCCTCGACCTTGGCCAAAGCGATCTGACTGGCTCGGATGTCGCCGATGACAGCACTGCTGTCATTTTAACGACAGAGTCTACTGGCACCGACGACGCTATCGGCCAAAGACTGCGGGGGATCTATCAAGAGCTGGACGGTCTGCAACAAACGCAGGTGGCGGTAGACTCCGGGGTGGTCACACTATCCGGTTCGGTGACCGAACCCGGCGATATTGATCGGGCGCGTCAAATCGCACTGCGGGTAAAAGGCGTGGTCGCGGTTCAGAATGGTTTGCAGCGCGATAGAAATGTGTCCCAAAATTTGGCTCCGGTTTTAACCCGGCTGCAGGAGCGCCTTCAGCAGGCAGTGCAGATGTCACCGCTTCTCGTCATTGCACTCATTATCATAATTTTGTTTTGGCTTATCGGAAGCGGGGTCGCCCGGGCAAAATCGATCTGGACGCGCATATCGCCCAATAGCTTCCTTGCGGACCTTATTGCGACTTCCGTGAGGCTGGCACTGACACTAATAGGCGTCGTGATTGCTCTAGATCTTCTTGGCGCGACGACCTTGCTTGGCGCAATCTTGGGCTCAGCCGGAGTGATTGGCCTCGCTATTGGATTTGCAGTCAAGGACACAATCGATAACTATGTCAGCTCAATCATGCTGTCCATTCGGCAGCCATTCCGCGCTAACGATCATGTGGTAATTGGCGACCGTGAGGGCCGGGTTATCCGCCTCAACAGCCGTGCTACTATCCTGATGACGCTCGATGGAAATCATCTGCGCATCCCCAATAACACTGTCTTCAAGGCAGACATCCTCAATTACACGCGCAATCCTGAACGGCGGTTCGATTTCATACTCGGCATTGATGCTGCGGACGATCCGGGCGAGGCGATCAAAAACGGGACCGAGTGCCTCCTTGAATTACCCTTTGTGTTAAACGAGCCCGGGCCCGGCGCACGGCTTGAGGAGGTTGGTGATAGTAGTATCATCTTGCGGTTCGTCGGCTGGATCAACCAAACAGAAACGGATTGGTTCAAAGCCCGAAGTACCGCCATCCGCGCCGTCAAGATGCGGCTGGAGAAGCTGGGTTTTGGCCTACCCGAACCGATATATCGTGTTCGCTTCGACAGTGGCAGCCCGCTAGAAATAGCACGTAGTCACGCTGCCTCGCCAAGCGTCAGCCAACGAACCGAAATCTTACCGCGATCATTGCTTGAACATGCGGATGTGTCGGTCGAGAATGACATCGAAGAAAAGGTGAGAGAGGAGCGAGAGAATAGCATTGAAGAAGACATGCTCGACAGCAAGAGACCAGTCGAATGAACCTGCACTTTAATCAATGGAAATACGTTGAAGGCCAAGCATCAATTGCTGCAGATGCAATATGCTGTCTGCAAAGCAATCGCGACGCTCACGTTGGAGCGTACTGCTTGGTGTCCAGTGTTAATGGTTGGACGAAATCCTAAGCTGAGAGAGCTTTTAGCGCCCAGGCGACAATTGCAGGAGTTGGCATTGCGCCGGATTGGCGGGTGACCTCACGGCCCTTGGAAAACAAAATCAGGGTCGGGATCGAACGGATGCCGTATCGTGCAAAAGTCGACTGTTCGGCCTCGGTATCCAATTTTCCTAATCGCAATGTGGGTTCGAGTTGGCTGGCGGCGGCATTGAAAGCGGGACCCATTTGCAGGCAGGGACCACACCAAGGCGCCCAGAAATCAACGACCAGCGGGATATCGCTTTTTGCGGCGTGCGCCTCGAAATTGGCTGCGGTGAGAACTACAGGCTGTTTCAGGAATAACATGGAACGACATCGACCGCACTTGCCGCCTGCGCCAAGCTTATCCTTCGGAACCCGGTTTGCGGTCGCGCAAGATGGGCAAATGATAATTATTGATTCCGAAATAGCCATCAGTTCACCTCTTTCTGCCCAAATACCATGATACCAACCGAGTTGTTTCAATTTTAAAGCGACCCATGGCGCACGTCGGCGTTTTGCGCGCTGCTGCCACCAAGTTTGCGCGCGCCAGACCATCTACCTGCGGATTAAATATGTGGACGAATTTGGGTTTCATGACATTGCCGCCAACAACGAACCGAGCGGCACGGTCGCAAATGTCGTGAAACTGTCAGCAAGTGCGTAAGGCATCAGCAGCGTTCGGTTGTGAACCAAAGCGCCGCAGCTGTAAGCAATATTGGGAACATAGCCAAAGCGCTGCTCGGGACTTGGACGCAGTAGCGGCCAGGTAGTACGTCCGAGCAGCTTGCTTGGATCATCGCGGTCGAGCAGGCAGGCCCCAATACAATAATTTCGGACAGCGCCAACCCCGTGCGTCAACACTAGCCAGCCCTCCTCTATCTCAATTGGCGATCCACTGTTACCCAGCTGGACGAATTCCCACGGCCAACGCGGCGTTATGATGGTGCGTCCGCCTTCCCACCGGCACAGATCATCTGACATAAGCAGCCAGATAGTTTCATGATCCTGGCGACCGAGCATCGCATAACGACCTTCAATCTTGCGAGGGAACAGCGCCATCCCCTTGGTGGCAGTCGCGGCACCGTGCAACGCGCGCATTTCGAAGGTCGTAAAGTCGGTTGTGCTCAGCATCTCTTGGTGGATAGTTTGGCCGCTGAACGCGGTGAACGTCCCGTAGTAGGTGATGCTGCCATCATCATCGGTAAATCTCACGAGCCGGACATCTTCGATGCCATGGCGCTGACTTGGTGTGATCGGGAAAATCACTACCTCGGACAGGTCATGGCTCTCTTCGAAAAATAGCCTCACGCCCGGATTGTCGGGGTCGGCGTTGGGGAAGAATTCGATCCGCGGCGTGATCGCGCGCTCACTTTGCGAGTCAATGACAACGCTTCCGTCGTGCAACCACAGCCCGGTGCGGAACGTCACCGAGGAGAGGTGGCCTTCTCCGACACTACGCAGTGACAGGACAAAACGAAGTGAGCCTTGCTCTACGCCCGATTGGTTGGGATGAATAACGATGCTGGGATTGAACAAGGCGGCCGCCTCAAACGCATATTCCTCGCTGAAGTAGGCACCTATCAACAAGCTCTGCTCATGCGTAACCGTGCGGTTGTGGATGATGGCGCCATTAACGGCTTGAAACCGCCGGATGAGGATCGTTTCGACGTCACGGTACCGGTCGGTCAGGCTTGCCAGTACGCGCGCAAGTTCAATGCTGAGATCGGAATCGCTCAGTGCCAGAACCCGGTCGACAATCCTGTCTGCCCGCGGGAGATGTTTTGAGACACATCCAGCCTTGCTTTCGGCGGGGACGAATGGTTTGATCACCACACGCGACGCATCGGGCCGAAGCAGGACCGGCAGGTGCGTCATAATGTCATCGGTTGGCAGCATCACGTCCGCACGTTTTCAAACCGGTTCGCGAGCGGTTTCATCATTTCGAGCAGCAGCAACAAAGCCCCGCCAAGCGTTGCCGCAATTGCGAAGTGATACCACTGCGGCGACCCGAATTTGAGCAATGATCGCAACGCCGGGATCGTCATGATCAACACCGAGACACCAGCAACGGCGCCAAGCACATAGCGAAGCGCTACGTTCCTGCGCGTAAACGCCGCAGCTAGCGAGGTACCGAAAGAGCGTTTGACCAGGATCAATGCGAGGATCGCCATGATCAGTGCGACAAAGGTCAGCGCGCGTGTGTCCGCCGCCGATAGGCCCTGGAGTGTCGCAGTCAGATAAACGGCGGCAAGCAACGCAAACGCAACCACCCCCTGAAAAACACTCCAGCCGATCATGGCCAATGAAAACAGCGATGCCTCTGGATCGCGCGGTTTGCGCTTCATCCCGTTGGCTTCACCTTCCTCGGCTTCAAACACCAGCGCGCAAACCGGATCGATGATCATCTCAATGAGCGCGATATGGATCGGACCGAACAACAGCGGAAGACCGAACAGCAGGGGCATCAGTGCAAGCCCGGCAAGCGGAACATGCACCGCGAAGATGAAGGCCATTGCCTTGCGAATATTGTCATAAATGCGGCGACCCAACGCGATGGCTTTGACGATTGAACCGAAATCATCGTCGAGCAAAACAATTGCGGACGCCTCACGCGCGACATCAGTGCCCCTGTCGCCCATCGCGATACCGATATGCGCGGCCTTGAGCGATGGCGCGTCATTGACGCCGTCACCCGTCATCGCAACGACCTCGCCAGCAGCTTTGTAAGCCTCGACAATTCGCAGCTTTTGGTCGGGCATAATCCGCGCGAAGACGGATACGTTGGCGAGCCGCTTGGTGAGCGCGGCATCATCAAGCGCTTCGAGCTCGGGGCCAGTGACGATGTCGCCTTCGGCAAGCCCTGCGCTCGTCGCAATTGCCCTTGCCGTGGCGGCATAATCACCCGTGATCATAACCACTTTGATCCCCGCCGCGCGGCACTGCTTGACCGCATCGGGGACGCTGGCACGTAACGGGTCCGCAAGGCCGATAAGGCCAGTCAGCGTGAATTTATATTGGCTTTGTGTCTTCGCCCATTTTGTATTTGGTGCCTTCGCTGTTGCAACGCCGAGCACGCGAATTCCCTTTGCGGCCATGGCATCAACGGCCTGTGTCATTTGTTTCAAGCCTTCGGCTGACAAGTGACACAGCGCGGCAATCGCTTCGGGTGCGCCTTTAGCCGCGATCATGAAATCGTCGCCCTGTTTCCAGATATTGGGTTTCCAGACATTTGACATCGCGAGCATATCGGGGCGAAGTCCATAACCGTGTACGAGCGCGCTTGCGGGCAATTCGTTTAACCCCGCAGCGTGGATGGCGATTTCCATGGGATCTACCGGGATGACGGCACTTGCCAGAATGCTGGTTGTCATAAGATCACCAAAGGCGCTCGGGATATTGGAGGGATCGCCGATATCAGTGGTCTCGCCCGATGCCAGCCACGCAGCCGCTAAAGCCATCCCGTTTTCTGTAAGCGTGCCGGTCTTGTCTGTGCAAAGAACCGTTGCAGAGCCCAGTGTTTCAATCGCCGAGGCGCGCCTCGTGAGCACACCCACCCGCCCAATACGCGATGCGCCCATTGCAAGGAAGATTGTGAGCACCACTGGAAACTCTTCGGGCAGCATCGCCATCCCGATCGCAATCCCAGCGAGCAGGGCATCTATCCAGCCGCCGCGCGTCAGACCGTAAAGCAGCACTACCGCCAGCGCGATGATGCCTCCGCCAATCCCGAACAGTCTAACAATCCGTGTGGTTTCTGCTCTGAGCCGGGGTGCTTCCGGTGTCATTGTAGCGAGCGTCGTCCCGATCTTGCCAATCTCGGTCCGCGCACCGGTCGCTATCGTACATGCGATCCCCGTACCACGCGAGACCAGCGATCCGGAATAGACAAAGGGTTGATCCTCGCCGCCTGGACGCTGCGAGCTTACTTGTTTATCCTGGGCCTGCGCTAACTTACGCACTGGCAGCGACTCCCCGGTCAGCAGCGACTCGTCGACTTGCAGATCAGTTGCTTCGATCAACCGTGCATCGGCAGCGATGCGGTCGCCCTGCTCCAGCACCAAGATGTCGCCGTTCACAACATCTCGTCCGGCAATGCGAATTTGTTGGCCATCCCGAATGATGAGCGCGCGCGGGGCAGAGAGATCTCGCAGCGCCTCCAGCACATGTTCGGTGCGCGTTTCCTGCACCACCGTGAGAATTATCGAGAACGTGGCGAAGGCGAGCAATATGAGCGCTTCGGTAAGATTACCGAGCAATAAATACAATACGCCGCCGGCAAGCAACAGCGCGAGCATCGGCTCGCGTACTACTTCCCCTGCAATCTTAAGTAATGACCTCGAGGCTACGCGTGGCAGTTCGTTAGGTCCATCGGCGGCAAGACGGGTTCGTGCTTCTGCCGATGAAAGTCCGATTTGAACAATTGCTTTGGTCACACAGCTGCCTTCAGTTGGTTCGCCAGCAGCCCACCTGCCACCCCATTATCGATGCTTTGCAGCTTGGTTCCGGCCGTTTTGGCCGCGAACATTCAGCAAGGGAACCCGGCCGGTAACGAAAGTATTAGGAAGACTTTTCATTCGCTACAAAAGGCACCCTAGTCACTCCCGCTGAAGTCATTTTTGGGTAAAGTGTGCGCGCAGATTGCCAATCTGATCGACTTGCAATCTGCGCGAGCTAGTGTTCAACGACAGCGCACATCGCTGCGATCAATGGCGCGACCAGCGGCGCCCCCGGCGACTGCGCCAAGAATTGTCCCTAAAGTGTCTGACCTACCAGGCGCGATAATGTTGCCGAGGACACCGCCGGCTATAGCTCCAACAATCAAACCTGTCGTGCCATCGGAGCGCCTGCAATAATATTGACCGTTCTCACCGCGGTATACGCGGTCATTATCATTGAGTCGGCGCTCGCGGTACCGACGGTCATCGCGGTAATAGCGGTCGGCATAATAGCCATTATAAGCCGGATCCGGGCGATTGTAATCGTAACTGCCATAACGGCTATAGGACGTTCGATCATAATAGCCGTGACCGCCATCGTCATATCCATTACCGTAAGTTGCACAACCGCCTGTCATGGCAGTGGCGGCAATTAGGGTTGTCAGAATTGCTTTGTTCATCTTGGTTCTCCATTGGACAGTCCAGATGACAAAGGCGAATTGGGTCGTCGGCATGCGGACGGGTGCATTCGGAAAGGTAACCTGAACACGCTTGCAATGTTCCGGTCTGAGCCAAAAATGATATCAGGTTAACAGTTGCAAGAAATTTAAGTGAGCTGTGGTTCATTACCCTCGGCTGTAGCTAACGCCTTGATCATAATAGCCCCTGCTCTTCAGGGGTTACAAATCCGGCCAATCACAAGCGGTTCGCCGCGACGCCGGTCGAAGTCCATAGGCAGTCATAACATTGGCGAGCAGTCCAACGTTACTATAGGGTTTATATGCTACCGCGTTTGAAGCTGCCGGTAAGGGCTGACGATGTCGCCAAAACCAAACAGGGACGGCGAGCGAACGGAAAAGGAAAACATATGACGCGTTACGTCTAGATTGGCCGTCCGTATAAAGCATGGGCTTCGCATGCTCGACTTTTTGTACTGTCAGATATCCTATATTCCAACACCATTCCGTCCCACATTTTGCAGTGGATTTCAGAGAATATGTACGGAATCACACGGAGACATAAGCGCGGAAAAACCCTCACATGATATTGTATTATAGGGATATTTTGAACCCATATGGACGCTTACAAACTGTAACTTGGCCTCGTTACCGGGGAACCAGTTTAAATCGGTTAGAATTCTCAACGGCGCTTTAGCAGAGCGTGGCGTATAGCTATTAACAATATGCGATGATTTGTTAACCAGATGCTGAAACGCGATCTCCGTAATGTTCTGCGCATACGACGGTCATGGTTTCGCTTCGTATATCCAGCCGTCATATTCGCGTATGTCGCAAGTCTTCTGCCTCAGCGTGGGTCGTAGCGGCCGGGCTGGCTTTGGGTTGTGCGGTTCCCCATAATGCTTATGCGCTAGCTGTGGGTCAGCCGGATAACCCTTCAAATTGTGAAGCTCTTCCCGATGGTAGCATCGCCAAAATGGCGTTGAATTCGCTTGGAACTGTGGAACCAAGTGCGGGGCCATTGATGGACAGCAAAGCGGCTGCCATATTAGGTGGCAGTCCTAGCAAACTTGAACAGATGCGCATGGCTCAGGCATCTACCCCTCTGCTCACTGCAGCAACCGCTGTCTTGTCAACAAACATCGGGGTGAATGCTTCCAGCTTCAACTGCTTGAATAACCTAACACCTCCGGCCGCGCTTAACGCGGTACGCACTGCGGTTAATTTCCCTGAAAGTGCGGTTTTGGGTAGTATGTCGGTAGCCATCCAACGAACGCCGTTTGACAGCAATTGGGCAATGGCAAATGCGCGGCCAAGCCATCGAAACGTAAAGCGCGCGTTGGTCGCAACGGGAGCACGTCGTTCGGGCAACGAAGCGGCGCAGGTCGAAGCCATCAATCGATGGGTGAACCGTAACATCGCCTTTGGCGAAGACCGCGATGTCTATGGCCGCGCCGATTACTGGGCACCTGCCTCGGAAACTTTCCGCCGGGGTATCGGTGATTGCGAAGACCTTGCCATTGCCAAGATGGAACTGCTGTCGGCGCTCGGCATATCCCGCGACAAGATGCGGTTAGTGGTCGCACGCGATTTGGCACGGAATGCCGACCATGCTGTGTTGGTGGTGACGATGGCTGATGGGCCGGTGATGCTCGACAATATGACCGATCGGTTGCTCGACGCGCGCCTGCCGAATGATTATCGCCCGATCATGTCATTCAGTCAGAACTCGAAATGGGTTCATGGCTATGCCACGCAACAGACGCAACCCGTGCGGATGGCACTCGCCAAACCGGCCGCTCAGTCTGCGGCAAATCGTTTAGCTGACGTCGTGGCAGTTACGGCCGAGCCCGACATACCCGCATTGTCGATGGCGCTACTTAGCGTTCCGTTAGTGCTTCCGAGCGGGCTTTCAGGACGGGCTTGAGCAAATAGCTGAGTACGCTTTTGCGGCCGGTCAGTATTTCTACGTCACAGATCATCCCCGGTGTTATCGGCAGACGCTTGCCAGATTTAAAGAGATAAGCGCGATCGGTTTCGACGATTACCGTGAAATAGGCCTGCCGCTCTATTTCGTCGTAAATGCTGTCGGCGGAAACCTGCGCAACCCTCCCCGACAGCCCACCATAGATCGAAAAATCATAGGCGGTAACTTTGACATTGGCGCGGTCGCCAACCTTGATGAAGGCGATGTCACCCGGTGTGACGCGTGCCTCAATCAGCAGCTTATCGCCCATCGGTACAATCTGCATGATTTTTTCGCCAGCGTTTAAAAATCCCCCAACCGTCGTGACCTGTACGTCGTTGACGATGCCGTTGACCGGTGAGCGGATTTCTGCACGATTGAGGCGGCCTTGCGCGCCGCGCATTGTCTGTTCGTTCACGGCAATCTTGGTGTTGATCTGCGAACGTTCGTTTAGCGCCTCTTGCCGGTATTGGAATTGCGATTCAGCAACCTGTGCCTGCGCCTCGCGGATACTGGCCGAGGCACGCGATACGCCCTCGCGCGCGGCAGCCAGCCGACCGCGGATATCTTGCAGTTCGCGCTGTGCAGTCAGCAAATCGGTCTGCGGGACGATTTTCTTTTCGGCGAGCGGCCGGACCATATCGACCTGATCCTGCGCGAGTTTTAGGCTGGATTCGAGCGAGGAAACCGTCGCCTGCGCTTCGCCCAAATCGCGGCGTCGTTGTTCGACACCAGCGCTTAGCGCTCCGACCCGGCTGCGCTGCGCCGATTGCCGCGCGGCCTGCAACCTTGCTTCATCAGCGCAGCTTTCGCCGACACAGCCCCCTGCGCCGCCAGCTTCACGGTTCAGGCGCGCAGAACTGGCCGCTAGCCGTTCTGTTTCGGTTTGTAACTGGCCGAGTTCCGACGACGATGTCGTATCATCAAAACGGACCAGCAACTGCCCCTTTTTGACCGTCTGCCCCGAGCGAACCAATATCTCTTCAATCGTGGATGGCTCAGCGGCTTGTACCAGCTGCACCTTGGACGACGGGATTACCCTGCCCTGCCCCCGCGTCACCTCGTCAACCTGGGCAAGGCTGGCCCATAGGATGAAAAGCGACAGGCCAACCGCGCTGAAAAAGATAATCCGTTCGGCAGCATTCAGCCGCGCAAACCAAAACTTGAACTTCATTGTGTCGCCTCCAAGGCGGGTAATATAACGGGCGCGGCAGTGCTTGCTTTAGCGCGGGTTTCAGAGCCCATCGGCATTGTCAGTCGCCAGCCTTTGCTGGTGTCAATCCGGCCGCCTACATCATTATCGGCGCGCCGGTCCGTTGCCTCGCGCACGGGTACAGGCGTGTCTGCGACCAACAGCTCGTCGCTCAAATCGCCATCTTTTCCTGCGTTCATGTTAGCAAGGCTTGAAACAGCAGGGATATATTCG
>JBGSPK010000092.1:0-13428 GCA_041738665.1 Sphingorhabdus sp. | reverse complement strand
GACGAGGATGTTACCTATCTCGACCAAGTGCCCAGCCGTTCACTGCTGTCGCGTATTACCGACCATTATTTGCAGATTATCGCCAACCGCGCGCCAATCGGTTTTGAGGCCGAATTCATCAATGATCGCGGCGTCAACATTATGTATCGCGGCATCCTGCTGCCCTATTCATCGGACGACGACACCATCGATTTTATCTATGGCGTAATCAACTGGAAGGAATCGGCCTCGGCGGAAATCGCTGCGCCGTTGCAACTTGAAGTCGAACAGGCGCTCGCTGTTAGCCCGCCGCGCCAGGACTATGTCCCCGTTTGGGCTGATGGGCCCACAGCCGGCCATCTGGAAGATATGCCGATTGGCGACGAGCTGATCCTGGGCGAAGATTTTGCGTTTGATGAAGTCCAGCCTGACGAAAATTCGTCACTCGCGGACTGGCTTGACGCTGCACGGCAAAGCGCCAACAGCGCGCGTGACGCGGATCAGCGCACACGCGACGCGCTGTACCAAGCTATTGGCCGCGCGCACGATTTTGCGCTGGTCGCGGCGAAAAATCCGGATGATTATGCGGAAATGCTCGGTGACGCAGGACTTACGGTGCAGGAACGTGCGCCGTTCACGCCGATAGTTAAGCTGATTTTCGGTGCCGGATATGACAAAACCCGGCTGACCGAATTTGCCACCGCGCTACAATTTGCCGACCGCAATGCTGTCCCAATGGGCGGACTTGCCGACATTCTCGCAAATTACGATGGCGGGCTGAAAGGCATCGTCGCCGCCGAACGCCGCGCACGCAAAGTTGCATCAGGCCAGCACGTCGCGGCCACGCCCGCTGACCCGCGCCCGCGTTTGCGTTCGGCCCGGAAACGTGATCTCAGCGAATTTGCTGGCGTAGGCGAGGAATTTGTTTTGCTGGTCGCGCGCCGTGACGCGGATGGCAGCGTCGCAATTGTCGGCGCGGTAGAAGGTGATGCTGCATTGACCGAGAAAGCGTTGCGAAAAACCGCTGTCTGACTTGTTTCGTAAGAAATAAGCCCTTAACGCTGCGGTCCAATGACCGACAGCCTTGCCCTTAGTTACGCCAAACAACTGATTGCGTGCGAGAGCGTGACGCCCGCTAGCGGCGCGGTCTTCGACGCGTTGGAGGCGATGCTGACGCCGCTGGGTTTCGCCGTCGAGCGTTTCCTGGCGGGCGAAGGCGATGACAATCCCGCGCATGGTGCCCCCGTTGAAAATCTGTTCGCTATCCGTGAAGCACCGGGACGTCACTTCGCTTTTGCTGGCCATGTGGATGTCGTCCCAGCAGGTGCAGGCTGGCATAGCGACCCGTTCAAACCCGAAATTCATGGCGAGATGCTCCACGGTCGCGGTGCGGTCGATATGAAGGGCAGCATCGCGGCGTTTGTTGCAGCGTTACACCAAATACCCGCCGACGCAGGCACCGTGAGCCTGATAATCACTGGCGACGAAGAAGGCCCGGCGATATACGGCACCCGTGCGCTAATCGAGCATATGCAAAAGCGCGGCTCAGTTCCCGATGCCTGCCTTGTTGGTGAACCAACCAGCGTCAACCGTTTGGGCGATATGATGAAAATCGGTCGGCGCGGTTCGGTCAATATGTGGATTTCGGTGGCAGGCACGCAAGGCCATGTCGCCTACCCGCATCTTGCCGATAACCCGATACCGAAGCTGGTAGCCATATTATCGCAGATTGAAGCTATTCATCTGGATGAAGGCACCGATTGGTTTCAACCCAGCAATATCGAAATCACCGACCTTAGCGTTGGCAACAAAGCGACAAATGTCATTCCGGCAAAGGCCGAAGCGCGGCTCTCGATCCGCTTCAACGACCTGCAAAGTGGCGAAGCATTGGTGGCGCAAATCCGCGAACTGGTGGAGCGCGGCGGCGGTACTTTGACGGCGATGATTTCGGGTGAGGCTTTCCTGACCCCGCCGGGCGAATTGTCAGCAGCCATCTCGGAGGCTGCCGAGGCTGTGACTGGTGTGGTGCCTGAGCCGTCTACCACGGGTGGAACGTCGGATGCGCGCTTCCTGACCAAGATATGCCCGGTGGTTGAATTTGGCCTGTGCAACGCGACAATGCACAAGCTAGACGAAGCGGTAGCGATTGCTGACCTCGATACGCTGACCGAGATTTACCGGCGCGTCGCGACCAAAATGCTATCCCTTTAAAACAATATACAGCGCGCCAGTCCCGCCATGTCGGGGATGCGCGTTACGGACGGCTGAAATATGCCGCGCGTGCCGCGATGCTGCCAGCCAGTCGCGCACGACCGCAGCGATGGCGCCTCTGCCCTCGCCTGCAGCACGATCATGCGCACGGGGCTTGCCCGTAACCAGTAAAATGACCTTGAACTTTTGTGCCACTGCCTGTTCCAGCGCCCCGTCCAGCCGCGCATAGGCACGCGACAAATTGGCATCGTGCAAGTCGACACTGATGTCGGGGACGATGCCGCCCCGGTTGATGCGGCGGTCCCAGTGGCCATCCAGACTGGAACTTAGCGGAGCTTTTTTCTGCGCTGGGCGAGCATTAGATATGCTTCGGGTGGCTATCCGCGTCTTGGAGGTGTCGGGATTCGGATCGGCACGACCGGGTTTCGGAATCGGGGGTGTTTTCTTAACGACAGGCTCAATCTTCGCGCTATGCAACGGCTGTACCGTCGCCATTACTTTGCCCCAAAGTGCCTTTTCTTGCTGGTCAAGGCGGCGCGCCATGACTCAGGGAATAAGCCGCGCGACCGCAGCCTTTGGCAGAAATATCAAAGCTGCGCCGCGTGCGGCCATACCGCCAGCAATGCCCCGCGCACGGTCGCCCGCACCCCAAAAGGTATCAACGCGATTAGCGCCCTTGATTGCGCCGCCTGTATCCTGCGCGATCCAGATGCCGTTCGGTTCAGCACGATCCATTGACAGCCAGAGCGGCGCGCCGAGCGGAATGAATTTTACATCGACCGCTGCACTCGCCTCGCCTACAACTGGATAGCCCATCGCGCCGTTCGGCCCGGCACCGGTCAGTTCGCGGAAGAAGATGAAGCTTTTATTCTCCTGCATGATTTTCCGGCCCTCTTCGGGGTTGGCGCGCAGATAGGCCACGATGCCCTGCATCGACCCGTCGGTAATCAGGCCGCGATCTTTCATCAGCCTGCCGATGCCGGTGTACCCGCGCCCGTTCTGGCTGTCATAGCCGATGCGCATAACGCCGCCGTCCGGCAGCCTAAGCCGTCCGGAGCCCTGAATTTGCAGGAAGAACAATTCGACCACATCAGCAGCATAAGCGATTTCCAGTCCGCGCCCCTGGAGCGACCCGCCTTCGATTGCCGCACGGTCATCATATTGCACGAATTTCGTGCCGCTGACTTTGCCGCGGATGCTTTTGCCTTTGAGGTCTTCGGAAAACAGGCCGAGGTCCACATCAATCAGGTCTGTGGGCCGCTTGTACACCGGTACTTCGCAACCCGGCTGCTTCGTCTTGCAACCGGCAATCTCCGGTTCGAAATAGCCTGTGGCGAATGCCTTGCCGTCACCCACCTGCACTGCGTCCATATGTGCGGCGAAGAAGGAAATGGCATCGCCACTCCAGGTTTTGACCGCGTCACACGCCGGAATCCAGTCAGCGCCTTGCGTCAGGCCACTATTGTCGGTGCGACGAACGAGGCCGGGGCAACTGGTGCGGAAGCTGTCCATCGCCAGCTGCGCCCTGCGCGCATCGACCTTGAGCGATCCGATTTCCGGGCCGCGCACAACGCCCAGTGTTACGGCAGTCGTTCCATCGCCCGTTGGCAGCGCAGACGGCAGCGTCGCTTCAGGCGTCGAAGGAATCGGTTTGGCGGCCTTGTCGGCAACAGGCGAAGTCGGCATTGCCGGCCCGCCATTGGGGATGATGCCGCCCGAACAGGCGGACAGCAGCATTGCAGGCAGGGTGAGCGATAACAGGGCGCGTTTCATCGCGCCGGTGAATCAGACCGAGTCGGTTTCGTCAAGCTTCCAGTTACGGTCGCCCGACTTCACATCCCGCATGAAGGTCCAGATATCGTGTGTTTCGACCGCATCGGTCATCGAGCCGCCAATAACGTTGCCGTCCTTGTCCTTGATCATCGCGGCGATATCGGCATCGAAACGAACTGTCACCCGCGCCATCGGATGATCGAAGCTCGCATCGATTACGCGCACTTCGTCGATCCGGACAAGGCGATTTTCCAACGTCTCGCCGCGTGCTTCACGACCGTCTATGTCTTCAGCAAAGCTGTCATAGACATCATCGTCGCACAGGAAACGAAGCGCTTCTTTGTCGCCCTTCCAAAAGGCCTCAAGCACCATCTTGTAAGCCGATTTAGAGCCTTCGATGAAAAGACCAGCATCGAACGTGCGATCTGCATTGGCGATTGAACGCAGACCGCTTTGTGCCGCGAGATCGACATTTGAAGCGTCACCCTGAGGTAAGGACGCAGACGAATCACCGCCTGACAAAGGTTGACGTATCATTGGCGGCGCGATGGTATCTATGGGCTGGCGTGCTACAGGCTCTTGCTCATGGCCCGTGCGTTTACCCAGCACCGAATAGAGGCGAAGCCCCAAGAAAGCCGCAACAAGAGCAAGCAATACTATGGTAAATGTCACAACGCCTCCTAAGGCCCCGAAAGCAGCCTAAGCCAAAAACAGTGAGCGAATGGTTATAGCAGAGCGAAATATCTTTCGCCCAGCACCGCGCTATCAGCCATATAAGCATTATCCGGCATGGTTTCAAAGGGCTTTACCCAAAGAAAAATGCAAGCTGCCGCAAGCAACGTTGCGATTGCCCTTTTTGATGGCCCCTGCTAGGCGCGACGCCGATAAGGGGCGCTGGGGTTAGCGACCACCGAAACAACAGGAAAGCACGACATCACATGGCCGAAGAAGCAGGCACCATCGTTTCTGAAAATGTTAAAGCCAATGGCGAAGATACCGCACCAGCGGTTGGCATGTTGAACCAATATATCAAGGACTTGTCGGTCGAAAATCCACAAGCGCCGCACAGTTTTCAGTGGGATGCCCAGCCGCAAATCGACGTGCAGGTGAACATTCAGGTCAATGCGATTACCGAGGAAGTCCATGAAGTCGCGCTCAAGATGGTTGTAAAGGCCGAGAGCGACAACGGCGTCCATTTCTCGGTCGAGCTGGATTACGGCACCTTGTTCGGGTTGCGGAATGTCAGCGATGAACAGGCACATCCGTTCCTGTTTGGCGAAGCGCCACGCCTGATGTTCCCCTTCGCCCGCCGCGTCGTTGCCGATGCCGTGCGTGACGCAGGCTATCCGCCGCTGGTGCTCGAACCGATCGATTTCAACGCGCTTTACGTGCAGCAAATCGCACAGGCCCAGCAAATGGCAGAGACACAGCCCGCTGGCGAAGCGTAAAAATCGGACCGCCAGGTAGATAAATGAGCCTGGTCCGCAACAGCATTACCATAGGCGGGCTGACCTTGGTCAGCCGCGTCCTTGGACTTGTTCGTGACATGCTGATGGCGCGGTTCGTGGGCGCTGGTCTCGCATCCGACGCGTTTCTGATTGCGTGGCGGCTGCCAAACCTGTTCCGCGCACTATTTGCCGAAGGCGCCTTTGCGGCGGTCTTCGTGCCGTTGTTCAACAAGAAAATGACCGAGGCGGAACGCGAAGAGGCAGACCTTGGCTTAGTTGTCGCGCGGAAATTCGCCAGTCAGGTCTTGTCGGTACTGTTTCCGTTTCTGGTCATATTCACCGTCATCATGATGCTTGCCGCCGGGCCGATTGTCTGGGCTATGACCGGTGGGTTTCCTGACGGCGGGCCAGAGAAATTCGCGCTTGCACGCCATTTGACGATTATTACTTTTCCGTATCTCGGGCTGATTTCGCTGGTTTCTCTACTTGGCGGAATATTGAATTCGCTGAACCGTTTCTGGGTCAACGCAGCGGCACCGATATTACTCAACATCTGCATGATTATCGCATTGGTGTTTTTTCGAGGCGACAGCGCGGTTGAAACCGCAGCAACGCAAGCGGTTGCGGTCACCGTGTCTGGGGTAATGCAGCTTCTATGGCTGATGTGGGCGTGCCATCGCGCTGGTGTTAGCCTGAGATTATCTTTCCCGCGCTTGACCCCCGATGTCAAAGTCATGCTGGCGTTGATCGCGCCTGCCGCGATTGGACAGGGCGCTATCCAGTTCAACCTGTTGATTTCAACATCCCTCGCGGCGCGCTTTTTGCCAGAAGGCTCGGTATCTTGGCTCTATTATGCTGACCGGCTCAACCAGCTGCCATTGGGCCTTATCGGCATTGCCATCGGCACCGCAATTTTGCCGGCATTGTCGCGGCAGATCGCCGGGGCCGACAGCAAAGCGGCGTCGGATACGCAAAATCGGGCGGTGGAACTCGCGCTGTTTTTTGCGATGCCTGCAACTGTGGCGCTCATTATTTCGGCGATGCCCATCGTCCATGGCGTTTTCGAGCATGGGGCGTTTACGCCAGAAGATACGCTTGGCACTGCCGCGGTCTTGATGGCATTTTCGGCAGGGGTGCCCGCCTATGTGCTAATCAAGGTCCTGACACCCGGTTTCTATGCGCGTAGCGATACAAAAACTCCGCTTCGGCTGGCTTTGTGGTCGATGCTGGTTAACCTCGTTGGCAATCTCATCCTGATTTGGCCGCTGGCGCATATTGGCGTTGGAGTTGCGACGGCAATTTCGGCTTGGGTCAATGTCGCTTTGCTATGGTTCACCTTGCGCAAACGCGGGCACATACAGGTCGACAGCCGGTTGCGCCAAAAGGCTTGGCGTATCGGGCTTGCCGCAATCATTATGGGGATTGCGCTTTGGTTCGGTAACGAACTGATAGAGGGAAATCTCGGTACCGGACTATGGCGCAGAGTAGCCGTTCTGTCGGTTTTGGTGAGCGCCGGCGGTGCCGTTTATGCACTGGCGATTTTGTTGCTGGGTGCCTATCGCATCAGCGAACTGAAAACCCTTTTACGTCGCCGCGCTCCTGCGCCGACAGTTATTTCGAGCGAGTAAAAATATGCGCGTCGTCTCCGGCATCCAGCCCACCGGCAATCTCCATCTCGGCAATTATCTGGGCGCAATCCGCAACTGGGTGAAAATGCAGGACGAAATGGAGTGCCTTTATTTCTTGGCCGATCTGCACGCGATTTCGATGCCGCACAACCCTGCGGAGCTGACCGCAAACACCCGCGAGATGGCGGCGGCGTTGATCGCCTGTGGGCTCGATATCAACAAGTCGATCCTGTTCAACCAGGCGCAGGTTCCCGCGCATGCCGAGCTCCAATGGCTGCTCACAGGCACCGCCCGGATGGGCTGGCTGAACCGCATGACGCAGTTCAAGGACAAGTCGGGCAAGAACCGTGAAGGTGCGAGCATCGCGTTGTTCACCTATCCCGTGCTGCAGGCTGCCGATGTTTTGCTGTATCAGGCGACGCATGTTCCAGTTGGCGAAGACCAGAAACAGCATCTCGAACTGGCTCGCGACATCGCGCAAAAGTTCAACAATGATTTCGGCAATGGGACCGACATTTTCACTTTGCCCGATCCGATCATTCCCAAGGAAACGGCGCGCATCATGTCCCTGCGTGATGGGAGCGCCAAGATGTCGAAATCCGATCCAAGCGACATGAGCCGGATCAACCTGACCGACGATGCCGACACGATCCTGTCGAAAATCAAAAAGGCGAAGACCGATCCCGAACCGTTGCCGTCAGAGGTAGCCGGGCTCGAAGGGCGTGCCGAAGCGATAAATCTTGTCGGTATCTATGCCGCTTTTGCCGAAGAAAGCGTCGATGCCACGCTTTCGCGTTTCGGCGGTCAGGGATTTGGCGCATTCAAACCCGCGCTCGCCGAACTGGTCATTGAAAATTTCCGGCCGATTTCGGAACGCTTCAATGCGCTGAAGGACGATCATGAACAGATTGATGCCGCGCTTGCCAAAGGTGCCGCAAAGGCGCGCGAACTAGGAACGCCAACCTTGAAAGCGGCATATGCCGCGCTGGGTTTACTGCGCTGAATCGTAGCACCACGTCGTTCAACCGAAGTTCAGCGAAACTATATTAGAATTTCTGCGTTACTGTATAGGATGGCAGCATGCCGTCGCATGAGGAACTGACATGAAAAACAAAGTCGCAATCTTTCTGGCTCCTATCGCTCTTCTTGCACTGGGTGCATGCGCCACACCGTTCAAAGCCGATGTCTCTCGTTTTCAGGAATTGCCTGCGCCGCAAGGACAGAGTTTTGCAATACGTGCAGCTGACCCGGCAAACGAAGGTGGCATCGAATTTGGCCAGTACGCTTCGCTTGTCGCGACCGAGCTACAGGAAATCGGATATGTACCTGCCGCTGGTGGCCGCGCCGATATGACGGTGACACTGAATTATCAGGTCGATCAGGGCAAGGAACGCACCGTTGTGCGTCAAGACCCGTTTTATGATCCCTATTGGGGTTATGGCAGCTACTACCGCCCCTATATTGTCCGCACTCGCCGAGGCGCGCGTTATATTACAGGCTATTACGACCCGTTCCTTTATAGCGGGTTTAACCGGCCATATGACGTCGACAGCTTCACCGTCTACACCGCCAATCTTGATATGAAGATCGACCGTAACGGCGATAATAAAAGGCTGTTCGAAGGTAAGGCTGAAGCGAAATCGCGTTCGAACAAGCTACCTTATCTCGTGCCCAACCTGGTGGAAGCGATGTTCACCGGTTTTCCCGGAAACAGCGGTGAGACCGTACGGATTTCGGTTGCGCCTGAAGAAAAACGGTAAGGCCTAAACCCCGCAGCCAAGTTCCGATTTGCCATAAGCGGCGCCCTCTCCACGGGTGGCGCTTATGGCCGCGTAGAATTCGCTCGCAGGGAAAGTGCCGTCTCCGCCGATGGCTAATCCTTTCGAGCGAAAGACGTCGATCACTTTGGACGGCGGATCGGCGAAATAGACCGACTGCGATTCGTAATGCTGTGCAATCGCGGTCAATGACAAACCCTCGAATGATCGCTGCAATTTGACGAAGGTGCTTTTTCCTTCGGAAGCGGCATAGGCTTTCTGGCGCGCTTCATCGTCAACAAACTCTTTGTCTTCCAAAGCCTGCCATTGCGCACGAAGCCGGTTTCCGATTTTCGTAAACTCTGCATCCAGTTCAGCGCCGAAACTGCACCTCTGCGGATTGAAGCTAAGGACAACAGGCTTGCCACCGAGGCGCGTCAGTATCGCAGCTCCGTCAGCAAGATATCCGACCCCACCTTTGGGCAGTTTAACTTCGATAAAGTCATTGGCGGTAAGCCCGGACAAGGTCAGCCTAGTGCCTTCGCTGACGCGCTCAAGCAAGCTCCCGCTGGTGTCGGCAGTCGACCAGATATCCAGCGCAGCGTCCGCAACCCAGATTTTGTTGCTTAACGTCTTTGTGATTTCAGGCGGCTCGCTATCTACCAGATTGACCATGGCGATAAAGCCTTTGCCGTCGGTCAGTTCAAGCCAGCTGCTTTTTCCGTCCGCGCCAAGCTTGACGACGCCGGTAACTTGCGACCCGCGCGGCATTTTCCCCAATATGCTGCTGTCGACCGTTGTTGGTTTATCGCGGACATTGGCCTCGGTCATTGCGAAATAGGCTTTGGCTTCGACGCTCGTGCCAGCTTCGGTTGAAACTTCGGGATCGCCGGCGCTCTCGCGCATGTCATCTGCGAGGAACAGCCAGTAATATAATGCGGCAATGACAATTAGCGTCGCGATAATCGCAGCAGGTACAATCCAGGGCCGTTTAGGTGCATCTTCAAATGGCTCTGAAGCCACATCGCTGTACGAAAGCCTATCATCGAGCACAGCTTGGACCGGCTGTACCGGTGTTTCAGGTGCCGGATCCTCGGGAACAACATCGGAAGCTGCCAGTGTCGCTGCAATCGAAGTTCCGCATTTGCCGCAGAAACGAGAGTCGGGCGGATTGGCTGCGCCACATGCCGTGCAGAATTTTACCATGACCACCTTTCCGAATCCTCGAGCGAACGTGGATAAGCTGTGGAAAGCTTATTGAAAAGGGGTGGAAATTTTGTACTTATGCTTCGAGCTGGCGGAGCAGCGCCCGGACATCATTATCCATATCGCTGTCCTGTGCGCGCAAGCCTTCGACCAGCCGCACAGCATGGATTACCGTCGAATGGTCGCGACCACCGAATTTGCGGCCAATTTCCGGGTAACTGCGCGGTGTCATGACCTTGGCGAGATACATCGCGACCTGACGCGGGCGAACAACGGCACGCGCGCGGCGCTTCGACGACATTTCGCTGCGGTCAATGCGATAATATTCGCACACCGCGCGCTGGATTTCATCGATGGTAATCCGGCGGCGGCAGGCGCTGAGGATATCTTTCAGCTGCTCTTCGGCCAGCACCCGCGTAACCGGCTTGCCGGTCAGTTGAGCATATGCAAGCAGCTTGTTCAGCCCGCCCTCAAGCTCGCGGACGTTGCGGCTAATGGTGCGAGCAAGAAACTCGACCACGTCTTCACCGACTTGCGCCTCGGGCATGTTGGCCAAACGCTGCTCGAGAATCGACCGACGCAATTCGAGGTCGGCAGGCTGGATATCGGCTACCAGTCCCATCGACAGTCGCGACAAGATGCGCTGATCGACGCCGTCCAGCGCCTGCGGTGCACGGTCAGCGGCAACAACCAGACGCTTGCCTGCGCCGATGATCGCATCGATGGTGTGCAGGAATTCTTCCTGCGTCGACACTTTGCCGATGATGAACTGGATATCGTCGATGAGCAGCACATCGACCGCACGCAGACGCGCCTTGAACTCCATGACTTCCTTGCGCCGCATCGCGGTCACAAATTCCATCATGAATTTCTCGGCGGACATATAAATGACCTGCGCGTCAGGATTAACCTCTGCATAAGCATGGCCAATTGCGTGCATCAGATGGGTTTTGCCCTGACCCGTTGCCGCTTGCAGATAGAGCGGATTGAACAAAGGCTTGTCCTTCGACGCAACACGCTCGGCCGCGCTTAGCGCCAGCACATTAGTCTGACCCTTGACGAAATTGGCAAATGTCATCCGCGGATCGAGCGCGGATCGCACCGGCAGGGCTTCGGCCATATGCTGTGCTGCTGGACGCTCGGTGACGCCGGAAGGGCGAAGCATCTCGACGCGTGCCGCGCCGGGGCGTGTGCGGATTTTAAGCTGCTTAACCTGATTGTTTGTTGCGGCCCAGGCGAGGCGCAACCGGTCGGCATAGTGGTCCGACACCCAGCTTGCCGAAAATTCTGATGGTAACAGCAATTCAAGCGTGCCGGTCAGGTCGCAGTAATCTCCTAAAGAAATCGAGCGAATCCATTGACCATAAATTTGTGCACCAAGATCGCGGCGCAAGCCAGACGAGATGGTCTGCCAATCTGAATCAAAACGTGCGTTCAATGCGTGAGCGGCGTTGCTGCCTGCTGACTGACCGGAACTGTTTTGCGATACGAGAATATTACCGGTCACCTTTTTGCCTGCCCCTCTTTTCCACCCCATTCCAGCAACATGCGACCGCATGCTATATGCCCCGGAAATTAGACCACAAACACCCCTCGCCCATTTGCTAACAAATGGAGCGCAATCTGTGTCCAAATCTCAATGTGAGGCACTGCTCGACTGTCGTCACGCGATGCTGGAAATGGTTTCTTAGACGTCAAGAAACGAGTCGATCAAGAGCAGCCTTGCAAAAAAAATGAAATAAATGGCATTGACTCGGCGCAAGCCAAGCAAATGCGTAAATTAAATTTTACGGCGCTGTTTTACTTGTATTTTCTGCCCACATCCGAGTCAGCAGCCTCCCGAATCGTGGGAAATGCTTGTCATTGGACTGTCACAAAACTGAAAAAGAAAAACCCGCCGGGATCGCGGCGGGTTTGTCGTCTCAAAGCCGGACAGGCCGACCTATATCTTATGGCTTAAGCGAGGCCGCCAACAGCCTTTGTCAAGCGACCGAATTTCCGCGAAGCGGTGTTCTTGTGAAACACGCCCTTCGAAACGCCGCGTGCCAGCTCAGGCTGTGCTGCAGCAAGCGCAGCAGTGGCTGCAGTTTTATCGCCCAATTCAATCGCGGCTTCGACTTTCTTGATGAAAGTACGAATGCGGCTGACGCGAGCGCCATTGACTTCGGTGCGACGCGCGTTGCGACGGATACGCTTTTTTGCTTGCGGCGTATTTGCCATTTTAGTCCTCGAATTTCGCTGTTAATGTGGGTTCCCGTACAAGGAATGCCCGTTGAAGGTGCGGCCCTTAACGTTGCCTCATGGATTCGTCAACCTCGAATTGCCGCGCTAGCGCTGGCATTTTGCGCAATAAAAGGTGGATCGACCCGAATCGACGCGGCGTTGCACGGGCGCGCCACATGCGCAGTCCTGTCCTTCGCGACCATAGACTCGCCAGTCTTTCGCAAAATAACCAAGCTCGCCATCGGGCGCGGCAAAATCACGCAACGTCGACCCGCCAGCAGCAATCGCGGATGTCAGCACTTCCTTGATCGATATCACCAACCGTTCCAGGCGCGGCTTGCTGATTTTCGATGAAACGGTGCTCGGCGATATACCGGCCATGTGCAGCGCCTCACACACATAGATGTTGCCGAGTCCTGCAACGATGTTCTGGTTAAGCAGCATCGCCTTAATTGGCGCAGCGCGTCCCTTAAGCGCAGCCTGCAATGCAGCGGCATCAAAACCATCCGATAATGGCTCAGGCCCCATACCGACAAAGGGTTTGTAGACCTCAATCTGAGATACCGGGGAAATATCGAGCGATCCAAACCGTCGCGGGTCATTGAGCGCCACCAGCCGACCCGCGCCCGTTTCGATCACGAAATGGTCGTGCTTTTCAATCTCGGTCGGATCGACGCGCCAGCGGCCCGACATCCCTAAATGAAAGATCAACACATCCTCGCGGTCGGTGTGGATCATCCCATATTTGGCGCGGCGCGACAGGCCGGTTATCCGCGCGCCAGTCAACCGCTGCCGCAAATCAACCGGCATCGGCCAGCGCAGGTCAGCGCGATAGGCTTCGGCACGAGCAATTGTCTCGCCGTCTAGCACCTTGCGCAGTCCTGCGACGGTGGTTTCCACTTCAGGTAATTCAGGCATGCGAATCCGCTAGCGAGGCGCGCGGCACTTGGCTAGAGGCTGTGCCATGAACGAAACCGTATCCTTTGGCTATGAACAGGTCACTCCGCAAGAAAAGACCGCACGTGTGGGTGACGTCTTTTCCAACGTTGCACGCAAATATGACATCATGAACGATGCCATGTCAGGTGGCATGCACCGGCTGTGGAAAGACAAGTTCGTCCGCCGCGTAAAACCACGCGAGGGCGAGGACATCCTCGATATGGCTGGAGGCACCGGCGACATTGCGTTTCGCATGGAGAAATC
>JBGSPK010000449.1:0-10393 GCA_041738665.1 Sphingorhabdus sp. | reverse complement strand
CGCACAGGGGCTGGGCGGCCTGTCGACTATCCTCGATGTCAAAATCATGGACGCGCCGTGTCATGCCGCGGGTAAACCGGTCGCGATGATTCCCAATTGCGCGGCGACCCGCCACGCGCATTTCACGCTCGATGGTTCGGGACCCGTTTACTTACCTGCGCCGAATCTCGATGAATGGCCAAAGGTCGATTGGCAGCCCGATGCGGCGGCGAAGCGCGTTAATTTGGATACGCTGACCCCCGCCGACGTGCAGGGCTGGAAACAGGGCGACCGATTGCTGCTCAACGGCAAAATGCTCACTGGGCGCGACGCCGCGCATAAGCGTATCGCCGATATGCTGGCGAAGGGCGAGGAATTGCCCGTGAGCTTCAAAGGGCGAATGATCTATTATGTTGGCCCCGTCGATCCGGTCGGCGAGGAAGTGGTTGGCCCGGCTGGCCCGACCACTGCGACGCGGATGGACAAGTTCATGGACATGATGCTTGAGCAAGGCCTGCTAGCATGTGTCGGGAAGGCCGAACGCGGCCCCGCCGCGACGCAGGCTATTGCGAAGCACAAGAGCGCTTATTTGATGGCGATTGGCGGCGCGGCGTACCTAGTCGCGCGCGCGATCAAGGGCAGCAAAGTTGTGGGCTTTGCTGACCTTGGCATGGAAGCGATCTATGAGTTCGAGGTGCAGGACTTCCCGGTGACCGTCGCAGTCGACAGCGAAGGGAACAACGTCCATCAACTCGCCCCTGCTTTATGGCAGAAGCGGATTGCCGACGAGCATTTGTTAGAGCGGACGTAAATCCGCTCTAACCTTTACTGCCCCTGCTGCGCCCGCATTTGCGCGTCGATCTGCGCCTGGATTTCAGGCGGCAGGCCTTGGGGCGCTCCGCCTGGCATCGCACCAGCCTGACCGCCAGCCCCGCCTTGTGCTTTTTGCATTTCCTGCATCTCGCGCTGCATCGCCTCAACCTCGGCGCGCGATTTGAATTCGAGCATTTCGACGTCGAATATCAGCTCGCTACCGCCCGGAATCGCAACTTCGCCGGTTTGCGGATTTTTCTGGTCTTCGGGGCCGTAGCCGAGACTTGCAGGAATCCACAGGCGATATTGACCGCCCCGCTGCATGATTTTCAGGCCTTCGGAAAAGCCAGGCACCACGCCGGTCACGGGAAACGCCGCTTGCGGGTTCTGGTCGAAAACAGTCCCGTCTTTCAGGCTTCCAGTATATTTGACGAGCACGACGTCGCTGTCGGTGGGTGATTTGCCTTCGCCGGTCTTGAGTATCTTGTAACGCAGGCCCGACGATGTCGTCACCACATCGCCATATTCGGTGCGAACACTCGACGTTCCGTAATAGGCCAGGCCGCCGCCCGCCGCGAGAACCAGCGCGATACCGATCCAATATTTGGTGAGTGAGCCTTTTTTGATCGGCTGGATTGGCACGGCAGTAATCGACATATCGGAATTCCTGTTGGATAAGATTTCGCGCTGACTAGCAGAAACGCGTTTGGTTTCCAGACACAAAAAAAGCGCCCTTACGGCGCTTTCCTTGTTAGCAGATGCGAGCGTCTACGCTTTCGCGCCGTCACGTTCCTGTTGCTTGCGCTCCATCTTGCGGGCGCGACGGACAGCGGCTGCCTTTTCACGGGCGCGCTTTTCCGATGGCTTTTCGAAATGACGACGAAGCTTCATTTCGCGATACACGCCTTCACGCTGCAACTTCTTCTTCAGCGCGCGCAGGGCCTGATCAACATTATTATCGCGAACCATGATTTGCATAAAAAAACTTCACTCCGCATCGAATCGGCAAAATGGCTGAAATCCGCCATTCTGTAAGGCTAAAAACGAAAAGTGCCGCCCTATAAAGCGGCTTGTTGGACCGCCCCCTAGCGCCACACTCACGAAATATCAAGCGAAAATGGCGCTTTTTCGCCCTCTTGCCCCGCCTGCACATTCATTTCATAATGCAACGCAAATGGAGTCACGAGGAGAGATCGTATGGCGACGCAGTTAAAATCAAACAGCAAATATAACGAAGCCGAATGGACCGCGCGGCAGGAGCTGGCGGCTTGCTATCGCATTTTTGCGATGTTCGGATGGGACGAGCTGGTTTTCAACCATATTACCGTGAAGGTTCCTGATGAGGACGGTGCGTTCCTGATCAATCCTTATGGCATGCATTTCGGCGAGATTACCGCGTCGAGCCTTATCAAAATAGATATCGACGGCAACAAGATGGACGCCGACAATCCGTGGCATGTGAACAAAGCGGGCTTTGTCCAGCACAGCCTGTTCCACCGCACTTTGCCCGACGCGCACGCCATCATTCACACGCATACCACAGCAACAGTGGCAGTCTGCTCGCTTGAAGGCGGGTTGCAGCCAGTCAATTTCTACGCCTGCAACTTCATGGGGCAACTGGCCTATCATGATTTTGAAGGCGTAACCGTGCGCGAGGAAGAGGGCGTCCGGCTGGTTGAGCATCTCGGCGACAAGCGCATATTAATGCTACGCAATCACGGCCCGGTGGTGATGGGCAAGACGCTGCCCGATGCTTTTATCAAATATTGGGCGCTTCAACGCGCGTGTGAGCATCAGATGGCGACCATGCAAATGGGCGCGCCGATTACCGTTTCGCCAGAAGTCATCGCCGTGCATCAACGCGACCTGTATATGGCATCGCCTCCTGGCGGGTCGGGTCGGGTCGAATTCGACGCGATGGTCCGCAAGGTCGACCAGATTGACAAAAGCTGGCGGGAGTAAGCCATCTCCGGCCATATGGTCTTCGTTTCCAATATGGCCTGTCAATTAGGATATAATTTTGCCAATGGGCGGTTCACCGATTCCATCATTCAGGATAGCCGCCATGAAATTTTTTGCCGACACCGCTGAGATTGCTGACATCAAGGAACTGGCGGCAACCGGGCTGCTGGATGGGGTGACCACGAACCCGTCGCTGATTGCCAAGTCGGGCCGCGACTTTATCGAGGTAACACGCGAGATTTGCGCGCTCACCCACGGACCGGTTTCGGCAGAGGTGGTGGCGCTTGATCATCCGACGATGATGAAAGAGGCCGAAATCCTGCGCAAGATTGCCGACAATGTCTGCATCAAGGTGCCGCTGACCATCGACGGCCTGAAAACCTGCAAGGCGCTCACGTCGGATGGGACAATGGTAAACGTGACGCTCTGTTTCTCCGCCAATCAGGCGCTGCTGGCGGCCAAAGCAGGTGCGACCTTTGTTTCGCCCTTTGTCGGTCGGCATGACGACAATGGCTTTGACGGCATGAGCCTGATCAGCGACATCCGCTTAATCTATGACAATTATGATTTTGGCACTGAAATTCTGGTCGCCAGCGTCCGGCATAGCATCCATGTGCTTGAGGCGGCAAAGATCGGTGCTGATGTGATGACTGCGCCGCCTGCGGTCATCAAGGGGCTGTTCAAGCATATCCTAACCGATAAGGGTATCGAAGGATTCCTCGCCGACTGGGCAAAAACAGGGCAGGCCATAGGCTGAAGAATAGAGGGAGGCCGGAACGGGTCGCAAATATTCCGGTCTCCCTCCTGCCCCGTGAAACGAGGACGAGGGATAATTACCCGATGGCCGAACCTATTGCTTGTACGTTTCCGACATCAGGCAGGAAAAATCATCAGTTGTTGCGACATGCAGCCTATGGGCTATTGTCCGTATAGGAATGAAAGGCGGGAAGGCATATTTCTGGGGCTAATGCGGACATTAGGTTCGCGGGAGCAGACGAATGAACCGGCCCGAAAAGGTGTTTCCCATCGCACATATTCACTACAATGACGAAATCGATAACAACGGTAAGGTCGTGGTACCCGATGAGGTGCAGGACGCAATCCGAACCTTGATTCGGTGGTCGGGCGACGACCCAAGCCGTGAAGGCCTACTCGACACGCCTGCACGTGTCGGCCGTGCCTGGCGCGAATATTGTTCGGGCTATGCGGACGATCCGGCGGCGCATCTGTCACGGACGTTCGAGGAAGTAGGCGGTTATCACGAACTGGTGCTGCTCAAAGACATTCCGTTCCAGTCGCATTGCGAGCATCATATGGCACCGATTACCGGCAAGGCCTCAATCGCCTATATGCCCACTGATCGTGTTGTCGGCATTTCCAAGCTGGTGCGCGTCCTGAACGGTTTTTCGCAGCGGCTACAGGTCCAGGAAAGGCTGACGGCCGAGGTTGCGAACTGTATCTGGGAAAATCTCAAACCGCACGGCGTTGCTGTGGTGATTGAGGCGACTCATGGCTGTATGACAGGACGCGGTGTAAAGGTGCACGGCAGTGGGATGGTAACATCGAAACTGATCGGCTGCTTCCTTGATGATTCGACAAGTCGCAAGGAAGTCATGAGCCTGATGGGCTATTGATACGAAAAGGCCCTCCCGCAACAGAAGGGCCTTTTCTATCCAGCCAAGTATTTGCGACCCTCAAGGCCGGATAAAAAGATAACTTACGCCGCCTTGCGAAGTTCCAGCGACGCCAGAATGTTGGCTGGGTCGGTTTCGCCATATGGGTCGCTGTCCGAACCGATATCGTTGATGCCGGGCTCTTCAAACCACGCCGTGATCTGGTTGTTGTCGACGATCATGGCATAGCGCCAGCTGCGATATCCAAAGCCGAGATGGCTCTTGTCGATCAACATTCCCATCCGGCGGGTGAAGTCACCCGAACCGTCGGGAAGCAGCTTGATGTTCTTGAGGCCGAGATTCTTGCCCCACTGATACATCACGAACGCATCGTTGACCGATACGCAATATACCTCGTCCACGCCGACGGCCTTGAAGTCTGGATAGAGCTGCTCAAACGAGGGACATTGCTGGTTTGAGCAAGTCGGGGTGAACGCGCCGGGCAACGAAAAAATCGCTATTTTCTTGCCCTTGCCCAAGTCGCGGACATTGACGTCATGCCAACGGAACGGGTTTGGTCCTTCGATGCTGTCATCGCGGACACGGGTTTTAAGGGTCACGTCTGGGAGAGTACGGCCGATCATTCGGGCGGTCCTTTTTTATGAATGACAAGGGGTCGACCGGGGCGGCAAAGGGAGGGAGGGAAAAGCCGCCCCGGCGAGCCGCCCATATAGGTGCGATCTTGTATGGTTGAAATTATATATGCCGGAAACAGTAATCGACTTTTCCGATAAATGTTCCGACATTCCGTTCCGATAGGATGCAGGCCGCTGTGTCGTCAAATGCCAAATAGTTGATTTACGACACCAGCTATCTGGGTCATCATCTCTCTACATAGAGGGAGAGAGATGATGCGGCATTTGATGTTGGCGCTTCTGCTTGGCAGCGCGCCGGTAGCGGTTTCGGCGCAAACCGGGGCAGGGCCAAAGCCTGCTTCTAAATCGACGATATTGGCCCAAAATGAAATGGCCGACGACCTACCCGTCGAAGATGGACGCGACAGCGAATTTGCGGGGCGCGGCTATTTGGGAACGCTCGCTGACCCGATCATCAAGACCAAGGATGGCAAACCAGTCTGGAATCTCGACGCTTATGCGTGGATGGACGGCAAATCACCTGATACCGTGAATCCTAGCCTGTGGCGGCACATGGGACTATTGCGCAAACACGGGCTGTTCGCGTTATCCGAGGGCATGTGGCAGGTGCGCGGGTTCGACGTGTCAAACATGACCGTCATCAAAGGCAAAACCGGCTGGATATTGATTGATCCGCTGACCACGCGCGATACCGCCGCTGCGGCGCTCAGGCTGGTGAATGAGAAACTTGGCGCACGACCTGTGACGGCAGTTATTTATAGCCATAGCCATGGCGATCATTTCGGCGGCGTGCGGGGCGTGGTTGACGAAGCCGATGTGAAAGCAGGCAGGGTTGTCATCATTGCGCCCGAGCATTTCCTCGCCGAAACCGCGTCCGAAAATGTGATGGCCGGTTCGGCGATGGGCAGGCGCGCCAATTACCAGTTCGGCGGTAATCTCACTCCGGGTCCGCAGGGACAGATGGGTAGTGGGATTGGAAAAGGAATTGCAGGCGGCGACATCACGCTGATCCCGCCGACCATCGATATTCGCAAGACCGGAGAAATTCGCGAAGTCGATGGCGTTGCGCTTGAATTCCAGATGGTACCACAGACCGAGGCACCGGCGGAAATGAACGTCTATGTGCCATCGTCGCGTGCCTTTCTTGCGGCGGAAATCGCCACCTGCTCGTTGCACAATATATTGACCCCGCGCGGGGCAAAGGTGCGCGATGCGCATGCCTGGGCGGGGTTCCTTAACGAAGCGGTCAATCTTTATGCCAACCGCAGCGATACGATTGCCTCCAGCCATTGCTGGCCGCGGTTCGGGCAGTCTGAGGTCAAGGGGTGGCTATCGGGACAGCGCGACAATTATCGGTATCTGCACGACCAGACGGTGCGGATGATGAACAAGGGGATGACCCAGACCGAGATTGCGGAAAACCTGAAAGCGCCGCCAGCGATTGCAAACCAGTGGTTCAACAGGGGCTATTACGGGACTTACAGCCATAATTCGAAGGCGATTTATCAATATTATCTCGGCTGGTACGACGCGGTTCCGGCCAACCTGAACCCGCATCCGCCCGAAGTACGCGGCGCGAAATTCGTAGCAGCGATGGGCGGAGCAACGAAGGTCTTGGCGGAGGCGAAAAAGGCGATGGCGGCGGGCGACTATCGCTGGTCATCGGACTTGCTCAACCAGCTTGTTTTTGCTGACCCAAAAAACGCCGAGGGCCGTGCGCTGCTTGCCGACAGCTATGAGCAGCAAGGCTATCAGGCGGAATCGGCGATCTGGCGCAATATGTTCCTGTCCGCCGCGCGTGACCTGCGCGAAGGGGTGAAGGCGAGCATCACCACGCAAAGCATCGACATGATTTCGGCGATACCGACGGGACTCTTGCTGGATTCAGTAGCAACGCGGCTGGATCCGCTGGCGATTGGCGACAAGGCGCTGGCGATCAACTTCGTCTTTTCCGACCGTCAGGAAAACGCCAAGGTCAGCGTTGGCAACGCAGTCATGTTCAGCGAAATGGGCGCCAGCCATGCTTCGCCCGCTGCGACAGTCACCGGCCCGCGCCAGTTGTTTCTTGCATTGCTATTCCTGAAAATGCCGTTGGCGCAGTTGGAACGGGCAGGGTTGAAAGTGGAAGGTGACCGGGCATCAATCGAGGCCCTACAAGCAGCGCTTGATCGCATGCCCGGGCCGTTCAACATTGCCGAGCCCTAAGGCTAAATTACATCTCGCCGCGCTCGCGGCGAATCGCGTACCATTTTTCGACATTGGCATTATGCTCTTGCAGCGTGTCAGCGAAGACATGACCGCCCTTGCCGTCTGCGACGAAGAATAGCGCCTTGGTGGCTTGCGGGTTAAGCACGGCCTCAATGGCCGCGCGCGACGGATTTGCAATGGGGCCTTTGGGAAGGCCAACCATGGCATAAGTGTTATAGTCGTTGACGTCGGCGATTTCTGATTGGCGGATACGGCGGCCCAGCGGTTTGCCTTTGGTTATCGGGTAGATGATCGTCGGGTCGGCCTGCAGCATCATGCCTTGCGTGATACGGTTCGAATAAACGCCCGCTACCAGCCGCAGTTCTGATTTCAGCGCGGTTTCCTTTTCAACGATGGAGGCCAGCGCCAGTGCCTCTTGCGGCGTTTTGACAACGGTCGTCTTGCTCCGTTTGGGCCAAAGCTCGTCCACCGACTTCTTCATCGCGTCCTGCATCCGTTTCAACACCGCTGCGCGGCTCTCACCCTTTTCAAAGGCATAGCTGTCCGGAAGAACCGAGCCTTCGGCCGGAACAGGAATGCTGCCCTTCAGCCGGTCGTTAGCCATTAGGCGTTCGTATACCATGATCGACGGCATGCCCTCGGGTATCGTGACCATCCGCTGCACCGTCTTGCCGCCAGTCAGGATGTCGAGGATGTCGGAGTTGGACGCTTTGGCAGGTATGATGAACTCGCCGGCCTTGATGGTGCTGGTCGCGCCAAAAATCTTGGCGCGGTTGACGAAGGCGTCGGCGGATTTGACAATGCCGCTTTTTTCGAGCTGCTCTGCGGCCAGCGTTATGCTCGAACCCGGTTTGATGACCACGCTGGTCTCACGCATGAGCGGCCCCGGCGCTGTCCAGCCATAGACGAAGTTACCGGCAATGATTGCAAGCAGAAGGGCAGCTGCGATGATTACCCATTTGGCGAGTTTACGCACCTATTCGACGGCCTTCATGATGAGGCTGGCATTGGTGCCGCCAAAGCCGAAGCTGTTGTTGAGAACGGCTTTCACGTTGCGCTTTTTGGCGACATGCGGGACGAGATCGACACCTTCAGTGCCTTCGTCGGGATTGTCGAGATTGAGTGTCGGCGGCACAATCTGGTCACGGATCGCAAGGATGCAGAATATGCTTTCGACCGCGCCTGCGCCGCCGAGCAAATGGCCGATGGCGGATTTTGTAGAGCTCATCGAGACGGTCGAGATTGCGTCGCCGAACAGCCGCTTTACCGCACCCAGTTCGATCGTGTCGGCCATTGTCGAAGTGCCGTGCGCGTTGATATAATCGATGTCGGACGGCGTCATTCCCGCTTTTTTGAGCGCCATCTGCATCGAGCGGAACGCACCATCGCCATCGGGATGCGGTGCGGTGACATGATAGGCATCGCCCGAGAGGCCATAGCCGACGACCTCGGCATAGATTTTCGCGCCGCGCGCCTTGGCATGTTCATATTCTTCGAGCACCACGATGCCAGCGCCTTCGCCCATGACAAAGCCGTCGCGGTCCTTGTCATATGGACGGCTCGCCGCTTCGGGGCGGTCATTATAGGTCATATTCAGCGCGCGTGCTTGAGCAAAACCGGCGATGCCCAGAGGATTGATCGTACCTTCCGCGCCGCCCGCTAGCATCACATCGGCATCGTCGTCGCGGATCATGCGCGCCGCGTCGCCGATTGAATGCGCGCCGGTCGAGCAGGCGGTGACGACTGCGTGGTTGGGGCCTTTCAAGCCGTACTTAATGCTGACCTGCCCGGAAATCAGGTTTATCAGGCGGCCGTGAACAAAATGCGGTGAAACCCGGCCCGGACCTTTTTCAGCAAGAACCAGCGCTTCGCTTTCGATGCCAGGAAGGCCACCGATGCCCGAGCCAATCGATACGCCGGCGCGCAGCTTCTCTTCTTCACTCATCTCGGTGAGGCCGGCGTCTTCCAACGCCTGTCCGGCGGCGTCGATGCCATAGATGATGAAGGGATCGACCTGTCGCTGAACCTTGTGGTCTACCCGCAAATCCGGGTCAAAGCCCCACGGATGATCCTTTGGCTTCACTTCGCAGGCGATATGGCATTTCTGGTCGCTGGTGTCGAAGCGCGTGATCCGTGTGGCCCCGGATTTCGAGGCAAGCAGATTTGCCCAGGTGGTCTCAACGTCTGCCCCCAAAGGCGTAACCAGACCCAATCCGGTGACTACGACACGACGCATAAACCTACCTCCAAATCCTGCATATTTTGCGGTCCATTACCGCGAACACGCGCCAAAAAGCAAACGGCTTTCCGACGGGATGCAGGTGCACGGGCCGGAAAGCCGTTTGTATTTCTGTGCATCAGCGCAAGTTTGCGCGCGACGGTTCAGCTGTTGCTGTTGATGAAGTCAATCGCGTCCTTGACGGTGGCGATCTTCTCGGCAGCATCGTCAGGGATTTCGACGTTGAATTCTTCTTCGAACGCCATGACGAGTTCGACAATATCAAGGCTGTCTGCGCCAAGATCATCAATGAAGCTGGCTGCTTCGGTCACCTTGTCGGCTTCAACACCCAGATGCTCGACTACAATTTTTTTGACCCGTTCCGCGGTATCGCTCATTTTTTTGCCCCTTAAAGGTTGGGAGGATGAATTTCAGGACTCGCACTAATGTCCAGATGGGCCGCTGGCAAGGGGGGAGTGAACACGCCTATCTGCGTTGCCGGAAACAAAGGTGTACCGGAACACCGTGCGGATTGACCATCGGAGCCTGGAAACCTAATTTTTCCGACAAAATATGCAATTGAATGGGACAATAGATATGCGGCGACAGGTGATTTGCGCGTTGGGGTTGCTGCTCTTGGCAGGCAATCACGAGGCCATTGCTGCGAACAAACCCGGCGGTCAGCGTGTATGTACGCTCTACTCGACCATCATCTTGGCCCCTGACGAAAAGGCGGAGGTCCACGGCGCCGGCCAAGGCAGCGTTAGCTTGCTGATTAAGGGGCGTTTGGGTGAATGGATCTTCTACGATGGGCTCGGCGATGGCACCAACCCTTTGGCCGATGACACATTGTTTCTGAAAAGCGCGAAAAGCAACGCGTACCGGCGTAGCCACGACAAACGGGTCTATTCCATATTACCCAGCCCGCCAAAATTGGTGGGCGG
>JBGSPK010000052.1:0-10234 GCA_041738665.1 Sphingorhabdus sp. | reverse complement strand
TGGTATCGACATCATCCGTCGTGCCATCGTGACACCATTGCGTCAAATCGCGGCTAACGCTGGGTTCGACGGTGCGGTTGTCTCGGGCAATCTGCTTCGCGAAAACGACGAAACCATGGGCTTCAACGCATCGACCGATGTCTATGAAAACCTGGTGACCTCGGGCGTTATCGACCCGACCAAGGTTGTTCGTACCGCGTTGCAGGATGCTGCATCGGTTGCTGGTCTGCTGATCACTACCGAAGCCGCGATTTCGGATGCTCCGGAAGACAAGGCTGCTGGCGCTGGCGGAATGCCCGGCGGCATGGGCGGCATGGGCGGCATGGGCGGTATGGATTTCTAAATCCGACGCTCAGCCCAGGCTGAAACACGAAGGGCCGGTGGGGAAACTCACCGGCCTTTTCTTTTGCTTCATTGTGTTATATACATAATACAGTTAAGGCAGAGGAGATGACGATGATCCAGCATTGGAAAGCAATCGCAGGCGTTGCTGCGACGATGATCGGCGTCCATTTCGTCAATCTCTTCACCAGCGGATATCTCAACAGCTTCGGCATTGAACCGCGCGAAATCGGGTCAGCCTACACCATCGCCACCGCACCGTGGCTTCATGCGGATATCGGGCATCTGGGCAGCAACCTTGCGGCGTTTGTGGTCCTCGGGTCATTGGTGTTGCTTCAGGGTCTGCGCTATTTTGTAAAGGCGAGCGCATTGATCATCATCCTTGGCGGCGCATTGGTGTGGCTGTTCGCCCGCGACGCGACGCATATCGGGGCGAGTGGCTGGATTTTCGGGCTTTGGAGCCTTGTCATCGCTTTGGCCTGGTTCGACCGAAGCCCGCGCAATATCGCCATCGCGCTGGCGGTGGTGTTTTTCTACGGCGGCATGGTATTCGGCGTGTTGCCGACGGCGGGCTACATTTCGTTTGAATCGCATTTGTTCGGCGCGATAGCGGGCGTATTTGCGGCGTTCACTCTTTCGAAAAAGCCTGCCGTCGAAATACTCGCTCCGGTGCGGCAAAACGAGCTGAAATTCTGGCCTCAGGATAAAGTGCGCTAGACGCAATTTATGTCCCGCCTGATTCTGTTCAATAAGCCCTTTGGGGTGCTGCCGCAATTCACCGATAAGGGCACAGAAGGATCACCGCGTCCGACGCTGTCAGCCTATATCGATGTTCCCGGGGTCTATCCCGCTGGGCGGCTCGATATGGACAGCGAGGGGTTGATGCTGCTGACCGACGATGGCTGGTTGCAGGCGCAGATTTCCGACCCGAAGTTCAAGATGCCCAAAAGCTATCTGGTGCAGGTCGAGGGCGATGTTTCGGACGACGCGCTGGCGGCTTTGCGAAGCGGCGTTCGCCTGAAAGATGGAATGACCTTGCCCGCCGAGGCCGAGCGGGTTGATGACCCCGAATTGTGGCCCCGTGACCCGCCAATTCGAGTGCGGTTGAGCGTGCCCGATAGCTGGGTCAAACTCACCATCCGCGAAGGCCGCAACCGGCAAGTGCGGCGGATGACCGCGGCGGTTGGCTTCCCGACCCTACGGCTGGTGCGCTGGTCGGTGGGCGAGTGGACGGCCGAGGGCTTGGGGCAGGGTGAGTGGCGCGAGATTAGCGTATAGGCCGGGGAATGCGCTTGCCCTTGGTGCGGCTGGTCAGATGGAATGCTTGGCACCGGTCGCAGCGGTAATGGCGGAGTGGGAAATCCCTACCGCTGGTAGCGGCCAATGCTTCGTCTTCGGTCGCGTAAGCCACTTTTTTGGCGCAGATGCTTAGCCGTGTCCGCACGTTATTCGCCGTCTTCGAACGCGACGCTGCCTTGATTGATAAGTTGGACGATGAGCGTCTGGACGGCTTCTGATCCGGCAAATTCCCCCGCGACGTTGATGACGTCTTCGGCGCATAACGTTTCAGCAAATGCGGCAGTGTCGCCTTGGCATTCGAAGCATTCGCCATCCACAAACAGCAGCAGTTCAGTTCCTTCGCGGACGAACGAAAAGCGGCTTGCGGGATTGCGGGTTAGCATGGTTCCACCCGCCAGATATTCGCGCACGTCTTCGGTGCTGGCAGGCTCTTCCGGTCGCCAGTCGACTTCGGGATATTTCGGCTTGCTGTTATAGCCGCCGAACCAGCGGGCGAAGGCTTGGCGGTCGGCAAGTTTTTCGGTGATCATCGCGTGGAGTGAATCCAGTGCCCTCGCTGAAATCTCGCCGGGGTTACTTTGCGCCCGCAATCCAGGGTCTGTGTAGCGGTCATCATCTTCCATGTCGGCGACGAGATCGTCGGCGAAGTCGGTAATCAATTCGCTGCGCGATGGCGCACGAAAGCCAATCGAATAGGTCATGCAATCATCGCCGACCGCGACGCCGTCATGCGCGATGCCGGGTGGGACATAGAGGATATCGCCGGGTTCGAGCAGCCATTCGTCGGTCGCTTCGAATTCGGCGAGCAAGCGCAGGTCTTCATGCTGCAATAACGGGCTGTCGGCATCGCAATGCTGCCCGACACGCCAGCGCCGCCGCCCGTGGCCCTGAATCAGGAACACATCATATTGATCGAAATGCGGGCCAACCCCGCCGCCATCGGTGGCGTAGCTGACCATGACATCGTCGATCCGCCAGTTGGGGATGAAGCGAAAGGGCGCGATCAGCGCGGCGACTTCGGGCACATGATGGTCGACGGCCTGCACCAGCAACGTCGATGGCTCTTGGCCCAGTTTTGCGAAGCGCGCTTCCGCTAAGGGACCATGCTCAACCGCCCAGCTACCTTGCGCGCCGATAACGAGGCGTGATTCGACTTCGGGTTCGCACGCGAGGCCAGCCAGCTCGTCCGGTTCGAGCGGGTTTTGCCACTCCGCCCATGGGTTGCGGATAAGCAGCGGCTTTTGCTGCCAGGTATCGCGCAGGAATGTCTCGATGTCGAAACGGGCGAGTTTCACCCGCTCATCTTCGCGAGCATCTCACCCATTTTCTGGTGGAGCATATTTACCGCTTTCAACGGCCGGACCATGACCTTGAAATGGGTGATGAGACCATCATCGTCGCACGAAATCATATCAACGCCGTTGATCGCTATGCCGTCGATAACGGTTTTGAATTCGAGCACGGACGAATATTCGCGGTGCCATTCGCCGACATATTCGAAGTTGGCATTGCCAAGCGTGTGGCCAGCGGCGGCAAGATATTTGGCGGTAATCGCTTTGCCCAATTGGGGCGAGTGGACGACCGGGCTTTCGAAGATGCAATCATCGTGGAGGATTTCCGAGATTGCATCCACATCGCGCGACATGGCGACTGTGTGCCAGATTTCAGCGGGGTTCGGCATGTTCAATATCCCAGTTCTAGGTTGACCTGTGGTTCCAACGGTTGTCCGTTTCGGTAACGAGTCAGGTTTTCGAGGAAGCGCGTTGCCGAACGGATGAACATCTTGTCCTGCGCGCGGCCCGACAGGTGCATGGTAATATGCGCGTTGTCGAGGGACCATAAGGGATGGTCGGCGGGCAGTGGTTCGGGCGTAGTGACGTCGAGGAAGGCGGCACCGATTTGCTTGTCCGTGAGCGCCTTGACCAATGCATCCTGTTCAACCACCGAACCGCGCGCGATGTTGATGAGGGTTGCGCTCTGTTTCATCGTCGCCAGTTCGTCGGCACCGATCATATTCTCGGTTTCAGGAGTCGCTGGCACCGCTAGGATGACCCAGTCAAACTCGCCCAACAGAGCGCGCCATGCGTCGGGGGCTAGGCTATTAGGGCCGGGTGTGCGGCGGACGACGGTGACATCGACGCCGAAGGGTTTGAGGCGTTCGTCGATGAGCTTGCCAATCGCGCCATAGCCAAGGAGCAACGCCTTTGAGCCGTAGAGTTCGACCTTGCCAGGCGAGTCCATCAGCCACTCATGCCTGTCCTGCGCGCGGACGACGTCGCGATAGCCTTTAGCAACGGTCAGCATCCCCATCACGACATATTCGGCGATGGTGATTGCGTTGATGCCTGCGCCATTGGTGACGACCGTGCCCTGTGCCTTCAACTGCGCGAGCGGCATGCCGTCGACGCCCGCGTAGATGCTGTTGAGCCATTTGAGGTTGGTCGCGGCGGAAATGATTTTGAACATCTCTGCCTTGTCATTGAGGTCGAACCAGCCAATGTCGGCGAGCGGGGCAAGCTCCAACGCCTGCTCGGTCGACATGAACCAGCGGACATCGAGGTCGGCGGGAAGCTGTGGTTCGAGCAACGGGCGGATGAGGCCCGACATAACGGCGATGGTCATATATCCAGTCTCCAATCCCAACCCCAACCCAGCGGGTCGCCGTCCATGACCTCTACACCCATGGCAATCAGGTCGTCGCGGATTGCGTCGGACCTGGCGAAGTCTTTGGCGGCGCGGGCCTCCTTGCGGGCAGCGAGGGCGGCTTCGATTTCGGCTTCGGTGATGACGGCGGCTTTGGGACGGATGCGTAGATCGGTTCTTGAAATTGATGCGAGTTCCAAACCAAGAACGCTATCCATCTTCAAGATCGAAGTTCCCTTTTCATGAGGCTTTACGGCCTTATCAAACAAGAGCTCATCGAAAATGGTAATTGCTCGCGGCGTATTTAGATCGTCTGAAACTGCAGTTTCAAAATCAACCAAATGGGCAGAAAGAATTTTGTCCAATGAAGTCTCTTGGAATTCTGAAGGCACGGACTCTACGCGAATTTTTTCCCAAGCGCCGACCATCCGCTTCAACCGAACAAACGCCGCCTGCAACCCCTCCCACGAAAACTCCAACTCGCTGCGGTAATGCGCCTGCAGGCACATCAGGCGGTAAGCGAGGGGGTGGAAGCCTTTGTCGATGAGTAACTGCACGCGCAGGAACTCGCCTGACGATTTGCTCATCTTGCCCGATCGTTCGATCAGGAAGTTATTGTGCATCCAGATATTCGCGCCGCTCCCGTCCGAGTGACACCGCGCCTGGTTTTGCGCGATTTCATTGGGGTGATGGATTTCGCGGTGGTCGATGCCGCCGGTGTGGATGTCGAACGGCAGGCCAAGCAAAGCCTCCGACATCACCGAGCATTCGAGATGCCAACCCGGAGCGCCTTTGCCCCAAGGGGAATCCCACTCCATCTGCCGCGTTTCGCCAGCAGGCGTCTTGCGCCAGATGGCGAAGTCGGCGGCGTGGCGCTTGCCCTCGACTTCGTCGATGCGGCCTTCACCTTCTTCGGTCTTGGCGCGAGCCAGCGCGCCGTAATTGGCGACGGTCGAGGTATCGAAATAGAGGCCGCCTTCGAGTTCATAGCAATGCTTGTCCGCGATAGATTTGGCGAATTCGATCATTGCGGGGACATAGTCCGTGGCAATCGACCAATGCGCCGGCTGGCGGATGTTGAGCGCCTTGATGTCGTCCCAATAGGCCTCGGTATAATGGCGCGCGATGTCCCAGATGGATTGGGCTTTCTCTGCCGCCATCTTCTCCATCTTGTCCTCGCCCGCGTCGGCGTCGTCGGTCAGATGGCCGACATCGGTGATGTTGATGACATGGGTGAGTTTATAGCCCTTGTAGCTCAGCACGCGGCCCAGCGTGTCGGCAAAGACATAGGCGCGCATGTTACCGATATGCGGGTAATTATAGACCGTGGGGCCACAGGTGTAGACGCGCGCTTCGCCGCGATGGACGGGAACGAACGGCTCGATTTGCCGCGTCAGGCTGTTGAAGAGGCGTAATTCGGTCATGGATGCGCGATGGCTTAGGATGCTTTAGAGGTCAAGCGCAGTTCCTCCCCGAAACGGGGAGGGGAACCACCGAAGGTGGTGGAGGGGCACGTTGAAGTTTTCCTGAGTCTTCGGGAGCAGGCGATTACTGCCGTGCCCCTCCACCATGCTGCGCATGGTCCCCCTCCCCATATTGGGGAGGATCAGAAACCTTCCCACCGGATCGCCTGACCAATATCCACACGCGGCACAGTGAAATTATTCACCGCCGCATCCGCGTCGCGATATCCAATCGCCATGCCGCAGAAGAAGATATGATCGTCGTCGATGTTGAGTAATTCGCGCATATAGGTGCCATACATCGCCCAGATTTCCTGCGCGCAGCTGTCGAGGCCTTCCTCGCGCAGCAATAGCATCACGGTTTGCAGCCACATGCCCATGTCCGACCATTGCGGCGGGCCCATATATTTGCGGGTGTAAGTGAACAATTGCACCGGCGCGCCAAAGCTGTCCCAGTTTTTCATCATCTGACCGATACGCCCCGCGCTATCTTCGCGGGCAAGGCCGAGCGCATCGAACATCGCCTTACCAACGCCGCGGCGCTGGTCTTCGTAGCGGCCTTCAAGGCCCTTGGGGTAGATGTCGTATTCGGGTGCTTCGCCGAGGGGCGCGGTCGCGGCCTTGGCTTTAATCTTCGCGGTCAAATCGGCGAGCGGCTGGCCGGTCAGAATTACGGCATTCCAAGGCTGCGTATTGCCGCCGGAAGGGGAGCGTTGCGCCTTTGTCAGCACGCGTTCGAGGATTGCCTTGTCGACCGGCTTGTCGGTGAATTGCCGGACAGAGCGGCGTGTTTCGACGGCTTCGGTGACGTTCATGACTTGGCTCTCCGCAAATTTAATCGTTCGATTAACTCATGCCATGCGAGGCACGAAACGCAAGCCTATTCCTCGTCAAATAGCCCCGCGAGTTGCTCGATCATCGTCCCACCCAATTGCTCCGCGTCCATGATTGTGACCGCGCGTTTGTAATAGCGGGTCACGTCGTGACCGATGCCGATGGCGACCAGTTGCACCGGGCTGCGCGTTTCGATCATTTCGATGACCTTGCGCAGATGCTGCTCCAGATAGCCGCCATGATTGACCGACAGCGTCGAGTCATCGACCGGCGCACCGTCGGAGATCACCATCAATATGCGGCGGTCCTCGGCGCGGGCGATCAGGCGATTGTGTGCCCAGAGCAATGCCTCGCCGTCGATGTTTTCCTTGAGCAACCCCTCGCGCATCATCAGGCCAAGGTTGCGCTTGGCGTGCCGCCACGGCTCGTCGGCCTTTTTGTAGATGATATGGCGCAGATCGTTGAGCCGCCCCGGCATCGGCTGGCGTCCGGCTGCGAGCCAGTCTTCGCGCGCCTGTCCGCCTTTCCACGCGCGGGTGGTGAAGCCCAATATCTCGGTCTTCACACCGCAGCGTTCGAGCGTACGCGCCAATATGTCGGCACTGATTGCCGCAATCGAAATCGGCCGCCCGCGCATCGAGCCTGAATTGTCAATCAGCAGCGTCACAACAGTATCGCGGAAATCAGTTTCGCGCTCGATTTTGTAGGACAGCGAGCTGCCCGGCGACACCACTACGCGCGCAAGCCGCGCCGCATCGAGCATACCTTCTTCCTGATCGAACGCCCAACTGCGGTTCTGCTGCGCCATCAGGCGGCGTTGCAGGCGGTTGGCGAGCTTTGTGACGACCGATTGCAGGCTCGACAATTGCTGGTCGAGATAGGCGCGCAGGCGGTTCAGTTCGTCTTCGTCGGCCAGTTCAAGCGCGGTGATCGTCTCGTCATATTTGGTCGACCAGATTTTATAATCGCTTTGCGGCAGATGGTCCCAGTTGCGGCGCTGCGGTGTGACCGGCTGCATGCCGTCATCGCCCATTTCGCCGTCGGCACCTTCCTGGTCGTCCATATCCTGCTGGTCGTAATCGGCCTCGGTTTCCTCGCCTTCGCCGTCCTGCGGTTCGCCGCGCGCGTCGGCTTGGCCAGCTTCGCCTTCGCCCTCATCTTCGCTGTCGCCGTCTTGATCCTGCTCGTCATCGGCATTTTCGCCGCCCTCATCTGCGTCCGACGGGTCGATTTCCCCCTCCGTAAGGTTCAAATGTTCAAGCATCGACTGGGTAAGCGCCGCAAAGGCCGACTGGTCGTCGAGCGCCAGGCCGAGGGCATCAAGATCGCTGCCTGCTTTCTCCTCGATCCAGCCGCGTAGCATGTCCACGCCTTCGGCGGCAGCCGCTGGCACGGGTAGGCCGGTCAGCCGCTCACGGACAATGAGCGATAGCGCAGTCGAGATCGGCACTTCATCTGCAGCCTGCGCACGCGAAATCGGGTCGGTGCGCAGCTTTAGGTCGAGTGCATGGCCCAAATTGGCCGCAACTCCCGCCATATTGCGAGAACCCAGCGCCTCGACCCGGGCATTTTCGACCGCATCAAAAGCGGCGCCCGCAATCGCCTCGGTCGGACGCAGCGCAGCGTGGCGCGCGACATTATGATGCTTCAATTTCAGAGCAAAACTGTCGGCAAAACCCCGCGCTTCGGCGACCTGTTCGGGCGGCAACAAACGTCCGGGCATCGGTACTTTGAAATTCTTGCCCGCTTGGCTTGGCACATCCGCGGTAAAGGCCAGCTCAACCTCGGGTTCATGCGCAAGCGCACGCGCGGTGCCGGTCAAAACCTGCTTAAACTGCTCCAAAGGCGAATCATTCGCCATTATTCAGCCGCCATTTTGCACGCCGCTGCCACCGCTTCCTTGGTTGGCTTCCCGGTAAGTTGCAGCTTGAACACATGCGCGTTTTGCGTTGGCAGGCGACCGTCGCTGGTCCGCGCGCCGTTCACCACCGCAGCGAAATCCTTGCAAACGGAGATACTACGCAAATAATCGCTGTGACCACTGCCGCCGCTGGTCACGTCGGTGGTATCAACGATAGAAAAGCCGGTTTTGCTGGGCTCTGTCTCATATTTCGTTTTGGTCGCGAAGCAGCGCTCGGGCAGCCCCTTGGCTTTCAATTCCTTCGCCTCAAACGGGTTGAAGCAATAAGGCGAGCCTAGCCGCGGATAGCCGTGGACCGCGCGCGAGACGGCTAGCGCCTTGTCATTCAGTGACGCGTAAACCGTGATCCGTCGGTCGTTGTTGACCCGGCGCAGCGCCAATACTTCTTCCGCGATATCGCGTTCAAAATCCTCACGATCAACATCAGGTGATGCCAATATGATATTGGAAATATTACTGGAATCTGCATTTGTCGATGTCCGGTCAACATATTCGACTGCCGGAATAACGAGCCGTGCGCCCAGCGAGTGGGAGACTATCACGATTTCCTTTACCCATTCCGTGCGAGCCAATTTAGTCAGGAAATTGCGGAAGTTCCGCTCGTCCCAATACATGTTGGTTTCATCGACGGCGTAGCTCAGCAAATTGCCCTGCGATGGCCAGCTATATTGGATGATCGGGCCATCAAATTGGGTCAGTGCAGCGATTTGAACGGTGTCCTTCGCTGTCGACGGAAAAGTTTCACGATAGCCATGGACATACAAAAGCACGCGGCCCTTGCGGAGATTTGCAGCGTCACGCAGGCCGTCCCACCATTCGCTTTCGGGCTGGAAGGCCAGCGGTACGACAATCTGCTTGTCACCTTTTGCAGGCTTAATCGTCCGCGGCGGCGCAAAGCGACCATAACGCACCCGGTCGCCGCGCTGGTTGGTCAGCTTGATATTCTCGCCCAAACAGTCGGGAAGCCGGCTTGTAACCGCGAAATAATCCTTGCCCGCGATTGCAGCAGTGTCAGACTGTGCGGGGTTGCACCGCGGATCAGCAACAAGCTGGCTATGCGGGACTGCACCATATTCGACCGCCACGCCGCAGCCGGAAAGCGCTAAAGGCGCAAAATACAGACCAAGTAATTTCCGCATCATTTGCCCTTGGGGTTGGCCGCGCGCCACGCTTTGACGGCTTTTAGCGCGCCCGAAACATGGCCTTTGACGCCAAGTTCGGAGTAAGCGAACAGGATTTTACCATCAGGTGCGATGACATAAGTTGTCCGGTTGGACCCGCCCATCACGGGCAGGCTGACCTTGTAGGATTTGATGATCGCTTGCGACGCGATGCCAACGGTGAATTTGTTGCGGCAGGCTTCGACCGAGAAACGCTTCAGCGTGTCGATGTTATCAGCGGAAATGCCAATAATCGAGGCGCCCATCGCACCGAATTCATCGGCAGCTTCGGAAAATTCATGCGCCTCGACGGTGCAGCCCGAGGTGAAGGCCTTGGGGTAGAAATACAGAACCACCGGCCCGCGTTTCAGCGCCTTGTTGAGATTATAGGTGTAGGCATCACCTGCGAGCACCGCCTGCGTGGTGAAATTGGTCGCGCGTGCCCCGGGCTTGAGCGCCGCGAATGCGGGGCTGGCGGCAATGGTCAATGCAAGGATGACGGCTAAGCGTTTCATAAACTGCTCCCAACAAGGCGTGTCGGCGGAATAGCCGATTGACCTTATTTTGATTTA
>JBGSPK010000045.1:0-2198 GCA_041738665.1 Sphingorhabdus sp. | reverse complement strand
ATCCGGTCATCTTGGTCAGAATGTAGAACTGACGATGATGTACCTATGGACATGGGTGTCGAGCGCAAGCCATTGCGAGCGGTTGCGACTCGAATTTTGCAAATATATACAATATGTTCTGCGCTGATGCACGAGAAAAGGATGCTGGCTTTATCGGCCGCCGGCTTCCAGCCAATATCCGCCAAGCATCGCATCCAGAGACGATGGGTGAAACTTATCAAGACCTGAACCCGGATAGAATGTCATTTCGCCGAAGAGCGGTTTGCCGTTGATTTCGTAAAAATCGTTGCGCACAAAATCAAACCCTCGGCCCAACGCTTCGGCGGCATCGAGCATCGCTTGCAAGCTTCGGGGCCTTAATGGATCTGGATCTGCGGATGCTGCCGAAACGCGTTTCCAATCGCGATCAAACAACATCCAACGATGTCTGCTGCCGCGATCAAGATGCACTTGAACATGCGTCGCCTGTCCAGCGAACGTGTATATCTTGTAATCGATGGGTAATCTGTCGCGCTCGCCGACATAAGGTTCGATTAGCAGACCTCTAGGGATATGGCTGTAAAGCCACTCGTCGAGCCATGTTCCATAAGAGTGCAGGAGCCATCGATGCGCCGTTTCACGGGCGGACAGCCAGTTATCTACACCGTCCCGGAAAAATATATTCTGATTGCATCCGTGGCGTGATTTCAGGACGAAGGGAACAGCCCATTCAGGTGTCATCGGCAAGTCGGTGCCGTGCCAGAGCGTAGGAATAACCCAGTCGCCACCCAGAATATCTGTGACAAATGATTTAACGGCAACTTTGTCGGCCGACATCGACATTCTAAGGTCGCGATTGGCGAGCTTTCGCCGCTGCACCAGTTCTGTGAACAATGAAGGCGTCGCCAGATTGGCAAATTTCTGGTGCCGCACAACATAACATAAATTGGTGCGGAGATACGCAGCCAATCCCGCTTGGGGCCAAATATGTTCGGGAATGTTCGGGATCGGCGCAAGATCGTGGCTGCGGAAAGTCGCCATTAATTATCCTGACCCAAAAACATTATGGCACAAGAAAATTGGTTATCGCATAGTGATTTCAGAAGCATCGCCAATAAACGCAACTTTGCCCAGATAGTTTCAATGCACAGCGTTTAAAAGTCACGCCCGCCCCAGATCGCCTCTGCCCACCGTACCGCTTGCCATCTCCAGCATCCGGTCCAAGCTTTTCTTGGCCGCCACGCGCACGCCCTCGTCCATCTCGATCTGCGGCTTCAGGTCACGCAACGCCAGATAGAGTTTCTCCATTGTGTTGAGCGCCATATATGGGCAGATGTTGCACGCGCAGTTGCCGTCAGCTCCGGGTGCGCCGATGAAATTCTTGGTCGGCTCCGCTTTTTCCATCTGGTGGATGATGTGCGGCTCAGTGGCGACGATCAGCGTGTCGCCCTCCATTGTTTTTGCGAACTGCAATATGCCACTTGTTGACCCGACATAATCGCTATGATCGATGATGTGCGGCGGGCATTCGGGGTGCGCTGCGACGGGAACGCCGGGATACTGCGCCTTGAGCTTTAGCAGCTCCGTTTCCGAGAACGCCTCATGGACGATACATACGCCGGGCCAGAGCAGCATTTCCCGGTTGAATTTACGCGACAGATATCCGCCCAAATGGCGGTCAGGACCAAATATGATTTTCTGTTCGGCCGGGATTTGCGCAAGGATCGTTTCCGCGCTGCTGCTGGTGACGATGATGTCGCTCAATGCCTTCACTTCGGCGGAGCAGTTGATGTAGGTTAGCGCGATATGGTCGGGGTTCGCCTCGCGGAATGCCTTGAATTTGCCCGGCGGACAGGAATCTTCGAGGCTGCAACCCGCGGCCATATCTGGCAGGATAACGGTCTTTTGCGGGCTTAGTATCTTTGCCGTTTCGGCCATGAACTTGACCCCGCAAAAAGCGATGACATCGGCATCGGTTTCCGCCGCGCGCTTGCTGAGCTCGAGGCTATCGCCGACAAAATCCGCGAGGTCCTGAATCTCCGGTTTCTGGTAATAATGTGCCAGAATGACGGCGTTGCGCTCTTTCTTCAGCCGGTTGATTTCGGCGAGCAAGTCTAGGCCTTGCAGATTCTCACGGACAGGGGCGTTCATTGGTTCAACTCCATATTCGCCGATGCCTTTACAGGCAGTTTTGCTATTTGACTATCTCGCTTAGCGGT
>JBGSPK010000433.1:0-1931 GCA_041738665.1 Sphingorhabdus sp. | reverse complement strand
ATCGGCAACGACGCGGTAGTGGCACGCCAGCGCCAATTCCAAACCGCCGCCGAGTGCGAGACCGTTCAGCGCACAAGCAACAGGCTTCGCCGAAGCCTTGCCGCTGCTCAGGTCTTTGGCGCTATGTCCGCCAGCTTCCATTTTGCGGAGCAAAGCGTTGAGCGCAAAGGCTTGTTCAAACGCTTCCTTGGTGCTGGCCGCTTTCGCGCCGCCCAACATCGTGAGGTCGGCACCCGCAAGAAAACCGGACTTTTTGCCCGAAGTAATCACCGCGCCCTTGATGGCGTCGTTCGTCGTGAAATCATCGACCCACTGTCCGAATTCGGAAATCAGCGCGCCATTCCAGACGTTCATTGATGCATCGGGAAGATCAATCGTCAAAAGCGCAATACCGTCGGCGTCCACATCGACCGAGAAAGTAGTATAAGTCATGTTGGTCGTCCTCAATTCACGCGTTCGATGATGGTTGCGGTGCCCATGCCCGCGCCGATGCACAATGTGGTCAGCGCAGTCGATTTGCCCGAGCGTTCGAGTTCGTCGAGAACTGTGCCGAGGATCATCGCGCCGGTCGCACCCAGCGGATGGCCCATCGCAATCGCGCCGCCATTCACGTTGATGTCGCCATGATCGATGTTCATTGCCTCCATAAAACGCAATACGACGGCGGCGAACGCTTCGTTCAATTCCCACACATCGATATCGCCCTTGCCCATGCCGGCACGCGACAATGCCTTTTGTGCGGCGAATTCGGGGCCAGTGAGCATGATGGAGGGTTCAGACCCGACCGACGCCATCGAGACGATGCGTGCACGCGGTTTCAGGCCAAGCTTCTCGCCCGCTTCCTTGTTGCCGATCAGCACCGCAGCTGCACCGTCAACGATCCCAGAGCTGTTACCCGCATGGTGGACGTGGTTGATTTTCTCGACTTCAGGATAGCGCATGATCGCAATGTCGTCGAAACCCGGCATCATAGTACCCATCATCTGAAATGCTGGTTGAAGCGCGCCCAATGATTGCATATCGGTTTCGGGCCGCATCAATTCGTCATGGTCGAGCAGAACTTCGCCGATGACGTCCTTGATTGGCAAAATCGATTTTGCGAAACGCTTCTCGTTCCACGCTTTTGCGGCACGTTTCTGGCTTTCGACCGAGTACGCATCGACATCGTCGCGGCTATAGCCGTAGATCGTCGCGATCAGGTCAGCCGAAATACCCTGCGGGATGAAGTAATTGGCAATCGCCGAGCGCGGGTCGACCGGCCACGCGCCGCCGTCAGAGCCCATCGGCACGCGGCTCATCGATTCAACGCCGCCGCCGATGGCAAGGTCGCATTCGCCTGACATCACCTTAGCCGATGCGATGTTCGATGCCTCAAGTCCCGAACCACAGAAGCGGTTGACCTGGATGCCCGACGTGGTGTGCGCATAGCCTGCTTGTAGAGCAGCAGTCCGCGTAATCACTGCGCCCTGCTCACCCACGGGCGATACGCAACCAAAGGCGATGTCCTCAACCGCGTCGGGCGCAAGTCCGTTGCGCTCACGCACGCTGGCAAGCACCTGCGCGGCCAAATCTAAAGGCGTGATTTCATGCAGCGCACCGTCGGAGCGCCCTTTGCCGCGCGGGCTTCGTACCGCGTCATAAATATAGGCTTCGGTCATATTCAGTCCTTGTTTGCGACCACGGCACCGGCCGTAATCAATTGGGAGATTTCAGTTTCGCCGAGACCAACCTCGGCCAAGATGGCAGCATAATCGCCACCTTTTGTTGCAATTTCGAAATGGGTAGCAAGTGGCTGCGTTGCAAGGCGCGGTGCGATTTGCGGGTGCAGCCAGCGGCCGTCTTGAACCACTGCCTGACGTTCGGCGTTTGCCGGATGCGACGCAGCTTCGACATAATCGAGAACGGGCGTAACGCAGGCGTCGGTCCAAGCA
>JBGSPK010000373.1:0-6308 GCA_041738665.1 Sphingorhabdus sp. | reverse complement strand
CATGGAAGTCGAGCAATCGAAATCGATGACTACAATGGCAACACTTAAGCTCGACCTGCCAGCCGCGGAACGCATGGCTGCGGTATCGGCGTGCAAGGCGAAGGTGTCCCGTTCAGCAAAATTCGTCGGGCAGAACGCCATCCAGACGCATGGCGGTATCGGCATCACGCAGGAATTGGCCATCGGCCATTATTTCAAGCGGGCCACGATGATTGAGAATCAGTTTGGTTCGGCTGACCATCATTATGACCGGTTTGAACGACTGACATTGGCCGAGTAGCGCCGAATATCACATTTTTGTGCACTGCAACATTTTTCGTTGACATAGCCCGCCTGATTCATTATTGTGCAGTGCAACACAACAGAAATGGTGCTCGATATGGCCAGCAATGCAAATACTTCAGTGACGACCGAAACTGCAAAGCCTGCGGTCGAAACAACTGTCCCTGCAGCAGCGACTCCGGTTGCTGCACAGGTTAAGGCGGAAACGCCAGCTCCTGTGGCAGCGAAGGTTGTTCCCGCTCCGGTGAAGGCCGCAAAGCCTGCTCCGGTGAAGATTGCAAAACCTGCTGTAGCGAAAATCGCAAAGCCTGCCCCGGTCAAAGCTGTCAAGCGTGCGCCGGTTAAGGCTGCGAAGCCTGCTGCAGCGCTGGTAACGAAAATTGTTTCTGTCGAACCCACCCCGATTGCTCAAGGAGTAACAAAGATGACCGATACTGTTAAAGCTACCGCCGAGAAGGCAAATGAATATTTTGCAGACATCCGCGAAAAAGCAACTGAAGCCGCTGAAAAGGGCAAGAAATATGCTGCGGATGCCGTTGAATTCAACAAAGCGAATGTAGAAGCGATGGTTGAAGCTGCCAAGATTGTCGCCAAGGGCGCGCAGGACATGGGCAAGACCAACATCGAATATGCAAAGAAGAATTTCGAAGAAGCACAGGTTGCTGTCAAAGAAATGACTGCAGTCAAGTCGCCTACCGATCTCGTCAAGTTGCAGGGCGAATTTGCTCGCAAGAGCTTTGACGTTGCTGTTGCACAGACTTCGAAGAACACCGAAGCGATGGTCAAGCTGGTCAGCGACATGTTCCAGCCAATTTCGAACCGCATCGCGGCAACTACTGACCTTTTCAAGAAAGCTGCATAAGCTTTCATTGAAGATTGTGCCGGTGCGTTTCTGAGCACCTGCCGCCCTCTCTCTCCTCCTCCCAAAGGCGGTGGGAAGTCTCGAGCGAACCGGCGCATGAAATATGAAACCGTCCTTTTCCGCGTGGAAAGGGCGGTTTCTTTTTGAATAGTTGCCCTTTGGCGACAAACGGGGCTTGCGCAGCCCCCCTGCCCTATCCTATTTTACCGACATGCAGATTTTCATGATCGACGATGACGACGACAAAGACGGTGGAACCGGACGTCCCGGCGTCGGCCTTGCGACGCGCACCCGCCCCAAAACACAGAAGCCCAGCCAGTATAAGGTGCTGCTGCTCAACGATGACTACACGCCGATGGAGTTTGTAGTCCATGTGCTGAAGGCTTTCTTCTCTATGGATACCGATCAGGCAACCCGCGTGATGCTGCATGTCCACCAGAAAGGCGTCGGCGTATGCGGTATCTTCACGTATGAAGTCGCCGAAACCAAAGTGACTCAGGTCATGGATTTCGCTGCAAAGAACCAGCACCCGCTGCAATGCACGCTTGAGAAGGCGTGAGGAAAGCCGCTTTAATCGTCGGCGCAGGTGATGCAACCGGCGGTGCTATAGCGCGGGCTTTTGCGCGTGAGGGCTATGTAGCATGTGTAAACCGTCGCAGCCGAAATGCGGAGCAACTGGAGGCGCTGGCGCAATCGATCCGCGATGACGGCTTTGCCGCGCAGGCTTATCCTGGTGACGCTCGGATTGAGGATGAAGTGGTCGCGATGGTCGACGCTATCGAACGCGACGTCGGGCCGATTGAAGTGGCGGTGTTCAATATTGGCGCGAATGTGAACTTTTCGATTCTCGAAATGACTTCTCAAGTTTACCGCAAGGTTTGGGAAATGGCAGCATTAGCCGGTTTCCTAATGGGCCGCGAAGTTGCGAAGCGGATGGTCGAGCGGCATTCGGGATCAATCATTTTCACCGGTGCAACGGCCTCGTTGCGTGGTGGTAGTGGCTATTCGGCGTTCTCCGGCGCCAAGGCGTCGCTCCGCATGCTGGCACAATCGATGGCCCGTGAACTGGGGCCACATAATATCCACGTTGCGCATATTGTAATCGACGGCGGTATCGATACTGAATTCATACGAAGTATTCGGACAGATTTTGACGAGGCAAAAGCAGCAGACAAAGTGCTCTCTCCCGACGCTATAGCGGCGCAATATGTTGCCATTCACAAACAGCACCGCAGCGCCTGGACGCACGAAATGGATCTGCGTCCTTGGGCAGAAGCTTTCTGATGGCCAAAAGCTTTGAGTTTCTCTTCGATTTCGGTGGCCCCAACAGTTATTTGGCACACAAAGTGTTGCCCGAAATCTGCGCACGGACAGGAGCTGAGGTGGTCTACGTCCCTGTCCTGCTCGGCGGCTTGTTTAAGCTGACCAACAATCAGGCACCGCTCATCCGTTACGCCGAAACCCCCGCCAAGCGTAACTATGAAGTGCTGGAGTTCGACCGCTTCGTCAAAGCGCACCGGCTCCCATTCAAGATGAACCCGCATTTCCCGATCAATTCGCTTCACCTGATGCGCGGATCGGTTGCAGCGCAGCATCTTGGTTGCTTCATGCCTTATGTCGAGGCGATCATGAGCGCGATGTGGGAGGATGGCTTGAACACCGGCGATCCGGAAGTGGTCAAACAACTGCTCGACAAGGCTGGACTGGACAGCGCTGCGTTGCTTGCGAAAGCTGACGACGCGCAAGTGAAGGCCGAGCTGGTTGCCAATACCGAACAGGCCGCCGCCAGCGGTGCCTTTGGTGTACCGACTTTCTTTGTTGGCGAAGATATGTTCTGGGGCAAGGAGCGACTGGCCCAATTAGCCGAAGCGCTTGCCTGAAAAGTGATTCCCGCTAAATACCGGCGATGGACAAGATAATCGTACGCGGCGGCAACGCGCTCAAGGGGAAAATTCCGATATCAGGGGCAAAGAACAGCGCATTGACGCTGCTTCCCTGCGCGCTGCTCACCGATGAGCCGCTGACGTTACGAAATCTGCCGCGCTTGGCCGACATCGACGGTTTCCAGCATCTGCTTAACCAGTTCGGTATTTCGACCGCCATTGCTGGATCGCGCCCCGAAGATTTCGGCCGCGTCATGACGCTTCAGGCGACGCGGCTGACCACCACAGTTGCACCTTATGAGCTGGTCCGCAAAATGCGTGCGTCGATCCTCGTGCTTGGCCCAATGGTGGCGCGTGCAGGCGAAGCTACCGTGTCGTTGCCGGGAGGCTGCGCCATTGGCAACCGACCCATCGACCTCCATCTGAAAGCATTGGAAGCCTTTGGCGTCGAAATCGAGCTGGCGGCTGGCTATGTGAAAGCGATTGCCAGAAACGGTATTCCTGGCGGTACGTATACTTTCCCAGTGGTGTCGGTCGGCGCGACCGAAAATGCACTGATGGCGGCGAGCCTCGCAAAGGGCACATGCGTCCTCCACAATGCGGCCCGCGAACCAGAGATTGTCGACCTGTGCAATTTGCTGGTCGATATGGGTGCTGAAATCGAAGGAATTGGGACGTCCGACCTCATCATTCACGGCAAGGACCGTCTGCACGGTGCAACCTATCGTGTCATGAGCGATCGCATCGAAGCCGGAAGCTATGCCTGTGCTGCAGCGATCACCGGCGGCGATGTTGAGCTCGTCGGCGCCAACGCCAGCGAAATGGATGCGACAGTCGATGCGCTGCGGCAGGCGGGTGTCACCGTCGAAGAAACGAAAAACGGAATTCGCGTCGCTTCCGACGGCAAGCTCAAGCCGCTCACCATATCCACAGCACCATATCCCGGCTTTGCCACAGACATGCAGGCGCAGTTCATGGCGATGCTGTGCATGGCCGATGGCGCCAGCGTACTGACCGAAACGATTTTTGAAAACCGCTACATGCACGTGCCAGAACTGAACCGGATGGGCGCACATATCGAAACAAAGGGCCGCACTGCGATTGTCCATGGCGTGAAGTCACTCACCGGGGCGCCGGTGATGGCTACCGACTTGCGCGCATCGATGAGCCTTGTCATTGCCGGGTTGGTTGCAGAAGGCGAAACACATGTAAGCCGTCTTTATCACCTCGACCGAGGCTATGAACGGCTTGAAGAAAAGCTGCAACTCGTCGGTGCAGACGTGGAACGTGTCGGGTCGGAATAGGGTTAATTACGACGCCCCTTGCCAAGCAGACCGTTATGCTTCATTTTCGTCATGAGTGATGACTATATGACAATGCAAACCACGTTACCAAAGCGACTGCGGCACCCGGTTCTCGAAGCGATAAGATATAGTCCCATCGCCACTGTCGTCAGTGATCCGTTGCAAACCGATAACCCCCTCATTGCGGTAAATGCGGCATTCTGCGCAATGACCGGCTATACCGAAGAGGAATCTATCGGACGCAATTGCCGGTTCCTACGTGGCCCTGACACCGAAAATTCACAGACAGAAAAGCTGCGGGAATCGATTCACGCGCGTCGTCCGGCGCTGGCAGAGCTAATCAATTATCGCAAAGACGGTTCTCCATTTCGCAACGCAGTGATGATTGCACCGCTGTTTGACGACGAGGGCAAGCTGGAATTATTTGTCGGTTCGCAAATCGAAGTTCTTCCCGAAGAAGAAAGTATCGCGGTCGTCCGCCAGCAACAGGCTGCTGAAATCGTGGACAGACTGTCCCCACGTCAGCGCGAGATATTGCAGCAAATGGCGCAGGGTTTCAGGACAAAGCAAATCGCCTTCCGCCTGTCACTCAGCGAAAAGACGGTTCAAATGCACCGCATGCTGATGTTCAAGAAATTGTCGACATCGAATGCTGCTGATGCTGTACGGATCGCTGTCGAAGCCGGGTTGTAACCTAATTTACAGCGTTAGTACCGTATAGGCCAAATGCGGTATTGGTGTTCTCTTGGTCTTCGTCCAATTTAATCACGCAGGTTGACGGTAACCCCCGCAACTAAAGACGCCTTGATCTACCCTCCCTCGACGTGAGAGGCGTAAGTAATTTATCCGGTTCCCTCCTCCGGTTCTATCGCGGTCAAATTGACCGTCCGCCTGCACAGGTTTTGAAAAGCACAATTAGAGAATTTCGAGATATTTTGGGTCGCTATTGTACCGTCACACATCTTTGTGACGGTACTTTTTTATGCGTTCGCCACCAGCCATAGACGGATCGCGCTAGCCAGTCCGCAAGGCGTTTCCGAATCCAGCCGCTGCACGTCTATTTGCGCAACAAGCGCATTCACTGGCAGAGCGCGCGATTCAGCGGCACGTCTCAACGCATCCCAAAATAACGGCTCCAGACTGATTGATGTCTGGTGCCCCGCAATCGTCATGCTGCGCTTTACAGGCGGATGATAGATATCGGTCATCCGCCGACCCTAGCATCAATACATATGCTGGCCACCGTTGATCGACAGCGTCGATCCGGTGATGAAACCGGCGTTGTCGCTTGTCAGGAATTCGACGCCACGGGCGATTTCGTCCGGTTGCCCCAACCGCCCCACAGGAATTTGTGCAACGATCTTTTCCATGACATTTTCGGGGATCGTTGCCAGCATTTCGGTGCCGATATAACCTGGCGCAATCGCGTTAGCGGTTACCCCGTGGCGCGCGCCTTCAGCTGCAAGCGATTTGGTGAAACCGTGAATGCCCGATTTCGCGGCAGCATAATTGACCTGTCCAATCTGCCCACCCTGCCCGTTGACCGAACCGATATTGACGATCCGCCCCCATTTGCGCTCGCGCATTCCGGCAAATACCGCCTTTGCCATATTGAAACAGCCGGTCAGATCGACGCGGATAACCTCGTCCCATTGTTCAAAGGTCATTTTGACCATCGTCGCATCTCGGGTGATGCCGGCATTATTGACCATGATGTCAATTTGGCCATATTCGGCCTCGATGGCAGCACAGGCGTCGATGCAACTTTTGTGATCGCCGACGTCCCATTTGCTGACCGCTATTCCGGTGCGTTCCGAAAATGCCTTTGCAGCGGCGTCGTTCCCGCCATAATTGGCGATAACCAAACGGCCCTTTTCTTTGAGTTTCAGGCTGATTGCTTCACCGATACCTCGAGTACCGCCGGTCACCACCGCAACGCGTGTCATAGATTCTCTCTCCTGCTTTTTGTCTTTGATT
>JBGSPK010000434.1:0-5911 GCA_041738665.1 Sphingorhabdus sp. | reverse complement strand
TATGGCAAAACAGTCGGCGAGACGGGGCCGGAAGAACCAGTGCTTTCCACCGTGCCAAGAGCACGCTGTTGTGATGTGGTTCCGGTCCGCGAACTCCCATACGGGCCCGCAGCTATGCTGCATCAAGAGGCCGGACAGATGGCAGCATCCGACTACATGCACCCCTCTCAAAAACCGCTTGCATCTTTAGGGGCGTCCACAGATGGTATAATCACCGCCGCCGGAGGACCATTTTGCGTCGATTGCTGGCAGAAACTCAACTTCCTCAATCCGCCCTGGTGCAGCGGGTGCGCGTCGCCCTTTGCATTTGATCGCGGGGGAGATGCCTTGTGCGCATCCTGTCTGGATAGCCCACCAAAGCATGACGGCATCAGGGCTGCCGTCAAATACGATGATGTGTCGAGTCAGGTGGCGCTTCGTTTGAAATATGCGGGCAAGATTGGCCTGGCAAAAATGATCGCGCATCAGTTAGTCCGCCATTTGCCCGATGCTCGCAGCGGGATTATCGTCACGCCGGTGCCGCTGCATTGGACACGAATGTGGTCGCGCAGTTTCAATCAGTCCGCCCTCATTGCAAAAGAACTAAGCCGGCTTGGCCAATTGGAATATATCCCCGACATACTTGTCAGGCAAAGGCAGACGCCAAGTATGCGCGGCCTAAGTGCCAACGAACGGCGTAAAGCGGTTGGCAAAGCGTTCGCGGTGCATCCCCGCTGGGTTGGTAAGTTTCAAGGGCGTAAAATCATATTGGTCGACGACGTTCTAACCACCGGTGCCACAAGTGACGGATGTATCGACGCTCTTAAAAAAGGCGGGGCGAGTTGGGTTCAGCTGTTCTGCTGGGCGCGGGCGTTGAGAGGCGAGGCGGCTGAGGTCGATGATATGATCATGCTCGACGCTTGACTTGCGCGGGCGAGCACACCATTTCATTTCCATGACAGCCAAAGTTGAGATCTATACCAAATTCGCTTGCCCCTATTGCGTGCGCGCCAAGCATTTGCTCGACGGCAAGGGGGTCGTTTACACGGAATATGATGTGACCATGGGCGGCGCAAAGCGCGACGAGATGGTTGCACGTGCGCCGCGGGCGCGAACGGTGCCGCAGATATTCATTGATGATATCGCCATTGGCGGCAGCGACGATTTGCGCGAACTGGAAAACAGCGGGAGGCTGGACAATATGCTGGCCGGAACCAACACGTAATGATTGCATTCGACCTGAGTTGCAGTGGCGGGCATCGATTTGAAGGCTGGTTCGCTTCGTCGCAAGATTTCGATGTACAGCGGTCCGGCGGACTTCTTGCCTGTCCGGTTTGTGACGATAGCTCTGTGCACAAGATATTGTCGGTCCCGAACGTCGGACGCAAAGGCAACCAGGCTATAACCAAGCCGACAAAGTCTTCAGAGGTAATGGAGACTGCAAGCGGCGAAATGATGAACGCGCCTACGCTCCCGCCAGCGATGGTCGAGATGATGCACAAGCTCGCTGCGGCCCAGAGCGAAATGCTGAAACAATCGCAATGGGTTGGGCATGAATTTGCCGAAACCGCACGAGCAATCCATTATGGCGAAGAGGATGGCCGGCTTATCCACGGTGAAACTAGCCGCGATGAAGCGGAAGCCTTGGCCGAAGAAGGTATAGCGGTTGCACCGTTGCCGTTTCCGGTCGTTCCGCCCTCGGCAAAAAATTGACCCTGTAATCCGGCACCGCTATGGCTGCCTTCGGCGCACCCATAGCTCAGCAGGATAGAGCATCAGATTCCTAATCTGGGGGCCACTGGTTCGAATCCAGTTGGGTGCACCACGCACATCCAAGTATCTGATATAATTACATTATGTCGCGAATGTTCGCCTTAAGTGGCGCAGTTCTGCGGCATTCTGGTTAAGATGATTGAGGTTGTATCCAGAGACCGGCACGGAATTGCGCGAGATTATGCCAGACGGGTGCGGCGTCTCTGCAGGCGGTTTTCGTGGCCACCGCGGCGGATGAGTATCATGCGAACCGCTGCTCCGGCCACGCGAGCGGCAGGCCAGGGAGCTTCAGAAGACTCCGGCTGGTCAGTGTCGCGGGCTGCGAGCCGTCGAGGATTGCCGACGTGATATCGGGCGCAAGATACGCAAGCCGCGCCAGTCGTTCTATGTGGCGATTGCCGCGAGGGGCGGCGTTCGAGAACAATGCAGCGCGGGCTTGCTAAGCCTTGGTTGCGAGTGCGACGAGCTTCGGATCAGGCGCGTTATCGGCGCGTGTTTTTCCAGCGATGACAAGGCGAGCGCCGCGCTTGCGTTGGGTGATATTGGTATCAACAATCAGCGTAATATGTCGGTCATGACCTTCGGCCCAGGCAGCGTCGTGATCAAGTGCCGCTAGCAGCGCAGCGCGCGCAACATTGCCGTCCACTCGATTGCTCTGGACGGTGAGTGAGAAGTTTAGTCGTTTGAGAAGCGCGTGCGCGCCATCGATTGCATGCGGCCCCAGTTTCCGTGCCAGCTCTGCTGCGGTCGCCAATCGCCGGCGCGTCGTGGCGGTATCGCCATCATCGAACAGGTCGGCGAGTTGAAGTTCGTCCATCAGTAATGCGCGCAACGCTTCGCGGACTGCCGACTCGACCCGCCGAGCAGCGACACGTGTAATGGGTGCTGGTGATGTGCCTGTGAGGCCATGATCGATGTCCTTGCTGATACTCGATACATAATAAGGGTAGCGCCAACCCTCCTTCACGGTGAACGAGGGTGACATAGGCTGACTAGCTGCGTCGCGGATCATGCCGGTCAGCAAGGCAGTACCGCTGCCGGTTGTCGTATTACCACGTTCGGCGGCGGACGCCTTCAGTTTCGACTGGACCGCGTCCCACTGTTCCAGCGGTACGATGCCATCGTGCTGGCCGTCGTGCAGCTTATCCTTGTGGCGCAACTTGCCGATGTAGATGAGGTTCGAGAGGAGCGGGTAGAGGGCGCCGCGAGAGAACGACACGCCGCCGGGCTGTCCGGTCTTGCCTTGCTGTAACTTGGTGCGGACACCCTGCGCGTCGAGCACCACTTTGAGCGTCCGCACCGACGGTTGGTCGAGATAGCACTCGAAAATGTAAACGATCGTGGCGGCCTCGGCGGGGTTCGCGAGCAATTTGCGATCCAGCACATCATAGCCGAGCGGCACGTTGCCGCCCATCCAGATGCCGCGGGCCTTGGACTGCGCTACCTTATCGCGCACCCGCTCGGCAATAACCTCGCGCTCAAACTGGGCAAAGGACAGAAGGACGTTGAGGGTCAGCCTTCCCATGCTGGAGGTGGTGTTGAACGCCTGGGTCACACCGACGAACGAGGCGCCGGTGGCATCGAGCACGTCGACGATCCGCGCGAAGTCCGACAAAGCGCGGGTCAGCCGGTCGACCTTGTAAACGACGATCACGTCGACCTTTCCGGCGCGCACGTCACCGAGCAGTTGCGAGAGGGCAGGGCGGTCCATGGTGCCGCCAGAGAAGCCGCCATCGTCATAAGCGGTGGGCACGAGCACCCAGCCTTCGGCCTTCTGGCTGGTCACATATGCCTCGCAGGCCTCGCGTTGGGCGTCGAGACTGTTGAACGCCATGTCGAGCCCCTCCTCGGTCGACTTGCGGGTATAGATAGCGCAGCGCAGCTTCTTCATGCCCGAGTTCCGAAGAAGCGCGGGCCAGACCAGCGTGCGCCGGTGATCGCGTAGGCGATCGCGGACAGTGACCGCCAAGTCTCGCCGGCATAGGTATATCGACCCTCAGCTTCGACGGTCACGCGGTGAGTCTGACCACCCCACTCGCGCAGAAGTTGCGTCCCGTGACCGAGAGCTTTGCGATGGCTCGCTTGCACGGCGCTATCGCTATCGGTCGAAACCACGAGGTCGCGTATGCGACGCTCAAGGCGCTTGTCGATGCCATCCGCGGCCTCGACCTGCTCTCGGTGTGCAAGATCGCGGGCGAGCAGGCTCGGTGCGATGGCGGGTGGCGGTATGCCGTGCACCCGCTCCCATTCTAGGATGATCTGAGGTGCCGACATCCCAGCGATTGCCTTGATCGCGTTATCGCTCTCGAGGGTCATCCGCCAATCCGGTAGACGGTAAAGCTGCCTTGCTTGCCTCGGATAACGGCATGGCCCTTTTTGCGCATACCGGTTAAAGCGGCACGCGTCGTATGCTGCATCCAGCCGAAGCGATCGCTCAGTTCGGCGATGCTAACACCGTCTGGTGTCTGGAGCATAGCCAAAAGTTGATCGGTCTTGGTTGGTGCACGACAGGCGCCCGACTCTGCAGGCGCATCGGTAACTTTCACCGATGCCTTCGCCGGTTGTGATTTGTTGGTTGTTGTCATGGGTGGTCTCCTCGATGGGATCTCGGCACCGCGCCGGTCCCACCCCCAATACCCCCGCTGGTCGTCCAGTCGAGGATGTCACCGATTCAAATCGTCGCTTCGTCGTCGCTCCCGACCAATGCTCGTTGTTCGCGCGCAGTCCAGTGCAATGTCAGCTTTGCGCCCAAATGCAGTCATTTTAAGCGCCGGCTGGTTTTCCCATTTTCTGCGGTTAGCTTCGTCAAACGCAACCCTAAATGTATGGCAGCTCATGCGACGTAAATCGAACCTTCAAACAGCAGAAATGTTAGCGGATCCAGCAATCTCATAATTTAAGTGCTGTATTTTTCAGTTGGCCATTCCGGCCATCGAAGAAAAGTCATGGGATATTCAGATCTTGACCCAGCCGTGCATGAGCGTCGCCCTTGGAACGCTGGAAAAAATGTGGGACCAAAACGCCCGCTCAAACCGCGAAATATTTGGGCCATCCGTTTTTATCTCGACGAACATAAACGACTAAGGGATCGAGCGCTCTTCGATCTGGCGATCGACAGCAAGTTGCGCGGCTGTGATCTCGTTAAGATGAAAATTGGCGACATCATCAGCGCCGGCCAGATCCGCAATCGTGCGACAGTCATCCAACAGAAAACCGGCAGGCCAGTTCAATTTGAAATCATGTCAGAGGCACGCAGGAGCCTAGAGACATGGATACGGCGCCGTGGTGGTACCATCCGCGATTTCGTCTTTCCAAGCCGGGTCGGCTATATGGGGCATCTCAGTACGCGGCAATACGCGCGCTTTGTTGACGAATGGATGGCAACGATCGGCCTCGATCAGCGCGAATATGGCACGCACTCGATGCGGAGAACAAAGGCATCACTCATCTACAAATCGACCGGGAATCTGAGGGCCATGCAGATATTACTCGGACACAGCAACATTGAGAACACGGTTAGATACCTTGGCGTAGATATAGACGACGCCCTGACTTTGTCGGAGCGAACCGACATTTAAATTACTGTCGGCCTCGAGCGACCTTGAGGCCGGCTATAACCCTTCGTATTGTAAGCGGACTGTCCGGATACGACAACATTGCTGACCAAAAAAGTTCCAGCTATAACAGATGCTAATAGACGGCAGGTCTCCACCTATAAATGAAGCTTGTAGCACAAACGTTATTATTTTTTTCCAGCTTGGTAGCTTTAGCCGTGCTGTATATTTTTCTATTAAGTTCGGAAATTAAACCCGATAAGACGATAGACCAAGTCATGGTCGCCATCATAATCGTTGCACCCTTCCTTAGCTCCGTGCTTCTGAAGCGAAAGCACTATGCGGTAGCCGCACTTATAGCGTGTATGAGCCTAGCGGTAGTGGTAGGGGAATTATCCAAGTTCTTGGATCGTCTTTAATTGTTGTGAACCGATAGCTGAGAACGGTATGCTTATTTGCAATGACCGCTTTCCATCTGTGGACGCCCCTAAAGATGCAAGCGGTTTTTGAGAGGGGTGCATGTAGTCGGATGCTGCCATCTGTCCGGCCTCTTGATGCAGCATAGCTGCGGGCCCGTATGGGAGTTCGCGGACCGGAACCACATC
>JBGSPK010000314.1:0-6323 GCA_041738665.1 Sphingorhabdus sp. | reverse complement strand
GAACGGCCCGACCAGCCCGTAAGCAAGCAGCACACCAAGAAAGGTCCCGACCAATGCCGAACCAATCATGCCGCCCAAGATTGCAGGAGGCTTGTCGATCGAGCCCATCGTTTTGACCACGCCGAGCACAGCGGCGACGATCCCGAGTGCCGGCAGTGCGTCGGCAAGGCCCTGCAACCCTTCGGCCGGTTTGATACAGTAATGGTGATGGTTCTTGATGGCGTTGTCCATGACCTCCTCGACTGCGTGCGGGTCGAGCGTGCCGGACGATACGACAACCAGCCGAAGCGTGTCACAGATCAAATGCACCAGAGTCTGGTCTTTGAGTAATTTTGGATACTCGCTGAAAATCTTCGAACTGGCAGGATCTTCGATATGCGGTTCGACGGCGACCGGGCCCTCGGTCTTGAGCATCTTCATCAGTTTGGAAACAAGGAATATGCAGTCGAGATAATCCTGTTTATTATATTTGGGTCCCTTGAAAACCTTTCCAAGACCGCCGCCCAGCGCCTTCAGCTCTTTAGCCGAATTGCCGATGATTAATGCACCCAAGCAGGCACCGCCGATGATCAGCATTTCGTGCGGCAAGGCATGCATAACCGGCCCCAGATTGCCGCCAGTTAGCGCAAAGCCACCAAACACCATAACGAGCAGGACAATGATACCGACAATCGCGAACATGGAAAATCTGGCCCCTTCAATGTTAGCGCGACGCGCGCTTCTCAAAGAGTTTAAACGGCAGGGGACACGAAAAATTGAGAGCTGCTAGCTGAGAATATCCATCAATGTCCGCCGGTTGACACGCGCAAATGCGGCTTGTGCGGCTTCCAGCGTCAACGTCATTGCGTTGAGCTCGGCGATGGCCGAACTGAGGTCGGTGTCTTCGAGGTTGGAACGCTCCTCGCTCAAGCTGATTGCACGCAATGCACGCGTTTCCTGCAAGCGGTCGAGCTTTGCGGCATTGAGGCCAATTTTTGCAGCCATGTCGGCCACATGGTTGATCGCGCCGTCGACCGCGGCCAGCGATGCGTTGGTCTGGGCTGCGTTGCCCGCGGATATCGCGGCTGCCGCATCGCGCATGATTTGACTGACAGAAGAACCACCCACGTCAAAAATCTCCACCCGGGTCGGCACCGGCGCGAAAACAGAATGGTCGTCGAACCGCATGGCGAGACTGTTGCCGCTGAAAAAAAGCGCTTCTCCTGTCGGTGATTTCGCGAGAACCATTGCGTCAATTTCATCAGCCATCTGGCTGATTTCTTGGGCAATGCTGACGCGGTCAGCAGGTGACAGTCCATTGCTTGCGCCTGCGACCGTCAGTTCCTTGGTGCGCGCAAGCAGGTCGGACATCGTTCGCATCTGTCCATCGGCCTGCGCGGTTAATGTAATCCCAAGATTGATGTTCGATGACCGCGCGGCGTCGTTCGCCTGTGCGCGTTTGAGATTGGCGGCACGCGATGTCGCCACAGGGTCGTCCGACGCGCGTTGCAGTCGCTTGCCCGTCGAAACCTGCACCTGCTTGGCCGCAATATTCAATGCCAGCCGCGATTGGCGGGCGATTTCCTGAGTCATTCGGTTGCCGGTTGCGTTTATCATAATCCGAGCCTTCAGAAGATGTTGAGCATGGTCTGCATGGTTTCACGCGCGACCTGAATGGTGCGCGCCGCTGCCTCATAGGCTTGCTGAAAGCGCAGCAGCTCGGCGGCCTCGCGGTCGAGATCAACGGCGCTCATGGCATCGCGGGCAGCAAAAGCGCCATCGCGGCGCGTGCTCGCGGCGGCCTCTTGCGCGCGCGCTGCGGCAGTAGTTTGCGCCTGAGCCGCAATCATCGCCGCGACATTCTGTTCGATACCGGTGGCCCCGCGCAGATTATTGAATGCGAGCATATTGCCATTACTGCCTGATGCGTCGGCGGCGGCGACATCGCTTGGCAAAAGTGCGCCCGCCGTCATGACTGCCGCGCCGCCGTTGAAATTGAGCAGGGCTAACCCCGGATTGCCATTGGCATCAAATCCAGCCTGATGCGCTGCATTAAGATCGCTAGCAAGTTGACCTGCCAGCACATCGAGCGCGGTGCGTTGAGCCGATATATGCGACGATGCATCGGCAATCCCTGCCAGCATGCCCGATCCCGGCACCAATTCGGTTCCGGGAGCAATGCCAAACGACAACTGCCCGTTCGCAGCAATCGAAAGCGTGACTGTGGCTGTGACTGGGCCATCGACAAGTGCATCGCCCGATGGCGTCCGCACAATCGCTGCGCCTCTTGCATCATAGCTGACAGAAACATCGGTCGCCCCGGCAATATTGCCAACCAGCCGGTCGCGTTCGTCCATCAGGGTAGCTTCGTTGCTCGAACCCGCTCGCGCGCGGCGGAGGCCGTCGTTGACGCGGGATAACGCCGCCAGGTCCGTATTAAGCTGCCCTACCGCGCCTTGCGCTTCGGTCGCAATGCCGCCCGCCGCCGAAGCCAGAGAAGTTGCGGTTCGACGGAAGGCCGTCGCAGCTTGATCGACGGCGGACAGAAACTGGCGGCGGAGCGTATCGTCGCGGGGGGTGGCATTGAGCTGGTCGGCAGCTGTGAAAATTGCCGTCACGCTGGCACCAATTCCGTCCACGCCATCGTCTAGCGCCCGTTCGGTCGTTGAAATCCAGTCCAGTCTTGCCGACTGCCGCGCGGCTTCGCCGCCGGCGGTGCGCGCATCGTCAGTGAGCCATTGGTCGACCGCGCGGCTCACGCCCGCCGCGAGCACGCCACCGGGGCGTATACTGTTGCGCGACAACACGATATCGCCAGCCGCAGGGGCTTCTTCCAGCCGGACAGTGCGCCGCACATAGCCTTCGGTCTGCGCATTGGCGATATTGTCGCCAACGACCGACAGCGCACGGCTGTAAGCCTTGATGCCCGATGCGCCGATAGCAAGAAGGTCGCTCATTTCTTCTGCGCCAGTTGTTTTTCGACCAGATCGGCGATGCCGAACTGGCGCATTCCGGCGATGTTATCGGCAAGCTTTGCATCTGCCATTTCGCGAAAATTGTCGGTGGCGCTGGAGCCAAACATTTCGTCGCCGAGCTTCGCCTTGCGCATGCTGGCCATCATTTGACGCAGGATGACCGCTTCGAAAGCTTCGGCTGCCTTGCGTAATTCCGGATCGCGTTTTGGTGCCGATGTTGTGAGTGAGGTTTGGACCTTCATCATATTATCACCAACTCGCCGCTCAATGCGCCTGCCTGCGATAGCGCCTCCAGTATCGCGACCAAATCTCCCGGCGAAACGTTCAGCTTGTTGATGGCTTTGACGATGTCCGACAATGAAGCGCCCTTGTCCCAAAGGAAGGCGGGGTTGCGGCGCTCTTCGATTGCGATGTCGCTCGAAGGTTGAACCGCCGTTTTGCCTCTGCTGAATGGTGTCGGTTGGACGACAACCGGGTTCTCGTCGACCTTTACCGTCAGCTTGCCGTGACTAACCGCAGCAGGACCAACCCGAACCGCGCCGTTGATGACGACGGTCCCGGTGCGGGCGTTGACGATGACGCGGGCTGGGGGTTCGGCTTTCTTGATTTCGATATTTTCGATCAGCCCCATCATGCGGATACGGTTTTCGCCGCCCATCGGGGCAATAATGCGGATAGATGCGCCATCGACCGCTTGCGCAGTGCCAGGGCCCAATTGCAGGTTGATGGCATCGGCAACGAGGCCTGCATTACTGATATCCTGTTGCGCCAGATTGAAGGTCAGGCTTTCTGAACTGGCAAAGCCGGTATCGACACTCCGTTCAACCGTTGCGCCGCCCCCGATGCGGCCAGCAGACGGAATGTTAACCGATAGCTTTGAACCATCGGCGGCATCGACGCCGAGGCCACCAACGACGAGATTACCTTGCGCCATCGCATAAATTTGTCCGTCCGCACCCAGCAACGGCGCCATGATGAGCGTTCCGCCGCGCAAGGATTTAGCCTTGCCAATGGCTGACACGGTGACGTCAAGACGCTGGCCGGGTTTGGCAAAGGGCGGCAGTTCGGCGGTGATGACTACGGCGGCGGCGTTCTTGAGCGCCGGGTTGATGCCGGCTGGCAGGTTGATGCCAAAGCGCGAAACCGCTCCTTTCACGCCTTGAGTGGCGTAATCGAGACTGTCGTCACCGGTTCCCGCGAGTCCAACTACGACGCCATATCCCGTGAGCTGGTTGGCGCGTAAGCCTTGGAACTGGCCCATGTCCTTGATGCGTTCGGCATGGAGTGCTGGCGCGAACAACAGCGCGAGAAGGATGAGCAGCGCCCGCATCAGAAAGGACTTATCCGTGAAAAGAAACGTTGCAGCCAACCCTGCTGGCTACCGCGCGCGATTTCGCCTTGGCCAGTATAGCGGATGAGCGCATCGGCGACGCGGGTCGACGGGACGCGGTTGTCCACACCGATATCGGCGGTGCGGACTAGCCCGGAAAACTGCACAGCCTCGTCGCCGCGGTTGAGCGTCACAAGCTTTTCGCCCCTCACCAGAATTGTCCCATTGGGATAGACGGCAGCAACGGTCACACTCAATTCTCCGGTTAACGCGTTCGATTGGGCAGCCTCGCCCTTCCCTTTAAACGACTGATCGCCGCCCATGTTTATATCGCTTGGGTTGAACAGGTTCAGCGGGCCGGTTGCAGGCGGTGTTAAACCGACGCTTCCGTTGCGGCCTGTCGTCGCGCTGTTGCTCTTAGTAGCGCTCATCCGCTCGACGAGGACGATGGTGAGGATGTCGCCGATCCGCCCCGCACGCGCGCCTGATGTTAGGGGGGTGTAATTCTCTGCCAGAAAGATTGCCCCGCTGGTGGGTTGCGCAACCGACGCTTGGGGCGCGGTTGGGCTATATACGATGGGCGCTGTCTTTTCCTTCTTGGCCTCCGCGGCCATCGGCAACGTGACGGCCAGAAGCGCGAACAGCTTACAAATTCTGCGTGGCATTACGCATCATTTCGTCAGTGGCCTGGATCATCTTGGAATTTACCTCGTAGGCGCGCTGGGTTTCGATCATATCGACCAGTTCCTCGACGACATTGACATTCGAGGCTTCGAGCGCGCCCGAACGCAGTGCACCGCGTCCCTCTTCGCCAGCGCCGCCGACTTGAGGTGCGCCTGAGGCAGGAGTTTCGAGCAAAAGGTTACTGCCAATCGATTGAAGCCCTGCCGAATTTGTGAAGCGGGCGATTTCGATGCGGCCAAGTTCAGTGAGGTCGGCTTGCCCAGCGACCTGCGCGGACACCGTGCCGTCATTGCCAATCGACACGGCAGTCGCGCCTTCGGGGATCTGGATTTGTGGTTCGACCGGCATTCCGTCGGAGGTCACCAACGTGCCTTCCGCCGACAGGTTGAAATCTCCCGCCCGTGTGTATCCGATGCGACCATCGGGCATCTGCACCTGAAAATAGCCAGCACCTTCGATGGCAAGGTCGAGGCTGTTGCCCGTGGTGGTCAGGGTGCCTTGGGTGTCGATCCTTGCGGTGCCGTTGATCTGCACTCCGGTGCCCAAATTGGTGCCGATGGCATATTTGTTTTCCGCCGATGACGTTGACCCGGCGATCGTCATTGCCTGATAGGCCAGAGTTTCAAAACTCGCCCGGTCGCGCTTGAAGCCGGTCGTGTTCACGTTGGCAAGGTTGTTGGCGATCACCTGCATTCGCATATTCTGCGCATCAAGCCCGGTGCGCGCGACGTGAAGAGCTCCGTTGGACATGGGTCTGTTTCCTTATTGAGGGAGTGACATGAGGTCAGCGGTGGCGGCGTCCATGTCGCGCGCGTTGCCGAGGAGTTTGAGTTGCGTATCCCATGACCGGCTGGCTTCGATCATCTCGACCAAAGCCTCGGTCGCGCTGACGTTGGAACTTTCGAAAGCGCGGGTGGTAACGCGTGCGTCAGGGTCGTCGGGGAGAACGCCTCTGCCGCGAACGCGCAATAGCCCGTCGGTGCCTTTGACTACGTCTGATCCGGCGGGGCCGACCAGTTGTAAGCGGTCGATTTCTTGCGGCTGGCTTGCATCGCCGCCTCGAGGCACAATCCAGACGCGGCCTTGCTCGTCGATGCTGACGGAATCTGTTGGAGGCAGAGTGATCGGCCCTTGGCTGCCTTGCACCGGACGACCATCGCCAGTGGTGAGCAAGCCGCTCGCCGACAGCACCAGGTCGCCGCGCCTTGTATAGCCAATCTCGCCATCCTCAGCCTGAACTGAAAGCATCGTGTCACCTGACATTGCAATATCGAGATCGCGTCCGGTGCTCGTGACCGTTCCTTCGGTCATATCCGCTGCCAGCACTTCTTCTGACGCGAATGCCCTGGTATCGA
>JBGSPK010000283.1:0-2621 GCA_041738665.1 Sphingorhabdus sp. | reverse complement strand
ACGCTCGGCGCGCTCCGATAGCGCCTGCGCCAGCAAGGCCGCCTCGGGCAACTCGCGGTCAAGCAGTATCAACCGCGCGGGCGGCACGTCTTCGTAAAATTGCGCAAGGAAGCTGGTGAACACATCATCCTCGTTCATCTCGGAAACATGCGCGGGGAAGAACGAACGATGGCCCCAATTCTGGCCACCGCGAATGAAAAACGCCTGAATTCCCATCACGCCGTTGCGGTGCGCGAGTGCGAAGATGTCGGCGTCTCCCATTCCTTGTGCGTTGATTGCCTGGCTACCCTGAATGAAGGTTAGCGCCTTTAGTCGGTCGCGGAGCATTGCAGCACGTTCAAAATCGAGCGCTTCGGCAGCGCCTTCCATTTCCTTCGCCAGCTTCGCCTGCACACCAGATGATTTACCATCAAGGAACGACTTCGCATCGGCGACAAGAACTGAATAGGCCGCATCATCTATTCGCCCCACACAGGGCGCGGAGCAGCGCTTGATCTGGTACAGCAGACAGGGCCGATCGCGGTTGTTGAAGAAGCTGTCCGAGCAGCTGCGCAGCAAAAACAGTTTTTCCAGCGCATTGAGCGTCTGGTTGACCGATCCCGCGCTGGCGAACGGTCCGTAATATTGCCCCTTATGCCGGCGCGCGCCGCGATGTTTCTGGATTCGCGGGAATTTATGGTCGGAACGCAGAAGAATGAACGGGAAGCTTTTGTCGTCGCGCAGAAGGACGTTGTAGGCAGGCCGATAGCGCTTGATAAGCTGGGCCTCGAGCAACAGCGCCTCAGCCTCGCTGTTGGTCGTCACAATCGTCATCGACCGCGTCTGTGCGACCATACGCTTTAGCCGCTGCGGCAAACGCTCCACTTGCGTGTAGTTGCTGACGCGATTCTTGAGTGCCTTGGCCTTGCCGACATACAGGATATCGCCCCGTGCGTCGTGCATACGATAAACACCCGGCTTGATCGGTAGCGTTTTCCAGACATTGCGGATTGCCGCAACGCCGGACTGCAGATCAGGCTGTTCTGAACCCCGAACCGAATAGGTCGCTTTTTCCTCATTAAAGCGCGAGGCGGCGTTGGGCTGGTCGGGGCGGTCGGCTTTAGACATTTCTGGCTGTGACTTAATACAACCCTGCACCAAAACAATATGTCATTCCCGCTTTCGCAGAAATAACAGCGACCTAGAATTTGGAGACGTTTAATTAAGCGACGAAATCGACTGGTCAACCAGCGAAGCATCGGCCTTGGCGTCATGATGCGTTGCAATCAACTGCGCAGCAGCAGCAGCGGAAACAGACGCCGCTTTCGCCCGCACATCGGCAATCGCAGCACGCTCGGCGGCGGCAATTTTTTCTTCGGCGGCTTTGGCGCGACGGCCAATCAGCGCGGTTGCGTCGGTCTTTGCCTGCGCAACGATCAGCTTGGCTTCTTCCTCAGCAGCCGCTTTCATGTCGATCGCGTCCTGCGCGGCTTGCTTGGCCTTCGCTTCATATTCGGCCTTGATCGCTTCGGCTTCAGCACGAAGTGCGGTTGCCTGGTCGAGCTGCGCCTTGATACCCGAAATCTGCTTGTCAAGCGCGCCAGCGATCATCGCTGGCACTTTCTTCCAGATTGCAAGTGCAATCACCACAAGCATCGCCAAGGCGACGAGCATAGTCGCATCGAAACCCAAAGCAGACGGCGTGGCGTGTTCTTCACCAGCATTAGCACCGGTCGTCGCGGTTCCGTCGGGGCCGTGCCCCATGGCAACATGATCCTCGGCAGTCAGTTCGGTTTTCGCTTCTTCAGCCATTTGCCAATACCGCCTTTACTGCTGTCGCTGCTTGCGCGGCGCTGACTTTGGCTCCCGAAACCTTGGCGACAATGTCCGCCGCCGCTTCTGCGGCAACGCTTTCTATACTAGTCATTGCCTTTGATGTAGCCTTGGCGAGTTCTGCCTCAGCGGCGGCCAGCTTTGCGCCAACTTCCGCATCGGCGACCGCGACGCGCGCTTCTGCATCCTCGGCGGCCTTTGCTTTGGCTTCGTTGGCCTTGGCCTGAGCCGCAGCGCGGGCTTCGTTGATCGCGGAGCTGCCGCCATCTTCCAGACTATCGGCCTCGGCACGCGCCTTTTCGGCAGCCGCAAGGTCGTTCGCGATCTTGCGATCACGCGCGTCCATATTGGCCTCAATTTTCGGCAACATGCCCCGGCCAATCGTAAAATAGATGAGGCCAAACACAATCAGCAGCCAAAAGAACTGCGACGCATAGGTTTCAAGAATCTGGGAAATCTGGGGCATGTTATCCGCTCGTTATTTGAGAAAATGTCCCGGCATTGCGCCGGGACGAAACGCTCAATTACGCAACGAAGATCAGGATCATCGCAACAACGAATGCAAGCAGGCCGAGAAGTTCGGCAGCCGCGAAGCCAATGAACAAACGACCCTGCTGGCCATCAGCCGCTGCAGGATTGCGCAACGCGCCCTGAAGGAACGAGCCGAATACGTTACCCACACCGCCGGCTGCGAGGCCTGCACCGATTGCTGCGAGACCGGCACCGATCAATTTTGCTGCTTCTGCGTCCATGATAATAACTCCTGTAAAATACTAAAATTTAGTGGTTGAAAACTCAGTGTAAATTAA
>JBGSPK010000192.1:0-3120 GCA_041738665.1 Sphingorhabdus sp. | reverse complement strand
GATAATCGGCTCCTGCAACTGGTTGATTTCCTTTTGCTTGGTGTCGATTTGCGTCAGCAGCGGGTTTTTCGCCTTGATCGCGGCATCAAGCTCAGCCTGAGTCAGCTCTTTGTCCTTGTTGGTATCAAGCTGGACGTTGATGTCGTTGATTTCCTTGCGCTTTGTCTGCATCTGCTGCGCAAAGGAAGCATATTGCGTACCGATCTGCTGATAGGCAGTACCGAGTGCCTTTGACCGCGCTATGGCGACCGAAGTATCGGCGGTGGCAATGCCAGCGACCTGTGCGCTTGCCGGTACGGCGAAAGTAGCAGCAGCCAATAGCGCCGCCGCGAAGGCGGAGTTACGAATAGTCATTAGAATTGAGTCCCTACGTTGAATGTAAATAATTTGGTGTCGTCGCCGGGCTCTTTGAGCAAGGCGCGGGCGATATCGATCCTGAACGGACCAAAAGGAGAGTTCCAATTCACTCCGATGCCAACCGACAGCCGTGGCTTCCAGGTATCACCCAGGAAACGTTCCTGGAATTGAAGCGCTGGAGTACGTGCCGACCCATCGGGGTTGGTTCCTGTTGTACTGGTTGCCAATACCGTTGTCGGCGCCCCATTGCCATCCGGCACAAAGGCACCCGTATAGAATAAAGGCAAACTTGGATCGGTAGTTGTAGCGATAGAACGTTGCTGAAGCGTTTGCAGAATCGGCTGAGTTACGTCGAAAACAGAACCGACATCGACAAATACCGATGGGCGCAAGCCAAGCTCTTTCGCACCACTGCCAAGCGGAATTTGCACTTCAGCGCGGCCTAGATAATAGAATCTTCCACCAATGGCATCATCCTGAATCTGGTCACGTTTCAGATTCGGAACATTGACTACAACACCGCTTTGCAATTCTGGCGTGAACGTAATGCGCTGCACCCGAGGGCCGACGCCGCGTATATCGAAGCCGCGCATCTGCGGTTCACCGAGATAGAAACGGTCTGTCAGGCGGACATCGTCGATTCCATCCGCTTCCGACCCGCGGTTTTCAAGCGGATGAATATAGCCCCCTTCAAGCGAGAGGCCCAAGATGAAGTTAGTGTTGCCAATCCGCCAAAATTTATCTGCATTCAGACGGGTCTTGATATATTTGACACTGCCCCCAAGCCCAGCAAAATCCTGGCTGATGCCAAAACTTTGCCCCCTTGTTGGACGTATGCGATTATCGCGATCATCGTACAGCAACGTGTAACCGATCGAAGATGTCAGCCGCTTACCGATGGCATCGCACAGGAATCGACCAGCCAGTAGCGGATCACAAGTTGACGGCAAAGGTCCTGCACCATCGGGATCGCTAAAAAAGCTGCTTTCATCAAGCGAGATATCGTCTTGGCTCAGCCCATAACGCGCCTGAAAATATATAAACTCGTTAACCGGGACACCAGTCCGGATTTGCAGGCCCGTAGTCGCTTGTTGATACGTCGTGTTGCGCTGGTTGTTAATCAAATTGAAGCTGTTCAAATCGCGACGGAAGATATCGCCGGATAGCGCAATCGACCGGTCGAACAGATAGGGTTCGGTAAAGCCGATTTCAGCTGACTTGGAATATGACGAATATGATATATTCGTCCGCAATTCCTGGCCCAGTCCGCGGAAGTTCCGCTGCTTGATGGAGCCTTGAAAGATGAAGTTCTCGATTGAGGAGAAACCAGCGGAAAGCGAGAGCTCCCCTGTCGCTTTTTCTTCGACATTGGTGGTGAGAATGATCCGGTCAGGGCCACTACCCTGCGCCTGCTCAACTTCCAGATCTTCCTGGAAATAGCCAAGTGACTTGATCCGCTCAGCAGTCCGCTTCACCTGAATGCTGTTGAACGCATCGCCCTCGTTCAAGCGGAATTCACGGCGAACAACCTTGTCCTGGGTCAGCGTATTGCCGTTGATATCGATGCGCTCGACAAAAACACGCTGGCTTTCGGCAACGTCAAAGGTGATGCTCATCGTCAGCGTTTCTTTATCGCGCTGGAAATTGGGGTTCACGTCGGCAAAGGCATAGCCGAACAGACCAGCGGTTTCAGAGAGGCTTTCGACCGTGTCCTCCACCTGCTTGGCATCGTACCAATCGCCCTTTTTCATCCGAAGCGTTGTAGTCAGCTTTTCGGAATCGAAATCGCGAATCTGGCTTTCGACTTTCACATCGCCAAACTTGTACCGATCACCCTCTTCCACCACATAAGTGATGATGAAGTCCTGCTTGTCAGGTGTAAGTTCGGCTACGGCAGATACGACGCGGAAATCGGCATAGCCTTGCGTCAGGTAAAACTGACGCAATTTCTGCTGATCGAACGCAAGACGGTCGGGATCGTAGCTCGTACCTGACGAGAAGAAGCGGTAGAAGCGCGCCTGTTTGGTGACCATTTCACCGCGCAACTGGCCATCGGAGAATTTGTCGTTGCCGATGATGTTAATCTGCTGGACCTTGGACTTCGGTCCTTCAGTAATTTCAAATACGATATCGACGCGGTTCTGGTCGAGCTGAACCAATTTAGGTTCGACTGATGCCGCGAAACGGCCCTGACGCTTGTACAGTTCGACGATACGGGCGACATCGGCACGTACTTTTGATCGCGAATAAATCTGGCGAGGCGCCAGCTTGATTTCGGGCTCGATCTTGTCATTCTTGATCCGCTTGTTGCCTTCAAGAATGATCCGGTTAACGACCGGATTTTCACGGATTTCGATAACCACCGCGCCATTATTGTTGCGGATTGCGACGTCAGCAAACAGTTCGGTCGCGTACAAATCTTTCAATGCCTGGTCAGCTGCGACCTGAGTCCACGGCTGCCCAATGCGCAATCTGATATACGAGCGCACAGTGTCCGCTTCGAGCCGCTGCGTACCGACGACCGTAATCGACTGAATCTGTTCGGTGGGCGCTGCTACCACAGGCGCGACTGTTGGCTGCACCACAGGCGGCGCAACTTGCGCGAACGCCGGCACCGCAACCGCCATGCTGCCGATTACGGACAGTGCAGTTGAGCCCATCAAATATATGCCAAGGGATTTGGTGTTCATTGTCATCCGATCTGATGTCCGGCCCCCACCGGTGATTTGGCTTTTCGCCGTCTAAAGAGTTTTGCGTCCCTGC
>JBGSPK010000191.1:0-39275 GCA_041738665.1 Sphingorhabdus sp. | reverse complement strand
ATTTTGTCTCCGGCGGCTACGCGATACTGCTTGCCGCCTGTGCGCACGATAGCGAACATGGCTTTAACTCATCCATTTCTACAGCTTAGCGCTCTTGTGAAGCGCGGTTGCTCAAACGCGTAACTCCGAAAGACGAATCTCGGCAGGTCACGCAAGAATGGGCGCAGCTAGTCCAAGGAAATCGTCCTGTCAACGCCTTTTGCCGCGTTTTCAGCGCGATTGCGGGGCCCTTGCATGGGCGATGCTGCAGGCTTAGACACAAGCCATGTCGATTTTCAAGCCTGCGCTCCTTCTCACCCCTATCGCTATGCTTTCGGCATGCAGTACGACCGAGGGCGAGTTTCCGTCGCTTGAGCGCCGCGCTTATGAGAGTAATGCGCCCATTACTGAGCCAGTTTCGCAGACGGCTGTTGCAGTTTCGTTGCCACCTGATTTTGCGGCAAAGGCCGATGCCTTGCTGGCACGGCATCGCGCAGCGCAATCGGCCTTTGGAGGCGATCTCGGGGCAGTACAGTCTGTCGCTTCGAAGGCGGCGGGCAGTTCACCTGGCAGTGAAAGCTGGGTCAATGCTCACCTGCAGCTGTCCCGGCTGGACAAGACGCGCTCCGATTCGGTGGCTGTGGTCCGCGAATTCGATGCGTTCATTTCAGAAGCAGGCGCGCTCGATTCGGCATTCGTGGAATTACTGACCGCTGCGCAAAAGCCGGTGGCTGATGACGTCGCTGCGCAGAACAATGAAATCAACCGTCTGTCGAGGCTGATAGGGGAATAGCTATTCCCTGCCGCTGACGCTTGCGCGTGCCGCTGTTGCGGTGCACAAAAGATGCCATGAATGGCGAACCGCTGATACCCATTTCGCAAAACGAAGATGTCCGCTTTCTGGGCAAGATGCTCGGCGATGTCATCCGTGCTTACGGCGGTGAAAAACTCTTCCGGCAGACCGAATATATCCGCTCGACCAGTGTTGACCGGTTTCGCGGCATCCAAGGAGCGCATACCAGCGACCGTGGGCTGGTTGCGCTGTCGCTCGACGACACGCTCAACTTCGTGCGCGGGTTCATGCTGTTTTCGTTACTCGCCAATCTGGCCGAGGACCGGCAGGGCTTGGCGCATGAGGACGGCGCGACCGTGGCTGAGGCTTTCGAGCGGTTGAAGGGTGAGGGCGTCAACCCTGATGCGGTAATGGAAATGCTATCACACAGTCTGATAGTTCCCGTCCTGACCGCCCACCCGACCGAGGTCCGCCGCAAGAGCATCATCGACCACAAGAATCGAATCGCAACGTTGATGGCGCTACGCGATGAGGGGCAGGCCGTTACTACCGACGGCGATGATATCGACGCCGCGATCTACCGGCAGATTGCCCTGCTCTGGCAAACGCGTCCGCTACGCCGCGAGAAACTCTTTGTTGCCGACGAGATCGAAAATGCCCGCGCCTATATGCAGGAGGTGTTCCTGACTGCGCTGCCAAAGCTGTATGCGCGGTGGGAAAAGGCGCTGGGGGTAAGACCTCCGGGTTTCGTTAGACTTGGCACGTGGATCGGCGGTGATCGCGATGGTAACCCGTTCGTCGATGCTGAGACATTGCGGTACGCGATTAGCCGTGACGGCGGTACCGCAATCCGGCACTATCTGGAGAGCATCCACAAGCTCGGTGCCGAAATTTCGATTTCGAGCGGAATGAGCGATACCCCGGAAGCTGTTCTGGCGCTTGCCGAAAAGAGCGGCGACAACGCGCCGAGCCGTGCCGATGAACCCTACCGACGGGCGATGTCCGGAATTTACGCTCGCCTTGCGGCCACGCACATCAAGCTGATCGGCGACCAGCCGCCGCGTCCGTCAGGTTTGGCAGGCGAACCTTATGCGGGCCCCGATGAACTTCGCGCCGACCTTGTTACTGTTGCTGCGGGTCTTGCCAGCGACGGCGATGGTGCGCTGTCGACCGGCGGGGCTTTGGGTCGCCTGATCCGCGGCGTCGAGATTTTCGGCTTTCACTTGGCAACGCTCGACCTGCGCCAGAATAGTGATGTCCATGACCGGGTGATTGCTGAGCTGTTCAAAACTGCCGGGGTCGCGCCGGATTACGCCGCGCTGGATGAGGATGCCCGCGTCGCGTTGCTTATCACCGAACTCTCGCACAACAGGCCGATTGCTGGCGAATGGACCAACTACAGCGAAGAGACAGCCAAAGAACTCGCAATCATCGGCGCCGCCGCGAAGGCGCAGGCCGATTTCGGTCGCACCGCAATCACGACCTATAATATCAGCAAGACCGAAAGCGTCTCCGACATGCTTGAGGTCTATGTGTTGCTCAAACAGGCAGGCCTCTACCGCGTTGCCGAAGACGGCACGCCTAGTGCGACGATAATGTCGGTGCCTTTGTTCGAAACCATCGCCGATTTGCAGGCCGCGCCTGCGACGATGCGCGCATTCTTTGCTATTCCGCAAATGCGCGCGCTGGCGCAGGCACGCGGGCATCAGGAAGTGATGATCGGCTATTCGGATTCGAACAAGGACGGCGGCTATCTGACCTCGACCTGGGAATTGTACGAAGCCTCAAGCGCGCTTGCGCCGGTGTTCGCCGAATCTGGCGTCGCCATGCAGCTGTTCCACGGACGTGGCGGCGCGGTCGGGCGCGGCGGCGGTTCGGCGTTCGGCGCTATCCTCGCGCAGCCACAGGGCACAGTGCAAGGCCGCATCCGCATCACCGAGCAAGGGGAGGTGATCGCTGCAAAATATGGCACGGTCGACAATGCGGTGACCTCGCTGGAGACCATGGCTTCGGCGACGATGCTGGCAACATTGTCGAGCGACCCGATTGCCGACGCCGATGTCATGCGCTTCAAAACGGCGATGGCGGAGCTCTCCGCGAGCGCCTTCGCTCATTATCGAGGGCTGGTTTATGACACTCCGGGCTTCAGAACCTTCTTCCGCCAGATGACCCCGATCAACGAGATCGCGACGTTGAAAATCGGTTCGCGTCCTTCAAGCCGAACAGCGTCGGACGCCATCGAAGATCTGCGCGCGATTCCATGGGTCTTCAGTTGGGCGCAGGCCCGCGTGATGCTGCCCGGCTGGTACGGCACAGGGCAGGCGCTTGCCGGGTTTGCCGACAAGGGGCTACTCCAAGCGATGGCTGGCGAGTGGTCCTATTTCCAGACCATCCTTGCCAATATGGAAATGGTGCTCGCGAAATCCGACATGGGGATCGCCGCACATTATGCCGATTTGGTTGAGGACCGCGCGCTGGCAGACCAGCTGTTCGGGCGACTAAAAGACGGCTGGCAAGCTTCACGCGACAGCCTCCTTCATGCCACCGGCCAAAACCACCTGCTTGAAGCGCACCCCGCGCTCAACAACTCGATTCGGCTGCGTCTGCCCTATATCGAGCCGCTCAACCTGCTTCAAATCGAACTGATGAAACGCCACCGTGCGGGCGAGGCCGACGAACGCATTGGCGAGGGTATCCAGCTAACCATCAACGCCATCGCGACTGCGCTCCGCAATAGCGGATGACGGTCAGCGCTGGCGCTTATGATATTTTCTATAAAATCGCCGACCCCCAAAACGGGGTTAACTCGATGATAACCATAATGGCTTAGCCAAAGCGGTATGGAGCTACCGAATTTTGCGACCGTTGCGAAAGGCAATTACCGCGCTGGCAAACCCTTATCACTGCCATTGATCGGCGTTCTGGTCAGCGGATTGCTTATCGGCTGCGGCCTTGTGTTTCGAACCTACACCATTAGCATGTCGTCCGCGCCGTGGGAGGCAGCCAGGCAGTTGGGCCTGCCATTCATAACAGTGGAAGTAGCTGTTATCCTGTTTGCGTTGCGGCGCGATTTCAGTTTACGAACAATCTGGCAGCAAATCCCAAGATTTCCGCGATATTCGCTCACCTGCTTTTTTGGATTATACTGGATAGGCGCAACGTTTGTTTCCGAACTGGGACTTATTGCATTGGCGCAGAATATTATAATACTGGTTCACCTTATATTTTGCGCTGCGATCTATCATTCGGTTGCCTCAATCAACCGCGACGGGCTGCATGACATGGCTAAAATGCTTGCTATCGGGCTGCTGATCTTTGCGGGTATGACGGCATTGGCATTCATCAACCATCCGCCCCTCGAGTCCATGCCGAACAATCAGATTATTTGGCAGTTCATCATCCCGGGCTTTATCTCGGTGCGACTGTTTGGCGCATTTTGCGGTGCCGTGTTCAGCTTTCTGCTCGTTCAGTTGCTGATGGACGAGCAAGAGCGCGGCGTTTCCGTCCATCAATATCTATGGCTGACATTGTGTGCCGGACTGATAATCTGGTCGGGAACCAGAGCCGCTGTTTTGGGTACTGGAGTAGCATTTGCTGTCGCTTTGATCGGCTATAATATCCGACCACGAAAAGTACGGACAATTGCCGCTATTTCTGGATGTCTGATTACGGCTTATGTTTTAGCCACAGCGCTAGTTCCGTATGGCGACACAAATTTCATGCTTATTGCCCCCAGTGAAGGAACGACCCCCGAGGCAGTTTCAGGAGGGCGCCTAAGCTACTGGAGCGCGGTATGGGAAGCGTTTCGCACAGTTCCATTTTTCGGCGCCGGACCATTTGCATCATTCTGGATGCTTGAACCTCCACAATCAGTTCATGTCCAGCCGCATAACATCATACTCCAGTTTTTGATCTCGTGGGGTAGTTTCGCCACGGTAGCGGGGCTGCTTGCACTCGGCTTTGCGACCTGGAAAGCTCATGTTATAGTTTTTGCAGAGCGTGATGGATTACCTTTTCTGGCGATGCTGGACTCCCTGCTGGCAATGTCTCTTGTTGACGGGATGATGCATTTTGCGCAGCATTTCATGCTGATAATGATATGCTTCGGCGTAATATTTAGCCTGACAAAAACCGACGAGAAGGACCAAGTCGCTCTCGCCAAAACCGCATAATCAATTTCTTCGACGAAGGCGAAATTTGCTTCGACAATAAGCGATTTACTGCCTTCACATAACGCGCATCGCTGTTACACCTCCGACACGACTTTAGCCCGGATACCCTGAATGCGCTTTGCCAATATCTCCGTTATCACAGCTCTCGCGCTGACTAGCGTCGCCACCCAAGCTACCGCACAGACCGCAGCCTCAGCCGCAGTGACCGAGACCGACCAAAACGCGGCGATCATGGCCTTGTTCGAAGAATATGACGCCGAACAACTCGCACGCTCGCCGCTTTCCAAATCCTATCGCGGCATCAAGGACAGCGATTACGGCAAATGGGACGATGGTTCCGACGAAGCCGAGGCGCGCAACATGGATGCTGAACGCTCGGCGTTGAAGGAAATGAAGGCGCGTTTCGATCCGGCCAAACTGTCATCCGAAAACCAACTCTCCTACCGCCTGTTCGAAAAGCGCGCCGCGCGCAGCGAAGGCGCATATAAATATAACGATTATGGCTATGTCTTTGACCAGATGAACGGCGCGCAGAGCCAGATTCCCGCTTTCCTCATCAATATCCACCGTGTCGACACCAAATCGGACGCACGTGCTTATGTGAACCGCCTCTATGGCATTGGTCCTGCATTGACCGAAGCCGTGGGGCAGGCAAAGACGCGCGCCGCAAAAGGCATATCGCCGCCCAAATGGGTCTATCCTTATGTGATTGCGGATTCGCGCAACGTCATTACCGGCGCGCCGTTTGATAACGGGCCGGACGCACCATTGTTCGCCGACTTCAAGGGCAAGGTTGCCAAACTCGCGATCAGCCAGACCGAAAAGGATCTACTGATTGCCGACGCGGCGCAGGCGCTCAATGCGTCGGTCAAACCCGCCTATGAAGCGCTGATTGCCGAAATGACCGCACAGGAAAAAGTCGCGGGAACCGACGACGGCATCTGGCGCTTCCCCGATGGCGCCGGCTATTATGCCGAGCGGCTGGCAAACTATACGACGACAAATATGACGCCCGACCAGATACACAATCTGGGCCTCGCGCAGGTGGCGCGCATCCATAAGGAAATGCAGGCCGTCCAGAAGAAGATGGGCGTGAAGGGCGACCTCAAGGCCTATTTCAATTATATGCGCACTGAGCCCAAATTCTACGCGCCCGAGGGCGATGAAGGGGCTGCACTCTATCTCGCCGAAACGCAAAAAGCGCAGGATGCGATCACGCCTTTGTTGCCACAATGGTTCGGAACACTTCCGAAAGCACCCTTGGTGGTGAAACGCGTCGAGGCTTTCCGAGAGAAATCGGCGGGCAAAGCTTTCTATCAGCGTCCAGCGCCCGACGGCTCACGCCCCGGCACCTATTATGCCAATCTGTACAAGATGGCGGACATGCCGCTGACCGAGGTCGAGGCCTTGTTCTACCATGAAGGTGTGCCCGGCCACCATTTGCAGTTGGTTATCCAGACTGAGTTGAAAGATGTGCCCGCTTTCCGCAAATTCGGCGGTGTCACCGCTTATTCCGAAGGTTGGGGTCTCTATTCGGAAAAGCTCGCCAAAGACATGGGCCTATACACCGACCCCGCGCGTGATTTCGGCCGGTTGCAACTCGAGCTGCACCGCGCGATCCGCTTGGTCGTCGACAGCGGCCTCCACCACAAACGCTGGACCCGTGAACAGGCGATCAAATATGTCGAGGACAACAGCGCCGATGCACCCGGTGGCATCGTTAAGGCAATCGAGCGCTATATCATCTACCCCGGTCAGGCGACGGCTTACATGGTCGGCCGTCTGAAGATCAGCGACCTGCGCGACAAGGCGCAAAAGGCGCTCGGGGCCAAGTTCGACGTGCGCGGGTTTCACGACACGGTATTGAAATCTGGGCCGGTCCCGTTGGATGTGCTTGAAGAGCAGGTTGATGCTTGGATTGCTTCAAGAAAATAGCTTAGTCCGCTGTCCGGAATGTTGAGGGGGGAGTGTAGAAGCTGTGAGATTCACTCCACTGGAACCACAGCCTCCTCAACTTCCTTCACGCCGAAATCGAAATGTATCCGCACCCAAACGCCAAGCTGCGGCTTGTTGTCGATGCGCGGCGGCTTGACCAAAAACTGCCATGCGGCGAGGCGTAGGGCTTTGGCGAGACCGGTGCCGCGCGGGTTTTCGCCGATAATCTGGCAGTTCTCAACGCGGTTATGTTCCGCCATGCGGCAGGCGATATCAGCCGAAGCTCCCGGTGGTATCCGTTTGACGGCGGCGAGATAGGGGCGAAGTTCGCTGTCATAAGGCTCGCGCAGCCATGCCACCGGATAGAGCTGCGCGCCGCCGGGGCCGAGGCCGGGGCCCATTTGCCCCTTGTTGCCCTGGCCGCTGCCCTTGGCTTCGCCGGCACCTGCGCTACCGCTGGCGGGGAGCTTGGAAAGATCCATTGCGTCGAACTCGGATTTGCTGACCTTGATGAAATCGGGGCTGGGCGGCGGGGCTTTGACCGGGTTTACCGGCGGCAGCAATGGCTTGGGGATTGGCGGGTTGATATTGCGCTGCTGTTCTTTCGTCACGGGGGTTTCTGTGTCGCTTTTGTCCGCCGATGCAGATTCCGCCTCGGCCTCTAGCGAAAAAGTGCTGAGGCCACGTTTCCCCGCCTCCGGCCCTGCCGAGCGCATGCTCAAGGACAATATCGCGATAATGAACAACGCCTCGAGTAACAAGGCAATCGCAAAGCCGAACCCTCGCCGCCGAAGCTCGCTACGGTCCCAATCTTGTTGTTCTGAATAGGCCATGCGCGCAGCGTGCACCTTTAGTGTGGTGCGCCGCGCTTGCAATGGAGGATGTTGTGGACGTTACAGCGGAACGAATTTCACCTTCAGCCCATCCTTGGGTTTCGGTATCGGCCAAGGCTGCCATTCAGGCGTGTAGCCATCGGCAATCTCGACCCGAACGCTGGTCAGCAGATGGTGCATGAACAGCTTCATCTGCATATAGGCAAAGTGCAGACCAAGGCACATATGTGCGCCGCCGCCGAACGGAACCCACGCATATTTATGGCGCGCCTTCACCTTGTCGGGGGTGAAACGCATCGGGTCGAATGTTTCGGGATTGTCCCAATATTCGGGCATCATATGGACATAGGCCGGGCTGATGCTAACCGCGGTGCCCTTGGGGATGTGATAGCCCATGAACTCGAAATCCTTGAGCGCGCGGCGCGGGATCGAGGGGACGGGCGAAATCATCCGTAGCGCTTCCTTGAACGCATATTCAGTGAGCTCGAACTTGTCCAAATCGGCAAAGGCTATGTCCGACCCGGCGGGCGCGATCGACAGGCACTCGGCGCGCAACTTTTCCTGCCACTCTGGATGCTTCGCCAGATACCAGATCATCGATGTGACCGACGAGGTGATGGTGTCATGTGCCGCCATCATCAGGAAATTCATATGATCGATCAGCTCGCCGTCGGACATATATTCGCCATCCTCGCGCTTCGAGCGGCAGAACTGGCTAAACATATCCTGCCGATTTTCGTTGCGACGGCGCTCGGCGATCTGCGGGCCGAAATAGTCGATGAGATATTTGCGCCCGGCAACGCCGCGGCCCATCGAGGTGAAGGGAATGGGCGCACGGATCGGAGCGACCGAGGCTTGCACCATGTCGACAAAGGCCTTGTTGATTTTGTCGGCTTCGGGCCCAAGCGGAATACCGAGAAAGCTGCTGGCTGCAACGTCGAGGGTGAGCTGTTTAATCGCCGGATAGAACAGCATATCACCGCGCCAGTTTTTCAGTTGCTCCGAAAAGATCCGGTTCATGTCCTGCGTATAGGCACGCATCGGTTCGGGCTTAAACGCGATGCCCAATGCACGGCGGTCCATTCGATGGTGGTCGAAATCGAGCAGCATCAACCCACGCGGGAACAGCAGGTTGAGCACCGGACCCCAGCCCTGCTCGTTGGAAAACAATTTGTCGCGGTCGAAAAGCATCAGCTCGTTAGCTTCTGCGCCAACCAGCGAAATCGTCGGATTGCCAAAGGCGTTGGTGCGGAACACCTTGCCATAGGTCTTGACCATGTGCGCGCCATAAGCGGGCGGGTCGCGAAGGACACGGAATGTGGTGCCAATAATTGGCGGCCCGTTCTCGCCGGGGATATGCGACAGATCGCCGATCTTCTTGCGTGGCACCCAATGCGGGTTGGCAGCTTCGCTATGGGCAAGGGCCATGATCATATATCCTGTTTAATTGCACGGTTAAACTCTTACTGCCATTTATGTCAGTAACGCGCAAGGCCTGCGTCGCTGTCCCGATTCTGAACGGCAGCAAACAACTGCATTCACTTACAATTCAACTGATGCACCATAATCACGAAGGCACGGTAAAGCGTGTCCCTGATTCGACCAAATGTGGGCGAGGGGCGGCTTCGCAAAAAAGGGGTGCAGGATATGAAGATTTTTGGGCGTAAGGGCTTTCTCAAAATAGCAGCTTTGGCAACGGCAGGCCTCGGCACATCGGGCTGTGTGTACGATATGGGTCTCGGCTATGCCAGTGACGGCTATTATGACGATGCTTATGACTGCGATCCCTATGGCGGATATGACAGCTATTATCAGTGTGATTATGGCAATGGCTTCTATAACATCGGCTATGGGGGCGGCTGGTATGATAACTACTGGTATCCAGGTTACGGCTTTTACCTCTTTGATAATGTTGGTCGTCGGTACCCCATGCGCGATAGTCATCGGCGCTATTGGGGCGAGCAACGGCACAATTGGTATCGCGAAAATCGCGGGCGGCATCAAGATGGCGGACGCCATCAAGGACGCCGGGGAAGCGGCTACACCGACAATGCCGCGCCGGGCGCGATAGGCTGGCCCGAACGCAATGGCGGCCGCGTACGTGATGGTGATGATAACCCGCGCGGGCGCGGCGACGGCCAGGACCAATATCGACGGGGCCGTAACGATCAATGGCGCGGCGGTGAAGGACGTGGCGCTGATGCGATCCCTGCACCTAATCCAGAAATAGTACAACGCCCAGGCCGTGGCGGTCAGCGTGGTGAAGGCTATGGTCGTCCTAACCGGCGCGATAATGATGGTGCGAATGCAGTACCGGTTCCGCAGTCGCCACAATCGGGCATGCGCCAAGGCGGTCGTGGCGAGCGTGTGCGCGGTGGTGGCGAGGGCCGTGGTTACCGGCAGCCTCCACCCCAGGTCGCACCGGTGGCAGCGCAGTCAGCCCCGCCTGCACCTCGCGCGGATGCTCCTCCTCGCGTAGAGCGTCCCACGTCTCGGCAAGGCCGCAACCGGCAAGAGCGCGTTCAAGAACAGTAAAATATTAGGTTAAGAAAAGCGGCCGTGCCGGGGGCGTGGCACGGCCGCTAAACGCGCGGGACCAGAGATTGTCGGCGCGAATGAGAATATTCAGAAACGGTCCTGCGGAAACGCCGCCCGCTTACCAAGTCGACGTGCTTCGATGGCCTCGTCGGCAACACGTGTCATATGATCCAGCTGCTCAAACTGCGCCTGACGACGGGCGGTCGGTGTCATGTTGGCGATGCCTGCAACAAGATCGGAGGGCTCATGGCCTGTAATCCCGATAACTAACGCCAAAAACGTCGATGCAAAGCCAAGAGAGGTAAAAACCACTAGCGCAGCATCTGGTGACATACTTCCTCCAACTTGATTTCGCATGGGCAACGTATTGCAAACATGCGCAGTTGGTGAATAATGGCGCAGCGGGGTTAACGTCAGGTAGGTTGATCCGGTTAACTATTCTTAAGCGTAATCTTCGCTCCAAGAGTCATGGCATTTTTTCAACGCGGTAAATAGATAGGATATCCCTGTACCAGGCCAGCGATAGCCTTCCTTTCAAAGGCAGAACAGCCATGCTGCGGTCGCTAATTTGTACCTGTTGGGGTGCTTGACCTCTTCCATTCGTATCTGTAGTGGCGGCGCTTCACCTTCGAAGCCTAACTTGTCAATCGGCAGGACGCGGCTCTTCAGCAGCTGCAAAACTGGTGCGACTTCAGGGGGTATCATTTGCAGGATTTTCCTGCCGAAAGCAGTTAGTCATGATGTTATGGTGCGGACAAGAGGTTTGCAGCCGCAAAACTCACCAATACCGAAATCGCGTTAAGCTGCCCGGTGCTGCGGAATGCATCACGCTTTGCCAATCACGGAACGAAAAATGCAAAATATAGATCGGAACTAGAGGCATGTATCAGAAAACCAAGCGCAAGGGTATAGTTTTAGCGGGCGGTTCGGGCACAAGGCTTTATCCATCCACCAAGGTTATCTCAAAGCAGCTGCTTCCTGTATACGATAAGCCGATGGTCTATTACCCCATTACTACGCTGATGATGGCCGACATCCGAGATATCCTGATTATCAGCACTCCCGAGAGCTTAGGTCTGTATCGATCACTTTTGGGTGACGGTAGTAATTTTGGAATTAGGTTCGAATATTGTGTTCAAAATAAGCCCAGCGGTCTTGCAGAGGCATTGTTGTTAGGTGAGACATTTATCGGAGACAATCCTTCGGCACTGATACTTGGTGATAACTTATTTTACGGCAACGATCTGCAAAATATGCTGCTAAACGCTGACTCGGAAAATGACCATGCCACGGTGTTTGCCTACCGCGTAAACGACCCCCACAGATACGGTGTCGTCACTTTAAATGAGGCGGGACAGGCCACATCTCTCGAAGAAAAACCGGCGGAGCCAAAGTCCAACTTGGCAGTGACCGGTCTCTATTTTTATCCAAACGGCGCTGCAGAAATGGCAAAGGCCGTGAAACCGTCGGCGCGTGGCGAATTAGAGATTACAGATCTCAATCGCATGTATCTCGAACGTCAGCATTTGAAAGTCGAGATATTACGTCGTGGCTTTGCGTGGTTTGATACTGGCACGCATATGTCTCTTGTGGAAGCCAGCCAGTTCATTGCTACCATTGAGGAGCGCCAAGGACTAAAAGTCGCTTGCCCGGAAGAAATTGCCTATCGAAAAGGTTGGATTGGTCAGGATCAGCTGCTAAAATCTGTTCGGGAGCACTCCAAATCGCAATACGGCCATTATCTGCAGCTCCTTAGCGAAGGTGTGTTGTGAATATCGCCGATACGGGGCTTGAAGGTGTGAAGATTATCACCCCGCGCATTTTCGACGACCAGCGCGGGCATTTCTTCGTCAGCTATCACAGCGCAGAGTTCTCAGGATCGATTACCGACCAACCGTTTGTTCAGGACAATTGCTCGCAGTCACGTCGGGGCGTCCTCCGTGGCCTCCATTATCAGGTATTGCGTCCGCAGGGTAAGTTAGTCCGGGTAACCGCCGGCAAAATTTTCGACGTTGCGGTAGATATCCGCCCTGAGTCTCCGACGCTGGCGCAATACGTGGGTGTTGTGTTATCATCGGAGAATAAACAGGCGCTTTGGATACCGCCGGGATTTGCTCATGGATTTTTGACAATCTCGAACGTCGCGGAAGTGATGTACAAAGTGACCGACTATTGGGATCCAGCTTCTGAAAGAACATTGATGTATAATGATCCGGAGATCGCGATTGACTGGCCTAGAGAAACAGTAGCGGATGGTTTAACTTTATCCCACAAGGATCTAGAAGGGCTTTCACTCAGCGTTGCAGTTGATGAAATTCAAAAAATTCAAGGAAAGGCCCGAAATGGCAGTGCAAGTAGGTAAAGTTGCTTTCGCGAACGACGGCCCGCTCGTCGTAATAGGTGGCGTTAATGTTTTAGAAAATTATGACATCAGCGCGCAGACTTGCGCTGCGTTTGCGGCCGTTTGCGAGAAGCTGGGACTAGACTATGTCTTTAAGGGTAGTTTCGACAAAGCCAATCGCTCCTCTTATAATAGCTACCGCGGCCCGGGACTTGAAGAAGGCTTAGAGATATTGGCCCGGATCAAACAGGAGTTCGGCGTCCCGGTCGTTACTGATGTCCATGAGATCAACCAAGTCGGGCCAGTAGCCCAGTTGGTCGACATCTTGCAGTTGCCAGCATTTCTGGCGCGACAGACTGACCTTGTCGAAGCGCTGGCCAAATCGGCAAGGCCTATAAACGTCAAGAAACCACAATTTTCAAGCCCGGGGCAAATATCTAATATTATTGATAAATTTGCAGCGTTTGGTTGCTCAGACGTGATAGTCAGCGAACGCGGTAGCTGTTTCGGTTATGATAATCTTGTCGTCGACATGCTCGGATTTGGGGTGATGAGGAATCTATCGCCCCAAGCTCCATTGGTGTTTGACGCCACCCACTCGTTACAGATGCGTGAGCCCGGTGCTGCGGCCTCAGGCGGACGGCGCCATCAGATTTTCGATCTGGCGCGGGCTGGCGTTGCGGCTGGCCTTGCAGGTATCTTCCTCGAAGCGCACCCCAATCCCGATCAGGCTAAATGTGACGGACCTAGCGCTATTAGCCTAGATACGATTGAGCCGCTGCTCACGCAACTCAAGCAAATCGACGCCGTAGTCAAGTCAACGGCCATCTCGGCCTAGTCTCGGAGGCGACTAGTCATGCTTCACAATTGGCGCATGCGGCGGCATCGGAAGGCTTTGGCCGAACTACAGATTTTGTTTGTTGATGTCGACGGCGTCCTCACTGACGGTTCTCTTCATTATGATGGCGCAGGTGAGGCTATTAAATCCTTCAATGTACGAGACGGTGCGGGTATCAAGATGCTGCAGGCCCTTCGCATAGCGGTTGTCATGATATCCGGTCGCGAGAGCGCGCCTCTAGTTGCACGTGCACGCGATCTCGGCTTGGATGGTTGCCAGTTCGGCGTGGCGGACAAAGGCGCCGCCTGCAGCGCGATGCTGAAGCAATTGAATATCCCGCCCAGCAATAGTGCCTTCATCGGCGACGACAGCATTGACCTTTCCGCATTTGAAGTCTGTGGGTTGGCGATCTCAGTTGGTGACGCGCCATATTATATAAGAGCTCAGGCGGATATTGTTTTGCGCCGGGCGGGAGGGCAAGGCGCTGTTCGGGAATTTTGTGATATGGTATTAAATGCCCGTCAGCAAACTGGTCTCAATCAAAGCAGCGAGGGGTTTCTTGAGCATTTGGGAAAAATGGGGCAGTGAACGAAATGGAGATAGCCATGGCTATGCAATCTAAAGGCGATCTGCTCGATATAGGTCTACGCGCTATCGACGACGAAGTGGTCGCCTTACTGGAAATGAAGGCGCGGCTGGATGAAAATTTTGTTCAAGCGGTCAGCTTGATCAGTCAATCGAAAGGCAGAGTTGTAATCTTGGGAATGGGTAAATCGGGGCTTGTCGGCAAGAAGATGGCTGCCACACTGGCATCGACCGGTACGCCGTCATTCTTCGTCCACCCAGGAGAGGCCTTTCATGGTGACTTGGGGATGATACGATCCGAAGATATTGCGCTGCTGATATCCAATTCAGGTGAAACAGAAGAAATCCTTCGTCTCCTGCCGTTCTTCCGACACCAAGGTAACATCATCGTTGGCATGACGGGCAACATTGAATCGACGCTCGCGCAAGATGCGCACGTGGTGCTTGATGTCGGCGTTGAGCGCGAGGCTTGCCCAAATGACTTGGCACCTACGAGCTCAACGACATGCACGTTGGTAATGGGTGATGCATTGGCAATCGCACTGACAACGATTCACAATTTTCAGCCGCATGATTTCGCCCGCTTTCATCCAGGCGGCCTTCTTGGACGACGTTTGCTGTCGCGCGTCAAAGATGCGATGACAACGAAGTCTCTTCCCTTTGTTGAGGAAGAGACTCCACTGCGGGACGTCATCCATGTTATCACCAATTGTCGCTTGGGCATTGCGCTGGTGCAGCAGGGCTCCACATTCAAAGGAATTATTACCGACGGCGATCTGCGCCGAGCGATGGAAGCAGATGGGTTTTCGCTCACAAAAACTGCTGCTCATATCATGAACTCGAAGCCTCAAACAATCTCCGCGGATGAGATGCTGGTTGCCGCAGAGGACAGGATGAGACAATTGCGCATTGGATGCTTAGTCGTCACCGACGACGATAGAGCTGTGCTCGGCGTGCTACAGATTTTCGACTGAGGACGATATGATCAATCTTTTTGAACCAGACATCGGCAAGCAAAGTTTCGAACTGCTCGGAGACATCGCAAAATCACGCTGGCTCGGCCGTGGCAGTCATGTTGTCGAATTCGAAAAACTTTTTGCTGCATTCCAGAAACTTGATCCGGCACATGTCCATACAATCTCTTGCTGTTCCGACGCGATTTTCGGTGTGCTCGACATTGTTGGCGTCGAAGTCGGCGAGGAAGTCATTGTCCCGTCAATTTCCTTTCCGGCTGTCGGCAGCGCGGTGGTCAAGCATGGCGCCAAGCTGGTCGTTGTCGACTGTATTGCCAACACCGGAAATGTGGATATCGAGGCCATTGGCAATGCAGTTACAGAGCGGACCAAGGCAGTGTTTGTTACCCATTATGGCGGTGCTCCTGTCGATATTGCAGCACTCAGAGCTATCGTTGGCCCGGAAATCCTGATCCTTGAAGATGCGGCCTGTGCCTTTGGTTCGTTTCGCCAAGGCGTTTCTATTGGAACCGAGGGCGATTTTGGTTGCTGGTCGTTCGATGCGATGAAATTGCTGACATGCGGGGAAGGCGGCGCAGTTTATTTCAAGGACCGCAAACATGTCGAGAGGGCCAAGGAATATTTTTATCTAGGCCTGCCAGCCCAATCAAAGAGCGGCATTGATCGGCAGGGCACTGATGATCGTTGGTGGGAGTATCAGCTAACCAGTCCTGGCCGTCGATCAATTTTTACCAATATCAATGCCGCTTTAGGCATTCCGCAATATGAATCCTTGCTCGACGTCTTGGAAAAACGAGCTTCAATTCGGCGTCGCTATATGGATAGCCTTATTAATGTTGGTGGCATTTTTGTCGAGCAAACCGACCAGTCAGTGACCTATTCCAATTACTTCTTCACGGTTCTATCGTCGAAGCGTGACAAGCTTGCTAGCTACCTGAAAGAAAAAGGTATATATTCGACCTTCCGTTACTATCCGCTTCATCTTATTGATATTTTCAAGCCCTATGCCTTACAATGTAAGGGTGCTTTCGATTTCAGTGAATCTGCCCTCAACATACCTATCCACCAAAATCTCTCCGATGATGACGTTGGTAAAATTTGCGATGCATTGACCGAGTTCCACAGGCACAGCTGATGGTGGTCGATGGCCGAATATTGTGGGGTATGCGCTTTCTCGTCTATAAGCTATGGGCAGGCCGGTTGCGCGGACTTGGATATTTCGGAAAGCCGATCTTCTTCGTCGGCAGGCGCCACTTTTACGCAGACAGCGGCTTAGGAATATTCCCAGGCGCACGCATCGAAATTCTCGACGGCACAGTTCAGATTGGGAAAAATGTTCGTATTGGCCACGGCTTGTTTGTCAGTTGTGCATCTATGCTAAAGATCGGCGACAACGTTACTATCTCTGCCAATGTATTCATCAGCACCACCGAAAATAAGGTTGAAAGGGGCGCGGTTTCGCCGTTTTCGCAATGGCCAGTCATCGAACTGCCGGTCGAGATCAGCGACAACTGCTTTATTGGCTATGGGGTTGCGATTCTGCCTGGGACAAAGCTGGGCGAAGGTAGCATCGTCGGCGCCAATGCCGTGGTACGTGGCCATTATCCACCTGGCAGCATCATCGCACCAGCGAGAACTACAGTTATAGGCAGCCGCATTTGAGTATATTATTTTTTGGGCACGACATCACTTATGCCTTGCTGTGTCGCGCGATCGCAGATGTGCTGCCTTTTGATAAACAGCCTATATTCTATTGCAATCGGCCCGGCCTTTTCTGGTTCGCACATAACCGTTTAGGCTTGCAAGCGGTGCGCGCCGGGCGGGGACGCTTGAGGCTCAAATTGTTGCGTGGCCAGTCGCCCCCCTTCGATCTGGACCTCAAATTTTTTCTTAATTCGAACGCTGATTCTGACCGATGGGCCGCACTGGCCAAATGGCATTATGATCAGGCGATTTCCGCATTGAGTCAAATTGAGCCGGATTTAATCATTTCGCCAGGTGAATATCGGATAACGGAGCAGGCATTCGGGGCTGCCGCACGCCATCTCTACCCCGACACGCCTCTCATATATTTCGAAGCGGGACCGGGCCCCTACGTCTATCTCGATCCTGCTGGCGTAAATGCAAACGCATCCTTCGCCGAGAATGAACAAAGCAACGTACAGCATAGGGTACCCGCGATTGAACTTAAGGCTCAACCGAGTCGGAATTATCGCCAACTTAGGTCGTCGTTGCCAGCGCGATTAGCCACTTTAGCTGATATGGCCTGGATATTAGCTATCCAGTGCATCTCCCCGGCGAACGAGTTTAAGGAATATGTTGCTGCCATATGTAATCGTTGGAAGGTGAAGGCCGCTAAGGTGAGTGGGATGATTTCCGTCGAGGAGGAACCTATACCGGGTGACTATCTGCTGTTCGTCGATCAGGTGTTGAGCGACGTTAATGCAACACATTTCGGTGCGGAAGAAAAGGACATTTACGAACAAATCGAACGATTTTTACAATTACGACCAGAAATGCATCTCGTTTGGCGCCCGCACCCACTCGAACTCCGCGACGATCTTTTTCGTAGAGTGAAGGCGCTTGCTCCCGATCGGGTTAGGCGCTCGAACAACCAGTTGTTTAGCCGTCAGCTTGAAGGGGCCTCAGCTATCTTGACTGTTAACTCCAACGGTGGGCTCGATGCGTTGTTGGCAGGTCGACCGGTATTGTTATTTGGGAAAAGTTATTATCAAAATTTGCCTGGAGTTGTGAGCAATTCCGATGCACTGGACGGTTTACTCCGCTCCGATATGCCAAGTTCTGGAACGATTTCATCTGAAGCCGCCCGCTTTATTGAAAGCCGCTTTATACCGGTTGACTATAGGGGATGCGATTTCAAAAACGTGGGTGCGTTAGCCAACCGAGCGCTATTTTATGCAAGCCGGGGCACAGGCTAACGGATTGGCCGGGAAAACAGCAGGAGAACGATGCACAGAAGTAGGCAATACGGTCGAAAAGGATAGGTTTGAAATATCGTCGGCTGTCTTCATGCTACATCGAAAGGCCGATTTTTACAATACCATCACTTCACCTTCGAGACCGTCGCCTACTCGGCTATCATTCGAATACTTAGGTTTTGAGTAGCCCCAACCGCTCGCCATCGTAACTCTTCTGCAATGGGCGCCACCACCATTCGTTTTCTATATACCAGCGAACAGTCTTTTCGATACCGCTGTCAAAATCCTCGAGCGCGCGCCAGCCAAGCTCGCTCTCCAGCTTGGACGCATCGATCGCATAACGCGCATCATGCCCGGGGCGATCAGCAACAAATGTTATCTGATTCCGATGAGACTCCCCACCTGGCCCAAGCTCATCAAGTATTTCGCAAATCTTCAACGCGACGTCTATGTTCTTGCGTTCGTTGCGACCACCTACGTTATAGGTTTCCCCTGGTTTGCCGCGTTCGGCGATCAAGTCGAGAGCACGTGCGTGGTCTTTGACATAAAGCCAGTCGCGAATATTCTCGCCCTTGCCATAGATTGGAATAGGTCTGCCGGCGATCGCGTTGAGGATGGTGAGCGGAATAAGCTTTTCAGGAAAATGGTAAGGGCCGTAATTGTTCGAACAATTCGATAACAATACCGGTAGGCCGTAAGTGCGATGCCATGCCTTGACCAGATGATCAGATGCCGCTTTTGATGCGGAATAGGGCGAGCTCGGGTCATAGGGTGTCGTCTCCGAGAACAATCCATGGTCACCCAGCGAACCGTATACCTCGTCGGTAGAAACATGGAGGAAGCGGAACCGTGCAGCAGCTTCGCCTGGTAGTTCTTGCCAATAACGCCTTGCCACCTCGAGCAGGTTGAACGTTCCGCCGATGTTGGTGTCAATGAATGCGCTTGCTCCAGTTATCGAGCGGTCGACATGACTTTCGGCAGCTAGGTGCATCACCCGGGCAGGTTGGAAATCGGCGAATGCCAGCTCCATTGTTTTGCGATCACAAATATCGGCCTTAAGGAAATCGTAATTTGGATTGTTGCTGACCGTGTGCAATGAAGCAAGATTTCCCGCATAAGTGAGGTTATCGACATTGAGTACGGAGTAGCCCTTCTCTTCAACCAGGTGGCGGACGACAGTGGATCCGATAAATCCAGCCCCGCCAGTAACAATGACGCGCATTTCAACCCTTTCAAATTCTGCCGATCATCGACCGATCATCTTAATGTTGCACGCCGCGTGGTGCAAAAACCTGAGCAATGGTAACAAAGAGGATTTTCATGTCGCCAATAAAGCTCGCTGTCGCCAGATATTCTGCATCAGCTAGTACCTTTTCTTCTATACTCAATTCATCGCGGCCATTAACTTGAGCGAGACCTGTAATGCCCGGCGTTAATCGATGCACGCCTTTTGCCGTCCGCCCGGCAATTAAATCATTTTGGTTGAACAGCGCCGGACGAGGTCCGACGAGCGACATATGTCCTGCCAGAACGTTGAACAGCTGGGGTAATTCATCAAGGCTGGATTTCCGAAGAATACTGCCAATTGGTGTAAGCCAGCGCTCGGGCGATTCGAGTTTATGCGTTGCGACTAAAGGCGTATCAACACGCATTGTGCGAAACTTGAGCATCGTAAATAGGCTATTTCCTGATCCTACCCGCTCGCTTTTGAAAAAAATCGGCCCCTGCGAGCTGACCTTGACTGCCACGGCCGTTACAAGAAACGGCACGAATAGTGCGAGTGAAGCAGGCACAACTAATACAATGTCAAGCAGTCGCTTGAACTTTGACAAAGCATAGCTGCTTTGCTCAGGTCTGCTGGAAATATTTGACAGTGTCATAAATACCTTGGCGGGTGGAATAGGGAGGTGACCAACCGAGTTCCATTGTTGTTTCCTCGATATCGACTTGCAGGTTTGTCGTCAGACGAGCGGTTATGGGGCCAATGACAGGAAGTTTCTGACTGGCTGTCCAAAGCATGGAGGGTACGGAAAACAGTCGAGGCTGGAGCTTCATTGCATTAGAGATTTCTGCCACCAAATGGGATGTTGACATCGCCTGACCGTCTGAGACAAGGAAGACACCCTTGGTCTCACGGATATCCAAGCAATGCAGAATCAAGTCGATAAGATTTCCAACAAAGACCATGCTGCGCTTATTGTTGATACCGGCTAGAGGCAGCGGAATTCGGCGCTTGATTAAGTTCATTAAGGAAAGAAAGTTGGCTTCGACTGAAGGGCCGTAAACGAGAGGCGGACGCAAGCAAATGATCTGCATCCCGTGCTCTTCGCCAATTTTGAATAACGCTTGCTCCGCTTCCCACTTGGATTGGCCATAGGGATCGGTCGGCAAGCATGGCGAATGGCGCGTAAAAGGTTGGTTGGGCTCGGTACATTCGCCCATTGCTTTGATCGTGCTCATGAAAATAAACTGTTTCACACCTGCTTTGGCAGCGGCGCGAGCAAGATTAACCGTACCATCGCGATTAACAGCGAAATAGCGCGACGTATCTGGTTCTGACATTTTGTGAACATGAGCGGCCAGATGGATTATCGAATTCACCTCGCGAAAATAATCCGCTTGCCATTTCGTCGAACCGATAATGTCGTCAATAACGATGTCGCTGGCAGTACTGCGCCCAGCACTAACTATTTCAACAGGCATGGCACGAAGGCGACTCATAAGGCTTCTGCCGACAAAACCCGTAGCCCCTGTAATAAATACCTTCATCGTGAGTTTACGCTCTTCGAGTAGGTATTGGGGCCAGTTCTTAACCGTAAAAGCCTAACTATAAGCACAAAAAGTGCGGTGAAGCCCAAAATGCGTAACGCGGGGCCGATGTTATATAATGTCCATCGCGGACTCATTACCGCTAGAAACCCGAAGGTAAGCGTTGGGATTGCTCCCTTTGAACGGTATAACCACGCGAGCGCGCCTGCGAGCAGTACAGGCCCAGTCGGTCCCAAAAAGAAATAAGAATAAGGACCGATAAGGCCTCCATTACCCTGCACGTCGTAGTAATTCATCGCAAACTCATTTACGCGCGCAACGTCAGGGAGCGAGCTAACAGGCACGACGGCGGCGAGAAACATGTTCGAAACAAAGGAAACGAACCGCTCACCGGTCGTTATCAGTCCTTCGTCCGCGATGCGCACATAGACCGCTGAAGCGTGCATTGTCGCCCCTTGATTGGTAGAGCGCAGGCCTGACAGAAGGATGTCGCTTGATATGGACTGAAGTGTCATGGCATCGCGAACAATGCCGAATACATATCCGCTCAACGCAATGGCAAAATAGACGGTGCCTGCAGCCATCCGGCTAAAATGGTGAGCCAATAACACGGTGTAGGAGAATACTGGGTAGGCTAACGGCAGTCGCTTTCCCGACCCTACGGCGATATAAAGGATGAGTAGTATTGCGACCGCCTCGAGGGCAAGACTCAACCAGGAAGTTCGCCTGCCGACGCGTAAAAAAATCCCGAATGCGATGAACGCTGAACCAGTTTCATAGGCCACTGTACCAGTCGACGAAAATTCGACATAGGAAATGAAATAAGACGATGAACTGATAACGATGTCGCCGATCAGCATCGGAATGCCCGCCAAAAGAAATATAATAGGTGGGAAATTAACAAGCATGTTTTTTCTGTAAATTTTAGACTGAGCTCCATCGTTAGCAGACTTTGCTCCGCAGAAGAGCACGAATGAGCACCAGAACAAAGTTTCCAATAGAATTACCTTGCGGTAATAGCCATCGAATGTTGCCGTCCACAAATAGCTAACGATTCCATCTTGAAATAAAAATGAAACTGACAGAATGAAATTATTAGCAAGCAAGAAGAAACCGAGCGCTGAAACCAATTTGTCTGTGAAAGCACAGATAAGTACTGACGACAACATAAGACAAACCAACAAGCCATAGGCATATTCAAGCTGATAAGACAAGGCAGCCAGTGCGCATAACATCAGAGAAAGCGCCGAAATTCGGTGCAACAACAAATTAACTTTTGGAATGTCGCTCATGAAGGTATCACAAAAAATCTAATTTCGGCACCAGTGGCCCCAATACCGAATGCAGGTTCAATGCATCAATAAAGTTAACCGCTACTACAATGTAGATGCTTAGCAAGATAGTGCGCGTCACTCGCGCAGCCGACCCATGAGTCGGTACGTTCCTACTACTGTAGGCGATACCAGTGCCAGCGTAGATAAAAGCAGCGACGTTAAAGCCCCAAGCCGTGGGAAGTCCGGAAAAATAGGCAGTCGGATAAGCTACGAATGTCGCGAGTATGACGATAATGGTAGCAGTGAAACCCTTCCGCGAGTCGCCACGAAGCAATAGCAGATGGGGAAAATTCGGAAGCAGAGAAATCGCCACCATACCTATCCCAATTGGCATAACAATCTCAAACAGGTCGCTTTCCAAAAGAACACCCAGCGCCAACCCTATCGCCATTGTTGCTAGATATCCAGTTACTATCAGGACTTCCGCCAATACCAGTCGGCGGCTTAGATAGTTGACGGTTCCTTGTTCAACGAAGTCATCAATTTCAGCTATTTTCTGGATGTTAAGAATTGGAATAAGGATGAAAAGTGAAAAGAGCAGCACAATGTCTGTAACATTCGCGTACACCGGATTTTCAAGTGTATAGGCGGCAAAGTAAGGTGAACGCGTCAAAACAATAATCGCTACTGACGAAAGCATCAATGGAAACGACTCGCGGATGAGCTTTTTGGGGAAAAGCTCGAAGCCGTCCCGCGAGGCCTTGCTACGGATAACGACAAAAAATGAGTAGAACAAAAAAGCGGGGAGGGCAAGCAGAGCCCAATGGAGAAAGTCTGAAACCAATACTGCAGATCCGAGCAGTATCATTGTTCTGGCGAAACGGTCGAAAAAATTGACGCTGAGAAAATAACGGTGGTGCGCGCCCTGCGCGCGCGTGAAATTGGACGCCACAAGGCTGATTGAAACCGTCATCGAAAACGCTATTCCGACCAAAAAGGGCGAATATTTCCATTCGATGTCGAACCAAGCGAACAACATCATCGCCATGGCTGCAGGAACAGCCAATGCAATAAAGGACCAGACATAGCTGCCTCTAGATCCCTCGCGCACTATTCGCGGCGCAGCATTATCGAGTCCGAAGCACAAAAAGGGGGCGAGTAGGTTCATTGCGTTGATTGCTGCGCGCGCCGACAGGAAATTCTGACCGGTGAGGAAAAAACCCAACCCGAAATATTGCAGTAAAGTAACAAGACTACCCAAAGCAACCGACAGGAGTGAGACCCACATCGCCTTAATTTTTCGAGAGCAAAAACTGCAGCATATAGCAGTAGCGTGTCGGCAATAACCAATTTGCAGAGCGATATATCGCGTTCTTCAGCCCGTTAGCGGTGGCCCCAATAAACCAAGGTCGACAATAGGCTTCGATGGAATCGATTCTCAAGCCCGCCCGCCCGATTTCCGCAACCCACTGATCATAGTCCAGATCATCGACTACCAAAGCTTTTTTTAAGTTCAAGCGATGCAACACGCGTTTCAGCCGATGGGCGGGGAAGCTGCCATTGCGCACGGCCAGAAGCGAACGGCCATCAGGTGCTAGGCGATCGGCAATGGTCGCCAGAGCGATCTCCCGGTCGGGCATTTCATCGACACAGGACAGCGAAATTATTAGATCAAATTCGGCTGCTACCAAATCCTGGGGGAATCGGCCCTCAATAAAGCCTTCGGGACGATATAGCTGCCTTGCAATCGCAATAGATCTCGCGTCCCCATCGATACCTTGATACTCTGCTGATCTTTCTAGCAACAGCGGCTTCAGAAATCCCGTTCCGCAGCCCAAGTCAAGCACCCGGCACCCGGCAAGAATACCGAGCCGGTCCACGAGCTTGCGCGACTGCCTGCGATAGGATGCCTGAGAAAGCGACCCTGCGATCTTGCTTGCATCCCGGTAATCGCTGGCAGAGTTTGTCTCTGCCAACTGCTCCGGTATATGCTGGTCTGCTCTCATTCAAGACCCGCCAATCTAAGTCCGATTTCGATATGTGGCAAATCTGACGGGTTATTTAACTCCCACAATTCCCAGTCCGGACTCTCGCAAACTGCCGAACCGATTGCCCGTCCGTTATCAAGAAATCTCAATTGCTCGAGGCCTTCAAGAAGCTCCAGTCGACTTGGACTAAAAGCCGCATAATCACGCAACGCGCTTGTTCGATAGGCATATATACCAATATGCAGATAAGACAGGCCCTCTGTGGGATCGTAATTTGCGCGAAACGGGATCATCCGCTTTGAAAAATACAATGCGCCACCAGCGCTGTTGGTAACAGCAAAGGTTCCGCCAACGATGCCTCGCTGGGCGTCGGCTTCCAGCTTGTGGTAATGATCAACGGAACAGGGAATTGTCGCCGTAGAGACGGCATATTGTGGTTTAAGTACAAGTAGATCGACAATTGCCTTGGCGTAGTGAGGCGGAGTCAGCAACGAATCGCCTTGGAAATTGATAACAATATCGTCATCCGCCAAGCTCAACTGCCGGGCGGCGTCCCAGCATCGTTCGGTGCCGTTGCGGCATTCGGCTGCCGTCATCAACACAGCCCCGCCAAACCCCTCTACATGATCAGCTATTTCAGGTGAATCTGTTGCCACATAGACAGCGAAAGATGAGTCGACTCGGGATGCCGCTTCCCATGTGCGCCGTATAAGTGACTTCTCCACGCCCGAAGCGCCCTTGATTGGAACCAACGGCTTGGCAAAATAACGGGTCGACGCATGACGCGCGGGTATAATGATAGTTACAGTCATTAGTCCGGATCCGTTCTGACTTGTTTGAGCGGCAATGCCATGAACGCTACTATGTCGCTGACAAAACGTTCAAGCGAGAGGAAGTAATCATCGTCGCTGGTAATAGCTGGTGTACCGGACAACTTTGCAAGCGCAGCAGGTGCTTCCTCTACTTTATCGATGCACGCGCACCGGGCGGCAAGCGAGGCAGGTAATGAACTGACCGTCTTATTGAAGGTAACAAGCAATGCGCCTGCGCGTAGGGCTTCAAAAGTCCGTGAAGTCAGACCAGATTGACCGGGATGGTGGATGTCGACAACATATTCCGACCGCATGTAAAGGTCGGCGATCGTTTCTTTTGAATAGGCGGTTGTTGAAATACTGGAGGCGTAATGCCAGCTCGATGGAATAAAGATGCTCTTGATAAAATAAAGCACTTTCGAATGATAATAGAGCAACTTCTCCACCCGAACACCGCTGCCCAAAATACGCTCGAGCAAAGCAAGTTGTCGCGCACGGTGTGAATGCATGGTTCCATTGAACGCAACACTGCCAACCGTGCGCAGGGGCGCGTGCGCACCCGGCTTGTACACTGTTTCTGCAAAAAGTGGGATATAGCGCATGCCTAGATTTTCGGCGTCCAAGGGATCGAAAGTAGCTGCAGCTTTAACAGTGCCGATCATGTCGACAAAGCCAGGTTTATTTTCTGCACTGTCCCACATGTACAGGAATACATCTACGCCGTGGCTTTGCAAGGTTTCGCAGAATGAGCGATCAACTACTTCAACATCGACAAGCAGTAGACACCCGAAACCGCCATATACGATATGTTCGATCAACTGGGAGAGATGCCGCTTGCGCGCTTGCCTTATCGGATAGTCGAAACCCAGGCGATAGAAAATCTTCGAGTAGATCGAGTTGGAATGTCGCTCGTCGAAATAACGCGCAGAGTAGCCTTGACGGGTTAGTTCGTCTGTCACTGCCTCTACATATCCAAAGAAACTGGGCCCGATGACCGCGATCTTACTTCTGTCTTTCGCCGTCAAATCTGCCTCCATGTCGACGGACATACAAAATGGCCTTGGTTGGGCCGCGCGTCGGCATTTTTGAATCCCCGCTTCTATAGGCAACCCCCATGAAGCTGTCACTAATAAAGCGTGGCGGTGTCCGTCATTTGCATCAGTCCAAGATCAAACTCCGGATATCCAGTAGTCCGAGATTAACCCAAGCGTATGAAATAAAATCCCGCAGGGCCTCGCAATTTATCGGGGAACCTCACCTCAGCCAGAGTTGATGGACGGGCTGGCGTTGAACCGACTTTGATGCATTTGTCCGGGCTCTGTTGAAAATGGGCGGAGGCAGCTTAAAGACTATTTCGATATAGATAAAGGTCACCAATGCGTGAAATCACTTTCTGCTGATATTCGCTCTGGCCGCGTGTGACGGTGGATTTGCTTCACCGTTCGTCGCTAAGCGGCCCTGTACCCGTTGTCGCACCGCCCCTCCTCCCGCAGTTGGAACGCAGCAGGCCGGTACATTGCTTCTCAATGTAACCACTAGCTAGACGCGCACGGCAATGGAGTGGATTTCGGCAAGCCAGCCCGGACCCGAGAATTTCTGGATGGACAAAAGCCGCGCGCCCTTCAAAGCGATGCAAAGCGCTGAGCCTCTCTATGCCGTCGATCACCACTTTTCAAGACAGTCGTTATCCATTTTATGGGTGCATCATGCTATCAGGAACGATGTGATACGGTTGCCTCAAACATCAATTATATTGGCCACCTGCACATCTAATGTCTTGATAACATCAATAAACTCGCGCTGCGGACCTATAGTCGACGAGGTGAATGGGCACCAAGCCGCGAGATATTAAATGGTAAATTAAGCGCTGAGAAGCAGATTAACTTAGAGATAAAAGCCAGAAGCGATTAGTTAGATTAAGCCATTAATATAAGCTTAGATGGGTGGGCGCACAACTCAAATTCAGGCTGCATGCCGTGATATCGTTACCGCAATCCACTTACACTTTGGCGTGAATTTCTTGGTCAGAACTACCATAACCATATCCGTACCCATAACCGTAACCGTAACCGGCCTGACGCTGGTTCAATTTGGTCATGACGACACCAAAGACATGGGCGTGAACGGTCTGCAAACGTCCGAGCGCAGCTCTGACACCGCGAAGGGCGACGCCTTCGGCCTCTACAACGAAGATACATCCTTCAACGGCCCTGGATAACAAAGGTGCGTCCGCCAAGCCCAATATAGGCGGCGAATCGAGGACAATATGGTCGAAATGCTCCTCCAGCTGGCGGACCAACATCATCATCCGGTCGCTGCTTAACAATTCAGCAGCGCTGGGGGGCATCGGCCCTGCAGGCAAAATGTGCAACCCACGGATAGCCGTGGGCATCACCATTCTCTGCCATTCGCTCTCGCCTGCGAGAAAGTTACTCAGCCCACTGGCATTGCCAACATTCAAAAACTGATGCATCGATGGCGAACGCATGTCGGCGTCGATCAGCAGCACTTTCTTCCCCGTGCGCGCCAAGACAGTTGCCAAAGCCAGGCTGGTCGTGGACTTACCCTCTGCGGGCCGCGTACTGGTAACCATCAATGCTTTCGGCACGCCATGATCGGTGGTGAATGCAAGGTTCGATCTGATGCTCAGATAAGCTTCAGACAACATCGATTTGGCATCATTCAGCATTTCGATGGCGTTCTCTTCATCGATGTCAGGAATGCTGCCCAACAAAGGAACGTGAAGCAAGCGGTTAACCTGCCCAGGATCGCGAATGCCTTCATCAATTTGGTCCAGCGCGAAGGTGGCGACTGCGGCAAGACCCAAGCCCGCCAGCAATGACAGCGCGATGTTCAGAGGCAAGCTAGGGGCGGACGGCTTTTCGGGGGTCTTTGCGCGATCAACAATCGCTATATTGCTTGCACCGATCCCGGCGACACCTATTTCCTTATAACGTTGGAGCAAACCGTCATACAATTCACGGTTCGTGTCGGCTTCACGCTGGTAGATATTGTAGTTTATGCTGTCGCGTTGCTGCAGGTCCATCCGGTCTTTGAGCGCTTCGACCTGTCGCCGCAGATCACGTTCACGCTGAACGGCTTCGCGGTATTCGGATGACCGGCTGTTGAGTACACGGCTTTCCTCACGCACAATGCTGGCATCAAGCACCCTCAACTGCTCGGCGAGCGCTCTTGCAGATGGATAACCCGGCTCGAATTGCACCATGAGCTTTGCATATTCGGCCGCAGCCTCGGCTCGCTTTTGCCTAAGTTGCGAAATGGCAATATTGCTGAGAGCATCGGAATTTGCGCCGCCGTTGCGACCCCGCGCCCTACTTTCGGCAGTTATCCGGTTAGCGGTCGCATCTGCTAGCGCCGAATTCAATGCCTCCAAATCACTGGAAACCAGCGTGCGTTGTACCTCGGTCTTTCCATCTACGCTTTTGGAGGTGCCTAAGGCGACAATTCCTTTTTGAGACGCATAGTTTACGACCGCGCGTTCCGACATCTCAAGGCGTGCACGCAAATCAGCAAGTCGGCCCTCCAGAAAGCTTCGCGCATCGGCGGTGGATGCAAACCGACGGTCCATGCTCTGCACTATAAATTGGTCGGTCCACGCATTCGCAATTTGAGCTGAAAGCGCTGGGGATCCGCTTGTATAGCTGACATTTACCAGCGCAGAACCCCGTATTGGCGAGATGCTGACATGTTCCAGAAGGAGTTCTGCTACCTTCTCTTCTCGCTTCAGGCGCTCTCCTGCGCTTAACACATTGTCAGATTTTGTGGCAAACAATGTGCCATTATCGGGTTTCTCACCATGTGCGGAAAAAAACGCCTCGCTTGACGCTAATCGAAGCTCGCGGCCAACGCGTTCAGCCAGTGAGCGAGCTTCGAGCAAAGAATATTGAGTTTGGTAAAATTCGACATCCCGCCCCGACTCGGATGATTCCAAACCCTCTACGTTCGTCACTTTTTTCTGGTCGCGACTGATCTCGATCCGCGATGTGGCGGTGTACTGCGGAGTAGCTAGCAAAGTCACAATAAGCCCGAGCACTAACATACTGACAATGATACCGGAAATGACCCATTTCCAGCGAACTATAACCTCCCAATATTGCAACAATATGGGAGGCGCGAACGACTGGACCGCTCCATCCTCCGACATACCTTGCGATTGAAGAGCGCGAGTACTGTTTACCGACTGCAACATTTAATTCTCAGTAATCCATTCAAATCATCAATCGTCAGTGTGCTAGCTGACTTGATTCCCGTAATCCATAATTTTCGTGGAAACTAATTTTTTGTCTTTTGTATCTGAGCAACCGATAGACCATATTATGAATATGACCGCCATAACTGATAGAAAGGGTGCGCGCACAGGATAGTCACCGATGCTTCCCACCATTAAAATGGCGAGACCCATAACACCCACTTTGCCGAGTATTCTCGTGCGTTCGCTTCTGTCACTTCTGGTTCGTGTAAAATACACATAAAAAATCGCGACACAGAGAAAGGTGATTCCTAAACCAAAAACCCCAAGATCTGCGATAAGTTCCAGCCAGTCGTTATGGGCATGGTTCAAATAATTTGACCGGAGCAATTCGGTCGGTTCCTGTACCCGATACGCGTCTGGAAATCCACCGGGTCCATTTCCGAACGGAAGCTGTTTGCAAACCATGGTGACAATCTGTTTCCAGAAATCTGTTCTGCTACCCCCCCCTACTTCATCGTCGAAAAATCTATTAATCGCCTCTGCTCTAGAAAACAGCATGGTTACTGCCGCCAGCGCTCCTATTGCCACGACGCTTGCAGGAATTCGCCAGTCCAGCCCGACCGTGTTCAGCTTGTCTCGCGAAGCATATACTGCGGGCTTCCTGTATATCCAAAAAGCAGCGATAATTCCCAAAGTCCCTGAAATCAACCCGCCACGAGAACCGGTTACCAACAGTAACGGGACGAGGACGGTTCCGCCCGCAAATGCAACCCAGCCGCGAATCTTAGCTTGTGCGGGGTTTCGAATGTTAACTGTCGCATATGCGGCGAGCATCGGAAATAAGAGTGCCAGAAAAATCGCCTGATGATTCCTGTTGGCAAATACACCTACCGCTGAACCAGGGTTGGTAAGCCGGTAGAGATATAATGACCCTCGAGGATCACCGATAATCTGCAACAGACCTAACAGTGCAGTTGCAAAACCAAGGAAAAGGCAAAATGGGAGCAACAAAAACTGCTGCTCTCGGCTTAATTGAATCAAAAACAAGGCCGCAGTTGCGGGCACAAGCAGCGCAAAAGTATAATTTTCAGCGGCAAGTGGATTGACGGCCAATACTCGTGACTGTGGAGCACCAAAAGCTGTGCTGTCGATGACAGACATCATCTGCCGCCCACTGAGGTTTTGCCACCAGTCGCCAGGCACGGGCACTAAATATAACCACGAAATCGATAAGGCGACCCCACATATCATCATCGGCCAAAATCCATTTTGCAAATGCGATTTTTGAACGCGCCACATTGCATAACCAAGCATTAGCGCGGACACTGGCCGTAATATCATCAACGATTGCGTGTCGCCCCGGCTGCTACCACCCAGAAAAAACAACACCATAATGAACAGGCCAAAAGTCAGAAGAAGGTGGTTTCCTAAAATGAAATCTCCAGCCTTAGCTTTCACAAAGTAAACCAATCATTTTCTTGGAATCGGCAAATTGCATCAAATTTGAACCGTCATTGACACTTATCAACGCCACGCGCGTACCAATCAGATATCAGGGCGCCAGGCAGTTATCAACCATCAGTGTCAGAGAAACGGATAACCAACAGTATAGTCGTATAATGAAACACCTCATCGGGATCTTGCAGAAATCGTGAATGGCAGTTAATAGATTGATGTTATGTGGAATTGTTCAAGTTTTTTAGATATGCGATTAGAGATATTTGCAATCAGGCAATAAATGAGTCTCGGCAGCTTCCGCTAACTCTGCGGTTAATCGGGCGCCTACATGACTATGCCGTGACAATCCACAAGGCGCAGGGCATGTGAGTGGATGCCACATATGTGCCCGCGACGACAGGCATAGATAGCACGGAGCCTTTGTCACCTTGCCGTGCTGTCGCGCCGTCGCATGGGAGTGGCGCCGCGTTATGGCCAACACGACTTCGCTGATCAGTCGAAAATCGTCCGCAAATTGGACCGCGAGCGCGGCAAGGACATTACAAGCGACTGCAGCACAGAGTAGAAGTTCGCCGAATGGCGCGAGAGCACCTTGTGCCAACGCCTTGACGAAATCGCAAGGCAATTACCGGAAAAGGCGAAATCGATCTTTGCGTTTAAGTCGTGAAACTCGCGATTCTACGATCAAGTAATATGTCGCTTCATTTTTTTGATGTGGGATCCTTGGAAATTCGGCTGGTGCGTTGGCTAAAATTTACGTCGCCTTGGTGCACACCGATGATCGCCCCCGTTCTTCTCCCGACATTTAACCCGAAACACGCAGATCAAAACTACTCGAAGGTATCCATCGTGTAGCCTTCTTCTCCCGTCACTGTCTTGATCCGTCCCTTGCAGACACTCAACCGCTTTTCATATTTGGCCGAGGTGCGAGTTTGCGATCCGTTGATCGCCCCCGACGCCGCCTCGGTCTCAGGCGCGCCAGGTCGGTCTACGGGCCCGGCAAAACCGCGCCATAGCTCAGAACGGTAGATTGTGACATTACGCGATTGTGTAACCAGGCCGTCCGTGATCAGCGTCACCCGCCGTGTCATTCCATCACGAAAGCCAATCCAGCCATTTGTAGTTGCATCCCGGTCTTGCTGCAGGTCGTTGCGCAGTGATGCGACGCAATCGGCGTGCGATTTGAATTTTGTCTTGTCGACAAAGGGCGGCAGCGTCGCGCTTGCGTGGGCAATGGAACTGCTTGCGAGCAAACCAATCACCAATAGCTTGCAATCGCGCTTCAACATATTGCCCCGACTTCTAGGAAGTATTCCCCCCCCGGACTTTGAAGCGAGCAGACCGGGGATTGCAATGGCGGCGATGCACCAGGTCAATATGGCGCTTGCAGCCTGCATCATCAGGCCTCCATTGTGGCGCCAGCTTTCCGCAGCGGTGACATTGATATGGGTTATTTCAAACGGGCTCGCACCCTGGCCACGGCAATGGTTATGGGCTCTTGTATTTTGGTGCCTGCTTCCGCTGCCTATGCGTCACCCTTAAAAGGCCGGAGTTGTAATATCAGCGGCTGGTCGGAAACAGCGTCGGAGGATGGCAGGAAAGTTGCCGTTCGCGCGGCGCCGTCTGCCAGTGGACGGATATCAGGCAGATTGCCCACCGATGACCGGCATTATGGTGGACCCAAGGCGCGGCATCTGGCTGAGTTCGACATTGTTGAGGCCCGCGATGGCTGGTTCCGTATCGCCAATGTCCGAATTATCGCTATCCGGGATGCGTCTTATGATGCCTATCCATCGAAGGTGACTGGATGGATCCAATCCTCGGCCGTCCGCTTCAATATCCAGTCGAGCCGGGGTTTTGCAAAGCCCAGTTCCGACAGCACAATATTGGTCACGTCACCGGACTGGATAATGGATAGCTGGAAGGGGTTGTACGACTGCGATGGCAAATGGGCGCGGGTCGAAACAGTTCCGGCCGACCCAAGCGATCCATATCCTGCTTCGGATCTTCCCCAACTACAGGCTTGGTTCAGGGGGATTTGCGGCCGTTCAATGATTGGGTGCGACGATGTTCCGGGGGATTGAAGGGGCGTTTGCGGTGCTGGCAAGTTTTGCCCTGCTATCGTGCAGCAGCATTGAATTTGAACAGACGACCGAGCGCGGTTCGCTGATGGAATATGAGGAAGCCCGCATTCCGGAAAGCTATCGCGGGCTATGGGCGTCACCCAAAGACGCCTGCTTTGTCACCCGCGATTATGGCATGCAGATCGAGATCGGCGAACGGTCATTTGGCGATGTCGCGGTGCGCCGCCTCTGGTTCTACAGCGATTATCCCGATATCGTGGTTGAACTGGATTCGCCCGAAGGCGAGGCCGACGCGCCCGTTACGATGTTCCTGCAACTGTCGCTCGACGAACAGAAGATACGCGTGCGGCAAAGCGGTGACCGCCAAGAGAGCACCTTCCTCCGCTGCAAGATGAAATAATGCTGGTGTACTAGTACAATACAACACACGCTTTTTATTCCCAAATCGCTATCGCGTTACACCACGACACATTTGCGCGCTGGGCTGCGCAGGTTTGTGGCGTGTGCCCAAAGGCGCGAAATTGTAACCGCGAGAGCGGTCGGGGGGAATCCGATGTCAGGTAAATTGCTGCTGCAGGCCGTTGTTCGTTGGCACTTGGCGATGATGTTGGCCGTGGTCGTAATGTTGACCGGGGCGATGCCTGCAATGGCACAGCATACCTCTGGCGAATGCCCTGCGCAGACAGCGACGGTTACCGCCGGTGGCACCGTCACGATCAACATCAGCGACTGTGAAGCCGTCAGCGGGCTGGGTGGTGATGGTGCCATCGATGGCGGCAGCTTCGGCACCGGAGACCTTGAAAACCACGGTACGGCCACGACAAGCCATGCGGGCGGCCAATGGTTCCTGGACTATAGCCACAACGGCTCCACCGGAATCGGTTCGACCGATGTCTTCGAGCTCAGTGATGGTTCGTTGGCAGGCAACGGCGATATCCGGTTCACAATCACTATAACGCCCTCTGCGTCGCCGATCACTATCTTGCCGGCCTCGCTGCCAACGTTGACCGCTGGCACGCCGTTTTCCCAGACGTTGACCGCCAGCGGTGGTCTGGCACCATATACCTACACATTGCAAAGCGGGGCGCTGCCGGTCGGGCTTACCCTCACCAGCGGCGGAGTGCTAAGCGGCACGCCGACACAGCGCGGTGCCTATTCATTTAGCGTCCGGGCGACTGACAGCACCACGCCCACGGCGCAGTTCTTCGACAAGGGTTATACCGGCACAGTGCAAATACCCACGCTGACGCTGAACACGCCAGCTGGTACAGCAATTCAGGGGGCAGTCTTCAGCCAAACGCTTTCGAGCAGCGGCGGGGTCGCGCCCTACAGCTACTTGCTGGAAACCGGCACTTTGCCAGCGGGCATAACCCTGTCTAGCGTCGGTGTACTCAGTGGTACTACGAATGCAGCGGCTGGCTCCACTACTGTGAAGATAAGAGTAACAGAATCCAGCACCGGTCCGGGACAGGTGTTCGAGGTTAAGGACTTCACCCTTACCGTCAGTCCCCCGCCATCGGTTTCGATTGCGGTAGCTCCGGCTTCCGTATCGGAAGATGGTGCAACCAATCTGGTCTACACGCTAACGCGCAGCCTCAATCTGTCGTCTCCTACGACAGTCAACATCACGACCAGCGGTACGGCGACCTCCGGGTCGGACTATACCGGCGGGGTCGCAACGGTAACGATTCCAGCGAACGCGACGACTGCCACGATTACAATAGACCCCTCGGTCGACGGTACAATCGAAGCCGATGAAACCGTGATTCTCGCTGTGGGTGCCGGAACTGGCTACACCGTTGGCGGACCGACAAGCGCGACAGGAACTATCCTCAACGACGATGTGACTCCATCAGTTTCGATCGCGGTAGCGCCGGCGGCGGTTCCTGAAGATGGTGCCACCAATCTGACCTATACGGTCACGCGTAGTGCGGCCTCGGCCAGCGCCCTGACTGTCAACCTCACCACGAGCGGCACCGCCACCAGCGGCACCGACTATACAGGCGGTGTCAGCACTGTGACGATCTCGGCGAATGCCACGACGGCAACGGTGGTCATTGACCCAACCGCCGATGGCGCAATCGAACCTGATGAAACAGTCATCGTGACCGTCGCTGCCGGGACTGGCTATACCGTTGGAACGCCCAGTGCGGCGACCGGGACGATTGTCGCAGACGAAGTGCTGACGCTGGCTGTGTCGCCGACGGCCCTCAACACAATGACTGTCGGCGCTGTTTTCACGCAGACGCTGTCCGCATCGGGCGGGACAGGCCCTTACAGCTTCACCGTCGACGCCGGTGCCCTCCCGACAGGACTGACGCTCGCGACGGATGGCACCATTTCAGGAACACCAACGCGGCGCGGCCCCTATAGCGTAACCGTGCGCGTTCAGGATTCGCTGGGGGCGATCGGCGGGCGGACTCTTACTGGCACGGCGCTCGACCCGAACATCGTTACAACCCCGTCGACCTTGACGTTCAGCCAGGGTGTTCCGGCGAATGCGACACTGACGTCGACGGGAGGCATCGCGCCTTATAGCGCCTACGCCGTTATCATCGGGACCATGCCTGCGGGCCTTACGCTGGCTTCCGACGGCACAATCAGCGGTACGCCGACGACACTTGGCACCAGCGCAATGACGGTGCGCCGTCGCGATGCCAGCACGCCCGGCACCTTATTCCAGAATTTCAGCCTTACGATCAGCATCGTCAACCTGCCGACCGTTTCGGTCGCGGTCAGCCCGGCGAATACTGCCGAAGATGGCGCTGGCAATCTAGCGTATACCGTGACTCGCGATGTGGTGGTAGCAAGCTCACTGACCGTCAATCTGACTATTTCAGGCACCGCGACGAGCGGATCTGATTACACGGGCGCTGTCGCGAGCGTGACGATACCGGCCAACGCGGCGAGCGCTACGGTGACGATTGATCCGGCTGCCGATGCCGCAATCGAACCGAACGAAACGGTCATTCTGACCATTGCCCCCGACAGCGCCTATCTGATCGGCACTGCGTCAGCGACTGGCAGCATCACCAACGATGATTTCCCGACCGCGTCGGTTGCCGTAGCTCCGGCTTCGGCGGCTGAGGACGGCTCGACCAACATGACGGTCACCGTTACGCTCGATGCCCCTGCCACCGCGCCGATTTCGGTCAATTATGCGTTGGGAGGGACCGCGATCAACGGGGCGGACTATGCGGCGCTCAACAGTCCGCTCTTGATCCCGGCCGGTGCGAACAGCGGCACAATTATCATTGATCCAAACCAGGACGGCCTGATCGAGCCAGACGAAACCGTGATCGTGACGCTGGCTGCGGGCAGTGGCTATCAGGTCGGCAGCCCCGCCAGCACAACCGCAACGATCCTCAACGATGATTTGCCCAGCATCTTCATTGACAACGTTACCGTTGCGGAAGGAAACGCCGGGACAACCGCCGCAACTTTTACCATCAGCCTTTCGGCAGCGGCAACCGCCAGCGGTGTGACGTTCGATATCACGACACTCAACTTGACTGCCATCGGCGGCCAGGATTTCGTTGCCGCGAGCCAGGCAGGGGTAACGATCGCGCCGGGGAGTAGCTCGACGAGCTTCGTCGTCGACGTCAACGGCGACCTGCTCAACGAACTCAATGAGTCCTTCCGCGTCCAGCTGTCGAATGTCGTCGGCGCCCGCGAAGGTGGACTGACCGGAACCGCAACGATTACTAACGATGACGGTCCGCCGACCGTGTCAGTCGCCAATCTGTCGACGTTCGAGGGCAATCTGGGCACAAGCACGCTAGGTTTCCAGATCGTTCTCAGCGAACCAAGCGGTCAGACCGTCAGTGTGTCAGTGGCGACCGCCAACAGCTCGGCGACTGCCGGCAGCGATTATGTCCCGGCGGCGGGCTCTATTACCTTCCAGCCCGGGGAGACCACCAAGACATTCCCGGTGACGATCAACGCCGATACCTTGCCCGAGCCTGACGAGACATTTACTGTGTCCCTCTCTGGCGCGGCAAACGCCACGATCGGCGCTGGCAGCGCTCTGGGCACGATAATCAACGACGATGTTCCGCTAACCATTACTCCGGCAACACTCGCCAGCGGATCGGTCGGGACCGCCTACAGCGCCACCCTGACGGCCAGTGGCGGCACCGGGCCATACAGCTTTGCGATTGCCGCTGGTGGGCTGCCGTCGGGATTGACGCTCGCAGCCGACGGGAGCCTCACCGGAACGCCGCAGATTGCCGGAAATTTCAACTTCACCGTCACGACGACTGACAGCAGCGCAGCCCCCGGACCCTATTCCGGTAGTCAGGCTTACACTGTTACGATTGCGGCACCGACGATTGTGCTTACGCCGACTACGCTGCCCAATGCGACCTTTGGCGTACCTTACAGCCAAAATGTTGCAGCCAGCGGCTCGGTGGGACCATATAGCTTCGCGGTGACCTCAGGTACATTGTCGCAGGGCATAGCGCTGGCCGCCGACGGCACACTGTCGGGCACGCCCACACGCGGCGGTTCGACAACCTTTACCGTCACCGCAACCGACGCAACGCCGTCTGGCTATGCCGGCGCGCGCGCCTATACCTTTACTGTTGATGTACCGCCGCTTGTACTGGCGCCGACTACACTGCCTGCAGGCGGCACCGACATCGCTTATACCGCGCAGATAGCCTCAGCGACCGGCGGCGTAGCACCCTATACTTATGCTGTGACCTCGGGCGAGCTGCCTTATGGGCTGACCATGTCGCCCTCAGGCGCGATTTCCGGCACCCCGACGACTGCAAATCTCTTCGGTTTCGTCGTAACCGCAACCGACAGCAATGCGGGGACTGGCCCGTCGGTCATCCAGCAGAGCTATTCGATCAACATCACGAATACACCGCCGGTCGCCAATCCGGTAAGCGCTACGGTCCCCTTTGGATCTGGACCTACACCCATCACGCTCGACGTCTCCGGACGAGCCAGTGCGGTGTCTGTAGTCATGCAGCCGACGCATGGTCGCGCGGTCGCCAGCGGAATGACGATCAGCTATATTCCTGACACAGGTTATTCCGGGCCGGACAGCTTTACCTATATCGCCAGCAATTTCGACGCCAGTTCGGCTGCGGCAACAGTGACGATTACGGTCACCGATCCAGCGATCACCGTGACGCCCGTTGGACCGCTGACCGCTGCCGTCGGGTCGCCGTACAGTCAGACCTTTACTTTCAACGGCGGCACACAACCCTTTTCTAATTATCAGGTAACCGGCCTTCCGTCTGGCCTACAAGCCGGGTCGAGTGGTGCAAACACCCTTGAAATTGTTGGCACACCGACAGCGGCGGGCAGCTTCCCGCTGACAATATCGGCGACCGATGCGTCGACGGGCAACGGGCCTTTTACCGTTAGCCGTTCGGTGACGTTGAACGTCAATGGGCCAAATCTGGTACTGACCCCCGGATCGGGCGGATTCAACGTTGGATTCGACGCGCCCCTGTCGCAAAGCATCGTCGCAAGCGGAGGTATAGGGGGTTACAGCTATGCGGTGACCGCCGGGACGCTGCCTGCGGGTATAACGATCAATGGCGCGACCGGACTACTGTCAGGGCGCACGACGTCGGTTGGCACGTCCAATTTCACAATCACCGCAACGGATAATGGCGCCAGCGGCGCGGGTGCCCCGTTTGCGGTCAGTGGCAATTATGTATTGACGGTTTCGCCGCCGGTGATCAGCTTCGACCAAACGAGCTTGCCGACCGCAACCGTTGGATTGCCATATAGTCAGACAATCAGCGCATCGGGCGGGCTAGCGCCGTATAACTATGCGGTCACGGCGGGCGCATTGCCAGCCGGCGTCAATCTTTCTGGAGGCGGCGTCCTTTCCGGAACGCCAACGGCGGGCGGCAGCTTCACGTTTACGGTTACCGCGACTGACGCGAGCGGGGCGCCTGGACCATTTAGTGCTGCCCGTCAGTTCACCTTTTCGGTTAACGCACCAGCCGTTATTCTACCGACGACCACTTTGGCACCGGGCCAAGCCGGCACCGCCTACAGTGCGGCGCTGAACCCCGCGACGGGTGGCATCGCGCCTTATAGCTACGCCGTTACCGGCGGCAGCTTGCCTGCGGGTATAGGACTTTCGTCCAGCGGTACATTGTCGGGTCTGCCGACCGCATTTGGCAGCTTTGCCTTCAGCGTGACGGCGACCGACAGCTCAACAGGGGCGGGTCCCTACAGCGCCGTCCAGAGCTATTCTCTGGTCATTGCGGAGCAAACGCCGGTTGCAGGTCCCGTTTCGGTGACCGTCGCTTATGGTAGTGGCGACACTCCAATCACGCTCAATCTGTCGGGTGGGGCGGCAACCTCGGTTGCGGTCGCTTCACCGCCAGCCAACGGCACGGCATCGGTGAGTGGTACGACTATTAGTTACCAGCCTAACGCCAGCTTCTCTGGAACCGATAGCTTCACTTACACCGCGACAAATGGTGGGGGCACATCGGCGCCGGCAACGGTCACGATCACAGTCGGCGCGCCTGCATTGACCATCATAGCGTCCGGTCCGCTCAGTGCGACCGTGGGCGCATCTTATAGCCAGACTTTCAGCTTCGCAGGCGGCACCGCACCCTTTGGGTCGCAAGAGGTTGCCGGTCTGCCTGCGGGCCTGGCGCTCACCGGAACAACAGCGAACAGTGTGACCATATCAGGCACCCCCCGGTCCCAGGGCACATTTACGCTTTCGGTGAGCGCCAGCGACAGCAGTACCGGCAACGGTCCGTTCGT